>JAGXTB010000210.1 GCA_018334165.1 Sphingomonadales bacterium | reverse complement strand
GCCACCCTTAGGGTACGATGTCGGGTGGCCGGGCCGGGGGAGCGGGCCGGTGTTGCCCGAGCCGTTAGGCGAGCAAGCAAATGAGAGGCAAGGGCAAAGAGCCGGAACGCCTCCGCAAGAATGGCAAACGCACCGCCAGTTCGGCGCGCTGGCTGTCACGGCAATTGTCCGATCCCTATGTGCAAAAGGCCCGCGCCCAGGGCTGGCGCAGCCGCGCGGCGTTCAAGCTGATTGAGATTGATGAGAAGTACGGCCTGCTGAAGGGCGCAAAGCGGGTGGTTGACCTTGGCATCGCGCCGGGCGGCTGGGCGCAAGTTGTGCGCAAGCGCGCACCCAAGGCTGCGGTGGTGGGGATCGACCTGCTGCCCACCGACCCGATCGAAGGCGTGACCATCTTCCAGATGGACTTCATGGCCGACGAGGCCCCTGCCGCGCTGGCTGGCGCCTTGGACGGCCCGCCTGACCTCGTCATTTCGGACATGGCCGCCAACACCGTTGGCCACAAGCAGACCGACCATTTGCGCACCATGGGGCTGGTGGAACTCGCCGCCCATTTCGCGATCGAAAACCTCTCACCGGGAGGGGCCTTTGTGGCCAAGGTGCTGGCAGGCGGCACCGACACCGAACTGCTGGCGCTGCTCAAGCAGCACTTCGCGAGCGTCAAACACGCCAAGCCCCCGGCGAGCCGCAAGGACTCGTCCGAATGGTACGTCATCGCCCAGAAATTCAAGGGTTGAGGTAGGCCTCCAGCGCGACTCCCCCCAACTGACCTCTCCCCCAAACCCGTTCATGCTGAGCTTGTCGAAGCACCGTCCTGGTTCTTCGTGCGTTTCTGCGGGTGGCTCGAAGGAAAAGACAATCCTTCGACAAGCTCAGGACGAACGGGGTTTTGGGGCAGGGTAAGCATATGATGCTTAGCTGCCGAGATACTCCGCCAGCGCGGCCCTTTGCTCGGCGTCCAGCCGCAGCCCCAGCTTGGTCCGCCGCCACAGCACGTCATCGGCGCCGACCGCCCATTCGTTTGCCCCCAGGTAGTCGACCTCGGCCTGGGTCAGCCCGGCACCGAACAGCCGCCCCAGCGCCTGCCAGCCTTGCGCATCGCCCAGCCAGGCCCGCGCACGGGTGCCATAGGCGCGGGCGATGCGGTCGACATCAGCTTCACCCAGGAACGAATAGTCACTAGCCAGTGCAGCCTTGAGCGCGTCCAACCCCTCGACCGGAAAGTCCCCGCCAGGCAGCGGCTGCTGCGTGGTCCAGGCCTTGCCTGACAGCGCGGGCAAGCGCCCCGCCAAGAGGTCCACCGCTTCCTCGGCCAAGTGCCGATAGGTGGTGATCTTGCCGCCATAGACGCTGAGCAAGGGCGCCCCCTCGCCCGCCTCGGACAGTTCCAGCCGGTAACCGCGCGTTGCCGCCTCGGGCTTGCCCGAACCGTCGTCGATCAGGGGGCGCACGCCCGAATAGGTCCAGACGACGTCCGCCGGGGTTATGGCCTTGGCGAAATAACGGCTGGCCCCTTCGCACAGATAGGCGATCTCTTCCTCGCTCGCCTTGATCGGATCGCCCGGCTGCTGATCGCGGTCGGTGGTGCCGATCAGGGTGAAGTCGCGCTGATAGGGGATCGCGAAGAAGATCCGTCCGTCGGGCAGCTGGAAGAAGTAGGAATAAGGGTGGTCGAACAGCTTGGGCACCACCACGTGCGATCCGCGCACCAGCCGCATCGCATAGTCGGGTGCCTCGCCCAGCGTGCTTTCGACCGCCAGCACGCCGGGCCCGGCGGCATTGACCAGCGCGTGTGCATGGTAAGTGCCATTGGTGGTACTTATAACCCACCCTTCAGTGCCCCTGGTCGCACCCTCCACTCGCGTCCGCGTGCACACCAAAGCGCCCTTTTCTGCGGCATCCATCGCGTTCAGCACCACCAGCCGGGCATCATCGACCCAGCCGTCCGAATATTCGAACGCTGCCCCGAACCCGCCCTTGAGCGGCTTGCCGGCCGGGTGGCTGCGCAGATCGACACTGCGCGTCGCCGGCAACTTCTTGCGCCCGCCGATATGGTCATAAAGGAACAGCCCCAGCCGCAGCAGCCAGCGCGGCCTAAGTCCTTCAACATAAGGCAAAACAAACCGCATCGGGTGGATGATGTGCGGGGCGATGGCCCACAGCGCCTCACGCTCCTTCAGCGATTCGCGGACCAGCGAAAACTCGTAATGCTCGAGGTAGCGCAGGCCTCCGTGGATCAGCTTGGTCGAGGCCGAACTGGTCCCTTGCGCCAGATCGCCGGCCTCGAGCAGCAGGACTTTCGCGCCGCGCCCCGCCGCATCGCGCGCGATCCCCGCGCCATTGATGCCGCCGCCGATCACTGCAAGGTCGAACAAATCGCTCATGGAACAGGCCTGTAAGGTGGATTGGGCCGCCGGAAAAGCTGGCCGCGTTCGCTATAGAGCACCAGGACCAGCGCGATCAATCCGCCCACCAGCAAGGCCAGCGAAATCGGCCGGGCACTTCCATCGAAAGCCTGGCCGATCAGAATCCCAAGCACCGAGGAGAGCGACGAGCGGACAAACATCTGCGCCGATGCCGCCGCGCCGGCGGTGCGCCCGAACGGTTGCAAGGCGATCGAGGTGAAATTGGCCCCCATGAAGGCGATCAGGCACATCTGCGCGCCCATCAGGCCGACGAATTCCCACATGGTCTCACCCCCGCTGAACGCGCGCCAGACTTGCAGCACGGCCACACCGATGAAAGCGAACAGTGCGGTATGCGAAACCCGCCGCGCCCCGAAACGCATCACGATCCGCGAATTGGTCAGGTTGGCGAGCGCCATGCCGCCGGCCATCAGCGCAAAGATCAGCGCGAAACTGTCGCCCGCACCGAAATGTTCGGCGACCAGTTGCTGCGAAGAGTTGAGGTAGCCGAACAGCCCCGACCAGACCACGCCGCCGCCGATCACATAACCGATCGAGGCCCGGTCGCTGAGCCCGCCCACCATGTTGCCGGTAATAGTGGCAAAATGGATTTCCTGGCGGTTGGCCGGGTCGAGCGTTTCGGGCAGGCGCAGCCAGACCCATGCAGCCACCAGCAGCGATAGCACCGCCGTGCCGCCAAAGATCCAGCGCCAGTCAGCGACCAGCAGGATCACCTGGCCAAACGAGGGCGCGATCATCGGCACCGCCATGAAGACCAGAATGATCGTCGAAAGCACGCGCGCCATCCGGTCACCCGAATAGCGGTCACGGACAATCGCGCTGGGCAGCACCGAAAGCCCCGCGCTGGTCAGCGCCTGCAGCGCGCGCGCGGCCAGCAGTGCTTCGAACGAGGTGACCAGCGCGCAAACCAAGGCCAGCGCGGCATAGCAGCCCAGCGCCCCGAACAGCACCCGGCGGCGGCCAAAGCGGTCGGCCAAGGCCCCGGGCAGCAGCGCACCGATGGCGGCGGCCAGCAGGTAAACCCCCACCACCAGCTGGCGGCGATTGGGATCGCCGGCCTGCAAGTCACGAGCGATCTCATCCAGCGCGGGCAGCATCGAATCGATCGACAGCGCGACCAAGGCCATCAGCGTTGCCATCATCACCACGAATTCACGCTCGCCCAAGGGGCGAATGCGGGACTGGTGATCAGGCGGGGCCTCGGACATCCGCCGCCAATGGCCGGATTGGGCCGCGCTGGCCAGTGCCTTTTCGTTATCGCGCAATTGGCGCTAACGTATTCAGCGATGAGCGAGCCCGCGCCCGAACCTGACGACACCGGCGAAGAGGCCCCCGGCCTGCGCAAGATCATCCATGTCGATATGGATGCCTTCTTCGCCAGCGTCGAACAGCGCGACGAACCGGCGCTGCGCGGCCTGCCGATCGCAGTGGGCGGCGACGGGCCGCGCGGGGTCCTGACCACTTGTTCGTATGAAGCGCGCAAGTTCGGCTGCCGCAGCGCGATGCCCTCGGTCACGGCCAAGCGGCTTTGCCCTGACCTGATCTTCCGCCCGCCGCGCTTTGCGGTCTACAATGAAGTCTCGCGCCAGGTGCGCGATATCTTCCTTGATTACACCCCGCATGTCGAACCGCTGAGCCTGGATGAGGCGTTCCTCGACGTGACCGAGGACCTCAAGGGGATCGGCTCGGCCACCCGCATCGCCGAGCTGATCCGGGCGCGGATCAAGGAGGAGACCGGGCTGACCGCCAGCGCCGGGGTGTCCTACAACAAGTTCCTCGCCAAGCTGGCGAGCGACCAGAACAAGCCCGATGGCCTGTGCGTGATCCGCCCCGGCGAAGGCGCGGACTTTGTCGCCAAACTGCCAGTGCGGCGCTTCTTCGGCATTGGCCCCAAGGGCGCGGAGAAAATGGCCGCGCTGGGGATCGAGACCGGGGCGGACCTGGCGCTGTGCGACATCGCCTACCTGCGCCGCCATTTCGGCAGTCAGGCCGATTACCTCTACCGCGCGGCCCGCGGGATCGACTTGCGCCGGGTCAAGGCCAACCGGCCGCGCAAGTCGGTGGGGGCGGAGCGCACGCTCGACAAGGACATCTCCTCAGGCTCGGCGCTGCGCGACGTGCTGGCCCGGATCATCGAGATTACCTGGAAGCGGATCGAAAGCTCGAAAAGCGAGGGCCGCACGGTCACGCTCAAGCTCAAGCATGCCGATTTCAGCCAGCTAACCCGGGCGCGTTCCTTGCCCCGCCCGGTTGCCGGCCAGGCCGAGTTCGCAAGCATCGGCCACGCCTTGCTCGACGAAGTGCTGCCGCTGGCCCAGCCGGTGCGGCTGGTCGGGCT
>JAGXTB010000209.1 GCA_018334165.1 Sphingomonadales bacterium | reverse complement strand
AACTTTAGGTTACCCTATGGGTGGCCGGGAGGGGGAGCGGGCCGGTGTTGCCTTCCACGCAAGTGGAACAGACTCGAGCGCAACAGGCTCGACAAGCCCTTCGCAAAGGCCCAAGCCCGGTCCGGGCACCCCGCCCGCGAAGGACCAGGTCCATGGCCAAAAGCCAGAAGAAATCGAACCGCGAAGCGCGCAAGCCCAAAGCGGAGAAACCACCCAAGCAGAACGCTTCCAAGCCCAGCGTGAAGCCCGGCGTGCTGCCTGGCCTCGACAATATGAAGCGCTGACGTTCCCCGTTCTGCCGATGCCGAAGATCCTGGTTGATGCCGATGCCTGCCCGGTCAAGGAAGAGATCTACAAGGTCGCCTTCCGCCGCCAGGTGGCGGTCGTGGTGGTCAGCAACATGCGGCTGCGGGTGCCTGACCATCCGCTGATCGAGCGGGTCGTGGTGAGCGACAGTTTCGATGCTGCCGATGACTGGATTGCCGAAGCGGCCGGTCCTGACAGCGTGGTAGTCACCGCCGACATCCTGCTGGCCGATCGCTGCCTCAAGGCTGGCGCACAAGTGCTCTCGCCCACCGGCAAGCCTTTCACCACGGCCAGCATCGGCGGAGCGATCGCGACCCGGGCAATCATGGCCGACCTGCGCGCCGGCGGCGATGCAATCGGCGGCCCGCCGCCGTTCCGCAAAGAAGACCGCTCGCGCTTTCTCCAGGCGCTCGATACGGCGCTGGTGCGGTTGGAGCGGGGCTGACCGGGCCGCTGATCCGCGCTAGTCGCAATCCTCCAGCTCGGCCGCCGCCCATTTGCGCTGAAACAGCGGCTGGCTGGTTCCGGTTTCATAGAATGCTTCGGTAAAACCGCCGTCGCCGTGCAGCGTCACCAGAGCGTAGCCGTTGCGCACACGTGGATTGAGCGGATTGGAGCCGCCAGTATCGGGCAAGTCCGGGTCAGGGGTGTGAGCGTAGTAAAGGATATTGGGCAACTGCTTGCCCTGCTTGTCCTCCAACCCCCAGGCCTTGCCAAACGGGATCGCCCCGTGGCCGCAGCAGCGCCCTTTGGTCGGATAGGTAATCACCGGTTTGGACCTGAAATCGCCGAGCTTGTCATAGACAATGCCGTTGTGGACATGGCCCCAGTACCAGACGGTCGGCGGTCGCTTGAGGGCAGCCAGCACCTGTTTGTAAAGTCCGGTTATCTGGCCGCTCAGCGTGTCACCAGCGGTATGGTGGGTCATCACCATGATCGGACCCTGGTGGCCACGGAACCCCTCAACCCACTTGATCTGCTGGTCCAGAACATGGGTGCCGATCGCGCCCGCCATGTACATCTTGCGGCCATTGGCGGCATCCGAATAATAGGCAGAATCGAGGCAGAGCACCAGCCAGGGGCCGTACTTCAGCGCAAAATAGCTCTTCCCGGCTTGCGCCGCGAACTTCCCTTTCGCTTGCAGCGCAACATCGAAATAGCCCATCGCTCCGCCATACATTTCGTGGTTCGAATTGAGCGTGAAGTTTCGTCCGTTCTTTTGATCGGGCCAAAGATCGTAGAAGTTGTCCCGCTCTTCAAAAGGCAACGGCCGCCAATCGGTGCCGGCATAATAAACATCGCCCAGATGAATCAGATAGTCGATCGGCGGTGATTTCGCGGGATTGGTAATCTGTTCCATCACGCGCTGCGCCGGACACTTGGCACCGCCTTCATCGGTGTAATAGCCTGTGCCCCAATCGCCAACGATACCCAGCACCGGATCCTGCGAAAGATTGCCATCCTTGCGCGTCAGCACAATCGGCGCCGCGGTACCACTGGCCGGAAAGGGGTGGATCAGGTTGGAATCCAGCACATTGGCGACATAGTTGAGCGCCGAAATCATCCATCCGGTATCAAGCTGCTGGTACTTCTTGTAACCGTACATCGTCCCGTCCGGCCCCGGCGCGCCATAGTCCTTGTACTTGTTCTCAAGCCATTCGTAGTCCGGCGTGGTAATCTGGCTTGGCGGCACCCGTTTGCGCAGTTCTTCAAATGCCAGCAGCAGCAATGGGTTGGTATCAATGATCAGCTGAAATTCCCACGGCAGTTTCCGCAGATTATGCAGCCAGTAGATGACGAAACCACCTTCGATATCGCCGCCAGGGGGTGAAGCCGGGACCACCGACGGATCGCGCAAGTAGGCGATCAGGGCCAGAGTATCATTCTCGCTCGCGACGAGAAAGGCGACCAGTTCGGCAAGATCGCTTTCCAGTCCCTCTGGCTGGGCCGCCAAGCGTTCATGTATCCGGGCTAGGGATTCGGTTTCACGCAGATCTACCATAGTATCCTCCTGCGCGACCCGAATCGGATGCTATCACCCCGAAAACAGTATCGGCAACAGGCAATATTTATTCCTGTTCATGTCAGTTGTTTATACAGCTATCGAATAAGGACTATTGATCGCTTTTCGTAAAATCATCATCCTTACGCAGAATCAAAATTCGCCAGAATTCTCGAAATTGTCATTTCGCTTCTTCCAAATTTCTGAATCGGAAGGTCGTTCGCGCTATCACCAGGTGCGCGGTCAAGCCCCCAAAGAGCTGAGCCCGCCAGCCATGGTTATGGCATTGGCTGGCATGCGGGAACAGGCCATCTCGCGGACAAGCAAACAGCGCGGAGACCCAGCCCATGAACGCCCGTCCCACACCAACCCTGTTTCAGATCATCTGCATCGGGATCGGCGCAGCGGCTGGCTCAATCCTGGGCTTCAAGGTGCTCGACGGGGGGATGATCGGCGGCGGCATCATGGGCCTGTGCATCTTCCTGGGCGCGATCCCCTACAAGAAGGCGATCGACGCGGCCAAGGGCTGACTCTCTAACCGTTCAGCTCCTCCAGCCGCGCCTTGTCGCGGTGGAACCAGTGTCCTGCCAGGAAGAACGCCGGGATCGCGAGCAGCGATACCGCTGACATGGTCAAGGCCGCGGCGGTATAGGGCTGCACGGTGCCGGCAGCGCGGTAGATGTCGATCAGCCAGCCGGTCCCGGTGATCCCGATCGCGAGGCCAATCGCGTTGACGCACAGGATGTTGAACGCCACCAGCGTCGCCCGCGCCGACGGCGGCGACAGTTCCTGGATCGTCGAGACCGAGGGACCATAGAAAGCGCAGAGCAGGAAGATCCCCACCCCGATCCCCAGCACGAACAGCGGCGAATCCGGCGAGACGATCCGGAAGGCCAGGGTCAGCGGGGCCAGGATCAGGAACATCCAGAACAGCATCATCGCCCGGCCCGAGCGGCGGTTGGCGTACCACCAATCGCCGGCAAAGCCGCCGAACAGGCTGCCCGCGACCCCGGCAACCACGGTGATGAAGCCGGTCAGCTTGGCAATCTCGGCGCGTTCGAACCCGCGTTCCTGGACGAACCACAGCTGGTCGAACGCCGCCGCGCCGACCGCGATGTGCAGCGCCACCCCGCCGCCGATCACCATGACCAGCGCCGGTGATTGCAGCAGCGCTTCGGCCAGGACCCGCAAATGGGATTGCCAGCCTGGTCCATGAGCATGAACCGGCTTGGGCCGCGGATCGCGCACCAGCAGCATGACCAGCGCCAGCAACATGCCAAAGCCGCCCAGCAGGTAGAAACAGTTGCGCCAGCCAATCGTCGGACCGAGATAGCCCGCCACGAGCAGGCTGGCCCCAGCGCCAACCGGCACCCCCAGGTAATAGATCGACACCGCCAGCCCCAGCTGCGCCGACTTGAACCGGTCGGCCAAGAGCGAGGCAGCCGCCGGAGTCAGCGCGCTCTCACCCACCCCGATCAGCGCGCGCGGCAAGGCCATTGACAGGAACCCCTTGGCCGCGCCGCTTGCCGCGGTCAGCGCGCTCCACAGCGCGATTGCCACCGCGATCAGCCGGGCGCGGTTCATCCGGTCGGCCAGCACGCCCATGAACAGCCCGGCAATTGCGTAGAAAGTGATGAAGAACAGACCTGTCAGCAGCCCGAATTCGGTATCGCTCAGCCCCAGCTCGGGCTTGATGAAATTGGCGAAGCTGGGCAGCAACTGACGATCGACGAAATTGAGCACGTTGATCACGGTCAGCAAGGCCAGCAGCCCCCAGCGCGATGCGGCGCTGCCTTCTCCCGGTGCGGGCTGCGGTGGGGTCATGATCGGGGTCTCCCGGTTTGTGCTTTGTCGCAGCATGGGTGAGCACAGGCGCGATGCCAAGCGCTATTGTTGGGCGGGCATGGGGCGGCTAGGCCGTGGCTCATGTCCAGACCATTCCTGCTCCTGCCACTCGCTGCCGCCGCACTGCTGGGCGGCTGCCAGACCGCCGCCGATCCCGCACCGCCGCCGCAGGACGCCTTCATGGCCCGGCTCGGCGCCCTGTGCGGCAAGGCCTTTGCCGGGCGCCTGGTAGCGAGCGAACCGGCCGGAGCCGATAGTGACATGGCCGGCAAGGCGCTGGTCATGCATGTCCGCAGTTGCACCAAGGGCCGGATCGAGGTGCCGTTCCACGTCGGCGATGACCGCTCGCGCACCTGGGTAATCACCCGGACCGCGCAAGGCCTGCGGCTCAAGCACGACCACCGCCACGCCGATGACAAACCCGATGCGGTGACCATGTACGGCGGCGATACGGCTGAGGCCGGAACGCCGGGGCGGCAGGCCTTCCCGGTCGATGCGGAGAGCATCGCCACATTCCGCGCCAATGGCCTGACCCGTTCGGTCACCAACACCTGGGTGGTCGAAGTGGATGCCGCGCAGTTCGCTTATGAACTCACCCGCCCGGCTGGCCCCACCGCGCGGCGTTTTCGCGTCGAGTTTGACCTGACCAAGCCGGTGCCGCTCCCGCCCACCCCGTGGGGGTGGTAGCTTCGGCTCAGCCGAGCCCCAAGAGCAGCACCAGAAACAGCGCGGTGAACACCGCATCCCCTGCCAGCACCCAGCCCAGCGCGCGCGGCAAGGCACCGCTCCGCACGGCCGGGCCCAAGAGCGCGATCACCCCCAGCTTGCCCAGCACCCCCGCCCACAGCACCGGCGCAAACCGCACCGGATCGCTGGCGGCAATGGCATAGACCACCCCGAACCCCGCGACGAGCAGCCCGGTAACCCGACCTTCGCGGGCAGCGCCGGGCTGGAACAGCGAGGCCCCGCCGATGACCAGATTGTAAGCGGCGGCGAGCGCCAGGGTGATCGGCCAGAAGGTCATGTTGGCCTGCTCCTCAACCGGATGGGTGCAGCAAGTTGCGCGATCGCGGCGCTAGAACGCAATCTCGCAGACCGACATTTCGTTCATCCGCGTGGTCCACCAGCCACCGGTCCAGCGCCCATTGACGGCATGGCCCACGACCGGGCATTTGACCGCAGCGTCGGCCTGGTTCCAGATCGGTCCGGCATTGACCGGCCGGGTCCGGGGCGGTGGCGGCGGCGGAGCTACGGGCGGTTCATAGGCCCTGGGGCGAGTGCCGGTAATGTCGTAAAGGTCGCTGCGCGGCCCGCCATTGGAGCCATAGCTGATCTTGCGGCGATAGAGGTCGAGCTGGAGCTGCACGTTGCGGCTGGGATCGTTGAGATAGACCGACCATTCATCGCGCTGCACTTCGACAAAGCGAAAGATGATCTGCCCCTGGTCGTTGAACTCGGCCCAGGTCCCGTCGCGCTGCCGGGCAAAATGCCCGCTGGCGTGAGTCACATAGTTGACGTTCCAGCCGTTGAAGCCCGTCCCCGGCTGCGCCGCCAGCGGGGCGCTGACGAGCAACACGGCACCCGGAGCGGTCAGCCCGGCCAGCGTCAGGGCCAGCGCCCAATGTTTTCTGGTCATAGTCTCTCCCCCTGGCTTCGAACCATGTGAGCGCGACCACCGGCGCAGAGTAAAGCGGTGGCGGAGGTGGGCAAGCGAATTCGCAGCCTCAACATCCGAACTGCCCGGCAAGCTGGATCAGGTCCGCCGCGCGGTATTCCCATTGCTGCTCGAACTTGAGGTCCGGTGCAGGCGCGCCGCCATATTCCAGCGGACGCGGGATAAAGGCGCATTGCAGCCCCGCCGCGCGCGCCGCTGCCAGGTCGCCATGGTGCGCCGCGACCAGGCACAGCTCGCCCGGCGCCAGATCGAGCGCCTGGGCGGTCGCAATGTAAGCGGCGGGCGCGGGCTTGTAGGCCTGAGCGATCTCGGCCCCCAGAATGGCATCCCACGGCAGGCCGGCGTGGCGGGCCATATTGACCATCAGCGCGACATGGCCATTAGAGCAGGTGACGATCGGGAACCGCTGCTTGAGCCGCGTCAGCCCCTCGACCGAGTCCGGCCAGGCTCCGAGCTTGTGCCAGCCCAAGACCAGCGTCTGCCGATCACCCTCGCCCAGATCGAGGCTCAGTTCCGCCAGCACCGCATCGAGCATCTCGCGGTGCAGCACGTCGAGCTTGACGAAGCTCCGCCCCGATTGCCCGAACGCGCGCATCCCCACAATATACCGCGCCCGCCAGGCATCGGTGAAAGCAAAGGCGTCGATATCCCCGCGCCCCGCAGCAGCCAGCACCGGCGCGGCCACGGCGGCGATGCTGGTGCGCCAATCGACCACCGTGCCGAAGACATCGAAGGCGAAGGCTTTGGGCGGGGCTTTGGGCGGGGCTTTGGCGGCGGGGGCTGTGGTCATGGTTTCAGCACTCGATCTGGCGGACATGGCAGCGGCGGATGTTGCCCAACCGAGCAGCCCAAGACTGCCGGCGGTACCCGCAAGCAGGACGCCCCGCCGGTCGATCTGTTCGGTCATGGGTGAGTTGGCGGGGGAGAATGGGGGCCGCGTAAAGCGCCACCGCGCCCCCCGGACCAGCCGTGGACCGCCTGGACCACAGTCTAGTGTCTTTCTGTTTTAAGTTGAGGCATATCCAGCATCTCTGATGTAGCTTGAGCATTCTGTGGCGCTGAAGCGATCAAGCAGTTTTCCGAGCGCCTTCCACGTTGCGTCGATGGTGCGCGCGTTGACCTTTCTGAGCAGCCGCTTGAGCTTGGAGAACATCTCCTCGATGGGATTGAGCCGTGGGGAGTATGGCGGCAGGAAGAGCAGGCGCATGCCCGCCTTTTTGAGCATTTTGCGGACCCGCTCGCCCTTGTGG
>JAGXTB010000208.1 GCA_018334165.1 Sphingomonadales bacterium | reverse complement strand
GTATTGAAGCACCTTGCGATTGAGCACGAAAAATCCGCCGTTGATCCATCCCATCTCGTTGTCCGGCTTCTCGTGGAACCGCGAAACAGACTGATTGCTCTCGATATCGAGGATTCCGAACCGGCCAGGCGACGGAACGGCGGTCACGGTCGCGGCCTTGCCGTGCGAGGCATGAAAGGCAACGAGAGCCTTGATGTCGACGTTCGAGACACCGTCGCCATAGGTGAGGCAGAAAGTATCGTCATCGATGAACTCGCTGACCCGACGCAGCCGTCCGCCGGTCATCGTCTCGAGCCCGGTGTCGACCAGCGTCACCTTCCAGTCGATGTCGCTCGACGACAAATAAGCCGTCGAATTGGACTTGAAGTCGAACACGACGTTGGAACTATCGAGCAGATAATTCGCGAAATACGACTTTATCGATGAGCCCTTATAGCCACAGCAAATGATGAAGTCGTTCAGACCGTGCTCGGCGTAGATCTTCATCACGTGCCACAGGATCGGACGGCCGCCGATTTCCACGAGCGGCTTCGGACGAACATCGGTCTCTTCCGACAGTCGCGTGCCGAACCCACCAGCCAGTATCACCACCTTCATTCGCGTAATTCTCCGATTTCTAACTGGCGCGTCATCAGCGAGGAGATGTTGTCCTCCTCGTTGTAGACGGGTACCGATATCGTGATCAGCTTTCTCCGGGTCTCCCGTGTGTCCATGACTAGCCTGCACTCCGAACCTTGGCCGACAGCCCGGCCGTTGCCATCCTTATGCCGCGTTCCAGGGAATGGGCTGGACGCCACGGTGTGATACGATTCAGGCGCGACACATCCCCGACCAGATAGGCTATCTCGTGAGGCCGCATCGGTATAGCGCCGAACCGCAGGAGCTCACGCGGCGCGCCGAGAACATCGGCCACCGTTTCCGCGAACTGCCGGACGGTGACCTCGACGCCCGAGCACAAGTTGACGATGCATGGCGTCTGCGAACCGTCGGAAATGGCAGTCGCCAGGGATGCAAGACCGGCCGCCGCATCCTCGACATAGAGAAAGTCCCGTACCTGCGATCCTTCCGACAACGGCACGGCTTGGCCCTTGGTCAGGCTGGCGTACAGGGACGGAAGCAGGCGCCAGGGACGTTCTCCGGCACCGTAAACACCGAAGAGCCGGGCAACGACTGCATTGAGGTGGCTTTCGCGCGACGCCTCGATGACAGCCAACGAGCCTGCAGCCTTGCTGGCCCCATAGTGCTTGGTCCTCTCCAAGGGGTCGCTTTCGAGCAGACGCCGCCGCCCAGTCGGCTCGGCATACTCGAAAGCGCTGCCGACCTGGACCAGCGCACGTGCTCCCGCGCGTCGCGCCAGGTCGACAAAAGCCAGGGGAAGCTCGGCATTCGCGAGATGGGAGGACTTGGGATCGTTCTGGCTGGGGTCGACGCCATAAGCCGCCAGATTGAAGATCCAGTCGTAACGGGGCGCGGGCTCGGCGGCGGCGACACCCTCAGGGTGCCATCGATCCAGCCCGACAACACGAGCAGGGTGGTGCGCTGTGGCCGAACTCGTCGTCATGACGGACACGTCGTGCCCGCCGCCGGCAAGGGCTGCGACGAGTGCAGAGCCGACGAAGCCGCCGCCGCCTGCAACGAGTACGCTGGCCATCAGCCGGTGCCAGCCTTGCTAGTGGCATCGCGGTATTCTGCAATCTGGCGGTCGAGCAGCACTCGAGCGTCGGCGTGGCCGTCATGGAAGTCACGATACCACTCGGCAGTGCGATCCAGCACTTTTTCCAGCGGCCAGGGCGGGCGCCAATTGAGCTTCTCTCGTGCCTTGGTGCTGTCGAGCGCGAGCAGCTGAGCCTCGTCAAGGTTCGATGGCTCGACCTTGATCCCCGGGGCTCGCCATTTGCTCGATAGCATTTCGACGACTCGGATAACCGGCACGACTTCGTCCGCATTCGGACCGAGGTTCCAGCCGCCGATATGCTGGTCCGGCCGATCCAGGAGCGCCGCAGCGAGCATCAGATAGCCATGGCAGAGTGACAGCACATGCTGCCACGGCCTCGTCGCATTCGGATTGCGTAGCACGATTGGCTGCCCCGCGAGCGTGGCACGCACGAAGTCGGGAATCAGCCGATCCTCGGACCAGTCGCCGCCGCCCACGATGTTGCCGCCGCGCGCCGTCGCGATCGCGGGTCCGTCCGATCCGAAGCTCGCCTGGAAGGACGCCGCGACCATCTCGGCGCAGGCCTTCGACGCGCTGTAGGGATCCTTGCCGCCCAACTCGTCGACTTCGCGGTACGCCTGGTCCCACTCGCGGTTACGATAGACCTTGTCCGTCGTGATGACGACGGCAGCCCGTACTCCACAGGCTCGCGCCGCTTCGAGGACGTTGGCGGTACCCATCACGTTGGCGGCAAAAGTTCCGACAGGCTCGCGATAGGAGCGCCTGACCAACGGCTGCGCCGCAAGATGGATCAGGACAGACGGCCGGACTTCGGTCATGCATCGCTTGACCTCGTCGGTCGAGCGGATATCGCCGATTCGATGTCGCGCGATTTCAGCGAGGCGCGCTGTCTCGAACAGGTTGGGGCTGGTCTCCGGCGCTAATGCGAGCCCGTGCACCTCCGCGCCGATCGCCGCGAGCCACGCTGTCAACCATCCGCCGGTAAAGCCCGTATGGCCCGTGACGAGAACGCGCTCGCCCGCAAGACGCTGTTCGAACGCCAAAGGCGTCACGCGCGGCCCTTGCAGAAGGTACGGATCACGTCGAGCACATAGGAGATCTCGGGTTCGCCCAGACCGGGATAGACGCCGATCCAGAACGTGTTGGTCACCACGAGGTTGGCGTTCGGCAGGTCGCCGACGGTGCGGAACTCGCGCCCGAGCATGTACGGCTGGCGGACGAGGTTGCCGCCGAACAACAGTCGCGTGGCAATCTTCTTGTCGTTGAGGTGCAGCACGAGCTCATCGCGCGTGAACGGCGCACCAGGCTGTACGGTGATGGGGAAACCGAACCAGGAGGGGTCGGAACGCTCCGTAGCCTCGGGCAGGATCAGGAACTCCTCGAGTTCCTTCAGGCCTGCCTTTAGCCTGGTGAAGTTCCGCTTGCGGTCGGCGATGAAGCCCTCGAGCCGATCGAGCTGTGCCAGGCCCACCGCCGCCTGCATGTCGGTGATCTTCAGATTGAAGCCGAGATGGGAGTAGATGTACTTGTGATCGTAGCCGTGTGGCAGGTCGCCCAGCTTCCATTTGAAACGCTTGAGACAGGTATTGTCCTTGCCCGGCGCGCAATAGCAGTCGCGGCCCCAGTCGCGGAACGACTCCGCAATCCGCTTGAAGTTGGCGTTGTTCATGAACACCGCACCGCCCTCGCCCATCGTGATGTGATGGGCGGGATAGAAGCTGCAGGTCGCGATGTCGCCGAAGGAGCCGACATGCTTGCCGTCGTAGGTCGATCCGAGGGCGTCGCAG
>JAGXTB010000207.1 GCA_018334165.1 Sphingomonadales bacterium | reverse complement strand
GGGGGGGGGGGGGGGGGGGGGGGGGCTCCACGCCGAACGGTTGGCATGACCTTTCGGCGTTGAACCCCCATCCCCGACCCTTCCCCAACGGGGAAGGGAGATTTGAAGCGGCGCGAAACATCACCCCAATGCCCCCTCAATCGCTTCCTCAAGCTCGGCAATCGTGAACGGTTGCCCGCTGGTCTTGTTGTGCGGCCGGGCATCGACCAGGAACTGGTCGCGCAGCACGGTCTTGAACTGGCCGGTGTTCATTTCGGGCACGAGGATCTTCTCGTAACCCCGGAGAAGATCGCCCAAATTTTCCGGCAGCGGCCAGATGTGGCGGACGTGGATGTGGTGGACATCCTGGCCCTTGGCGCGGGCCCGGCGGACCGCCTGGTGGATCGGGCCATAGGTGCTGCCCCAGCCGACCACGGCGAGCTTGCCGCTGGTCTCGCCCAGGGTGACTTCCTGCGCCGGGATGCTCTTGGCGACGCCATCGACTTTGGCCTTGCGCGCGTTGGTCATCGCCTGGTGGCTTTCGGGCGAATAGTCGAGGTTGCCGGTGCCGGGGTTCTTCTCGATCCCGCCGATCCGGTGGGTCAGCCCCGGCGTGCCCGGCTTGATCCACGGCCGCGCGCCTTTTTCGTCGCGGGCATAGGGCAGCAGGGTGCCGTCGGGGCCGTTGCGTTCCGCGAGGTACTTCACCGGGAACTCGGCATAAGTGCTCACGTCCGGCACCGCCCAGGGCTCGGCCGCGTTGGCGATGTAGCCGTCGGTCAGCAGGATCACCGGGGTCATGTATTGCGTCGCGATCCGCACCGCCTCGATCGCGCAATCGAAGGCATCGCCGGGGCTGCAGGCGGAAATCACCGGAATCGGGGTATCGCCGTTGCGGCCATAGACCGCCTGATATAGGTCGCTCTGCTCGGTCTTGGTCGGCAGGCCAGTCGAAGGCCCGCCGCGCTGCGAATTGACAATCACCAAGGGCAGCTCGGTCATCACCGCGAGGCCCATCGCCTCGGTCTTGAGCGCGATGCCCGGGCCCGAGCTGGACGTGACGCCCAGGTGCCCGGCGTAGCTTGCGCCAATCGCTGCTGCGATTGCGGCAATCTCATCCTCGGCCTGGAAGGTGGTGACGCCGAATTCCTTGAGCCCGACCAGATAGTGCAGGATCGAGCTGGCGGGCGTAATCGGATAGCCGCCAAAGAACATCGGCAGATGCGCCAACCGCGCCCCCGCAACCAGCCCCAGCGCGACCGCTTCGGCCCCGGTGATCGTGCGATAGAGCCCGGCCGGGGTCTCGACCTTGTCGATATGGCTCTTGTGCAGCTGCCCGCCCAGCTCCGCGGTTTCGCCATAGGCGTGCCCGGCGTTGAGCGCGGCAATGTTGGCCTCGGCCAGCAGCGGGTTCTTCTTGAACTTGCCCGTCAGCCAGTCGATCAGCGGCGCCCGGTCACGGTCGAACATCCACAGCGCCAGCCCCAGCGTCCACATGTTCTTGCAGCGCAGCGCATCCTTGTTGCCGAGGCCAAACGGCTTGACCGCTTCAACCGTCAGCGCGGAGATATCGAAAGCCAGCACGTTCCATTTGGCCAGGCTGCCATCGTCGATCGGGCTGACCTCGTACTTGGCCTTTTCCAGGTTGCGCTTGGTGAACTCACCAGTGTCGGCAATGATCAGCCCGCCGGGCTTGAGCGCGCCCAGATTGGTCTTGAGCGCCGCCGGGTTCATCGCCACCAGCACATCGGGCGCATCCCCAGCGGTATCGATCGCGGTCGAGCCGAAGTTGATCTGGAACGCCGAGACGCCAAACAAGGTGCCCTGCGGCGCGCGGATTTCCGCCGGGAAATCCGGGAAAGTCGCGAAGTCATTGCCCGCCAGCGCGCTCGACAGGGTGAATTGCCCGCCCGTCAGCTGCATTCCGTCGCCGCTATCGCCCGCAAAGCGAACGACTACGGATTCGGGGTGATTCTTGGTGGATGCGTCTGCTTCGGCCAATTGCGTTGCCATCTGTCTTCCTTGGTAAGGCTGACTCTGCGCCTTCGTCAGGTGCCCCTAATCATCTGGGGCTGCCGCGCAATCAAGAAAACCTGTCACGCGGCAAAGATCACAAGAGAAGCGCCAAGGCGGCTAGTCAAGTGGCATTTCGCGACTTAACCTCTCGATTAAACGCCTCCCTGCCATCCCCTTCCCCGTTGGGGAGGGGTTAGGGGTGGGGGTACCACGCTGGCGTCGAACCCCCACCCCAACCCCTCCCCTGAGGGGAGGGGCCTGAGACAGAGAGGATTCCCGCATGGCCGACGACACCTTCTACCGCGAAGACGTGAAGGGCTTCCTCGCGCTGGTCAATTCGCTGCCCCCGCCCGAGGCGCTGGTGCCCGAGGAACAGCGGATGGGTTACCTCGGCCTCAAGGCGATGACCGAAGCTGATCCGCGGCCCATGGCACTGATCCAGAACCTGACCTGCCCCGGCCCGGCAGGCGACATTCCGGTGCGGCTTTACGATGTGCGGGAGAGCCGCGAGCCATCGCCGGTGATCCTGTTCTTCCACGGCGGCGGCTTCGTGATTGGCGATCTGGATACCCACAATTCGCTCTGCACCGAGCTCAGCCACGTGCTCGATCTGCCGGTGCTGGCGGTGCATTACCGCAAGGCCCCCGAACACCCCTTCCCCGCCGCGCCTGACGATTGCGAGGCCGTCGCGCGCTGGCTCGCCGCCAGTCCGGCAGAGCTGGGCCGCACGGTTACTGGCCTCGTCACCATCGGCGGCAGCGCCGGGGGCAACCTGGCCACAGTTACGGCTGCTGCCCTGCGCGACAAGCCTGCGGATGCGCCGATGCTGTTGCAAGTGCTGCTCTATCCCACGACCGATGAGAGCCAGGACGGTTCAATGGCCACTTTTGCGGAAAAGCATTTGCTGACCAAGGCAACGATGGATTGGTTCTATTCGCTCTACCTCCCCGAAAGCGGCAACCCGCGCGCCTTTCCGATTCACGCCAAGGCCGAAGGAATGTGCCCGGCAATCATCGCCACGGCGGGCCTTGATCCCTTGCAGGATCAGGGTCGGCGGATGGCCGCCAAGTTCGTCGATGCCGGGGTCGATACGCTGTTCCTCCATTTTCCCGGCCTGACCCACGACTTTACCACCACCCGCAAGGCCGTTCCCAGCGCGCAAAAGGACACTGAAACGATCATGGCGGCGATGAAGTTGATGTTGGAGAAGAATTCGGGCTGAACACACCCCAGGCCGTTCGCCCCGAGCGAAGTCGAGGGGGCGCGGAACCGGCTGCCCCTCGAC
>JAGXTB010000206.1 GCA_018334165.1 Sphingomonadales bacterium | reverse complement strand
CGCGACCGAGCGCGAGAGGCGGCGCAGCACCGCCAATTGCGCGGTCAGGCGCCCCAGCGTGATCTGCGCGGCATCGCTGTCCTTGCCCTGCAGCATCGCGATCAGCTGGTACATCAGCTCGATCGAAGAGAGGAACCGTTCGGGGCCAGAGCGCTCGAAGGCCAGCTCGCTCATCACCTGGTTCCAGCCGTCGCCTTCGGCCCCCAGCAGGTTCTTGGCGGGAACGGCGGCATCCTCGAAATGCATTTCGTTGAAGTGGTGCTGCCCGGCCAGATCGATGATCGGCTTGATCGTCAGGCCCGGTGTGTTCTTGAGGTCAACCAGCAGCTGGCTGGTGCCCTGGTGGCGGTCCGCCGGCGTGCCGCTGGTCCGGCAGAACAGGATCACATAGTCCGCCTCGTGCGCGAAGCTGGTCCAGACCTTGGTGCCGGTCACGCGGTAGAGATCGCCATCGCGCACCGCCTTGGTGCGGGTTGCGGCCAGATCGCTGCCAGAGTCCGGTTCGCTCATCCCGATCCCGAAGGCCAGCTCGCCTTTGGCGATGCGCGGCAGGATCGTTTCGCGCTGTTCTTCGGTCCCGAACTTGATGATCGAGGGGCCAGACTGGCGATCGGCAATCCAGTGCGCGCCGACCGGGGCGCCATAGGCCAGCGATTCCTCGACCACGACATAGCGTTCGAATGCCGTGCGTTCATGCCCGCCGTATTGCTTGGGCCAGGTCATGCCGAGGTATCCGGCCTGGCCCATCGCCAGCGAAAACTCACGGCTGAAGCCGTACCAGTTGTCGCTGCGCTGGCGCGGGGTGCGGTGGCCCAGCTGCTGGTCAAGGAACGCGCGGAACTCGGCTCGCAGCGCGATCACTTCAGCGCTGTCGGCGGGCGGAGAAGGAAATGGAATATTGGTCATCTAAGCCCCCTCCGTTCGTGTCGAGCGAAGTCGAGACACCGCGCGGGGCATCTCGACTTCGCTCGATGCGAACGGATTTTTGGTTGAAATCAAAGGGAAGTCACCATCGGCCAGTATCCAGCCTCTCCAGCTTCAAGCGCGGCCTGGCCCAGCAGCTTGGCCCACATCACCTGCCCGCCAAATTCGTCGCGCCAGGTCCACAGCGACGTGGTGAAGAGGTGCAGGCGGTGCTCGCGGGTAAAGCCGATCGCGCCGTGCATCTGCGTGGCGATGGCGGCGCCGTTGCCGGCCGCCTCGCGCGCCCGCAGCGATCCGGCGGCCACCCCGCGCAGGTCGCGGCGCGCCAGAGCTTCCCCGGCAAGGTCTGCAGCGGCAGTGGTGCAGGCCAGTTCGCCAGCCAGCTTGGCCAGTTCGTGCTGGACCACCTGGTTCTTCTGCAGCGGCTTGCCGAACTGGACGCGGGTGGCGGTGTGCTCCAGCGTCAGGTCAAGGCAGGCCTCGAGCGCACCGGCGATTTGGAACGCACGCACGGTCGCACCGGCCGCCAGCGGGCAATAGGGCAGCGGGGCGCTCGCATTGATGGTCCAGTCGATCGCCAAGGCGGGACGGGGGTGAAAATTGAGCGCGGTGCCCGCTTCGGCCAGGCTCCAGCCGCTGCGGGGAACCCGGTAGAGCGTGTCGCCGACCGCGAGTGCGAGGCAATCGAGGTTCTCACCCCATGCAACACGCTCCAGGGTACCTTTGAGTGTGCCTTGAGTGACTGTCAGGTGATCGCCGCGTGCCAGCCCGGCAGCGCCTTCGGCCAGCGCCAGCCCGGCATTGGCCAGCAGCTGGTTCGCCGCCATGGTCTCGGCCACCGGCAGCGGCATGGCATGCCGCCCCAACAGCCGCAGCGCTTCGCCCGCCTCGGCGAAGGACAGGCCGAACCCGCCTTGCTCTTCGCTCAGCAGCGCCAGCGGCAGGCCCATTTCCTCGACCTCGGCCCACAGCTCGGGCAGCCATTCGCCATTCCGGGCCCTGGCCTGAGCCGCCTCGTCCAGATGACGATCGAGCAAACGTTCGATCATTTCGGCAAGCATGGGCGCTCGCTCCCTTTGGAAATATGGTGCCGGCTAGAGGATTCGAACCCCTGGCCCCCTGATTACAAATCAGGTGCTCTACCAACTGAGCTAAGCCGGCGTTAGCTGGCCTTTAGACCTAGCGGGCGCCAAAGGTCCACCCCTCGGTTGCGGCAATTTCGGGGGTGAGGAGCGACGGCTTCCACAGCGCGGCATCGTTCGCTGCGATCCGCAGCCAGGCGGCAGTGAGCAGGGCATCGCTGGCATGGTCGGCAATCGGTCCCTCGCCAGGCACCGGACCGCTGCCCAGCGCGGCCAGTGCGGCATTGAGTTCCTCGAAAGAGCGCATCTTCGATTTGCCCGCACTGCGCCCGGCGGCCAGCGCGGCCAGAGTGGTGTAGATTTCGACGACCGCCGAACCAGAATCGGGCAAGGGATCGATCGGCCAGACCGGCAAGCGGCCCTCCAGCCGGTGCAGCAACCGCATGCCCGTCAGGCTCGACTTGCCGACTTGTGCCGCGCCGACCAGGTTGAAGTTCGAATAAGGCTTGCAGCCCATCGCCTCCTGTGCGCGCTCGGTCACCCGAAAGCGCCCGCGCCCGCCGCCAAACCGGTCGCCTTCGCGCCCGCCGTGGCGGCGGAAATGGCGCGCGGCTTCGGGGTGATCGACAAAGCTCGAGGCGGCAAGGTGCGGATCATCGGTGCAGAGCTGGTCGATCATGCCCCATAGGGTGCGGGCATTGAGCGGGCTTGCGTCCCAGTTCGGAAAATAGGCCCCCATATCGGCAAAGGCGAGCGATATCCCCATGTCGAAGCCGACCAGCGTTTCGGCGGGCAGTTCCTCCACCAGCCAGTCCAGCACCTCGCAGCGCGACCAGCGATGGCCGGGACGGACCAGAACGGGCGCACCCTCGCTGCACAGCGCCACAGCAATCCCCCGGTGCCGCTCCCCCGCCGCGCCCGACCAGTCGATTGCGGCGAAATGGCGGAAGCGGGGTTGGTTCACCCTAAGCACCTAAGATATCTGGGTTGGACCAGAACGTCCGTAGTTACTGCGGCTGTCGATGATTCGCCTTACCCCCTCTTTGAACAAGGGAGCGCCGAAGTTGATCAGCAGGCCCACCGGCAAGTTCATCAGCCGCAAGTAGGTCAAAACCTGCTTGCCATGAACTGGTGCGAGGCGTTCGAGTGATTTGATTTCGACTACCAATTGGCGTTCAACAAGAAGGTCAATTCGAAAAGCGTTCTCTACCAAAATGTTACCGTATCGAGCATGGACGGAAACCTGCTGC
>JAGXTB010000205.1 GCA_018334165.1 Sphingomonadales bacterium | reverse complement strand
CGAGCGTAGTCGAGACACCGCGCGCGGCATCTCGACTACGCTCGATGCGAACGGAACTGGTGGGCTGGTCCGAGACTTTAACGCGCCTTCAGCAGCACCCACGGCACCTTGTCGCCGACATAGCGCACCCGTGCGTCGCGCTGGAAGAAGGGCGGCATGTGATCGCCCACGATCAGGATGTCGGTCGGCGGCAGCGCCGGATCGAGCGCCATCTTGGTCACTGCATCGGCCAGCTGGTGCTGAACCAGGAACAGCCGGCACAGCATCGGCGGACGGTCCGCCAGCGCGGCTCCGCCAAAGGTGCAGTCCTTGGTCCCCAGGCTTTCCTCCGCAAGCAGCGGCAGGTGCATGTTGAGCGTGACCCAATAGACCAGCTGCGGCTGCTTCGCGTCCTTGAGCCGCTGTCCGATCAGCCGCGTGACATCGGTGTCGCAGGCCCCGGGGAACACCCCGCCGCAGGGTTTGACGCCCAACCTGGCCAGCTCGTCCTTGAACAGCATTTCCTTGAGGCCCGTCCGCGGCCACCATTCGGTGCGGGTGAAGTATTCGCTGGTGAAGCCGTGCCAGCCGCTGGTCTGGTACCCAGCCGCGGCATAGCGTTTGGGCAGGCAGTCGGCGCGTTCGTAATCGAAAGTCAGGTAATCGGCCCAGACCCCGCACAGCTCGCGCAGCTCGCCGCTGGTGGTTGATCCGTAGTAGGGCGAAGTGCCTCGGCTGACGTCATAGCGCGCGCGCCATTCGGGGCGGTTCCAGTCCTTCTCGAACAGGCCGAGTTCAGGTTGCGAGGCCGGCTGGCCCATCGCCTCGACCAGAATGATAACCAAGTGGCGTTTCTGCGCGGAGGGCTGGGTCAGCCCGGTTTGCTGGACGGCGGAACTGAACGGGGCCTTGGGATCGGGCAGGCCTTGGTATGATCCGGCAGTGCTGGCGGTCACCGCATTGTCGGCATTGACCAGCGCCAGCACCGCCAGCAGGCCAAAGCCATAATGGCCCAGTTCCCACTTGCGATGCACCCGCGGAGCCAGAATCCAGGCCGCGACCATCGCCCCCAGCAGCACCAAGGCACCCACCACATATTCGGGCGAACGCAGCGGCCGCACTTCGCGCAGGAACGGCAGCAACAGCTCGTAGTTCAGCAAGGAGATGTTGAACGTCGCGCCCATGTAGATCGTCACCACGGCGAGGCACAGGACCAGCAGCAAGGCCCGGCGCAGCGCCAGCCAGGGCAATTGCGCGGCGACCAGCCCAGCCAGGCCAAGCCCCAGCCAGTACCGCCCCATCGGCGGCCCGCCCAGCGGCCACATCAGCATTACCGGCAGAAACGGCAACACCAGCCAGACCAGCGCCCAGAACCACGGCATAGCCCGAAACAGCGAAGAGCGGTCAGTTCCCATCGGCTCCCGCGCTAGGCCAGCATGGTTAATTTCGGGTTTCAGAGCGTGACCACGCCCTCGATACAGGTCACGCAGTGCCCGCCGACATGAACGTCCGCGCCCTCGACCCGCACCGCGATCCAGCCGTCACGGCCGAGTTGGCGGCCCTGGCTGGCCAAGTAGCTGTCGCCGTCGCCGATCTGGCCCATGGTCAAACGGTAGGCCCCGACTGCAGCATTGCCGCTGCCGCAGACCGGGTCTTCGGGGATCCCGTCGCCGGGCGCAAAGCTGCGGACCACGACGCGGTCACCATCGAGCGCAAACACCGTGGCGCCGGTCATGCCGGTGCGTTCGTAATAGGCGGTCAGGCGCGCCGGATCGTGGGCGAGGCTTTCGAGCGCCGCTACTTCGGCCAGTTCCGCGACCAGCCAGGTCGGCCCGACATTGACCGCGTGGGCCTTGCCCAGCAGCTTGACCCCTTCGCCCAGCCAGGCGGTCGCTTCGGCGTCCTGCAATTCTTCCAGTGCATAGCGCGGCAGGCGGAACGAAACGCCGTGGTCGCCCAACGTCAGTTCGACCAGCCCGATCTTGCATTGCTGCACCAGCCATCCCTCGCGCGGCGAAGCCAGCCCGGCGGCGACAACGGCATGGGCGGTGCCCAGCGTCGGATGCCCGGCGAAAGGCAGCTCGTCCTTGGGCGTGAAAATCCGCAAGTGATAGTCGGCCCCCGGCATGGTCACCGGCACCACAAAGGTCGTTTCGCTGAGGTTGGTCCAGTTGGCGAAAGCCTGCATCTCGGCGTCGGACAGGCCCTCACCATCAAGCACCACGGCTACCGGGTTGCCCTTGTAGGGAACCTGCGTGAACACATCGACCTGGGTGAACTTGCGGTGACGGGGCATTCTTTGGCTCCTTGGCTATCCCCCACACCCGTTCGCCCCGAGCGCAGTCGAGGGGTCGCGTGCGTGGCGGTCCCTCGACTTCGCTCGGGACGAACGGAGTTGGGCAGAGGGTTACTCATCCTGCGGCGGGATGACCGGGCGGTAGTTCCAGCGCATTGACCGGCTGCCGTCCAGCAAGGAAATTTCAGCCACCAGCAATTTTCCCTGTCGCCAATAGCGGATCCGCTGCGGGTAATCGTGCGCCGGGTTGGCGAATTCGATCGCTGCATCGCTGATCAGTACCATCGGGAAAGTCACCGGCTCCTTGCCTTTGGGCTGCGCGACATAGGCCATGGTTCCGTCCTTGCGCTGCTCGATCCGGATGACTTCCCACGTGTTTACCTCTGATCCGAAACCGGTGCGCGACACGCCCAACATCATGCCCCCGCGCGGATCGGTCCAAACTTCGTCGGTCCAGCTGGCGCCTTCCTCGGTCATCCAGGTGCCGGCCATCCAGTCGGGCAGCGCGGCTCCCTTGGGGGCTTCGGCAGAAATCGGTGCGGCCAGCAACAGGGCCGCAAGGATCAATTTCTTCATCTTGTCGGCAATGCCCTTCGCGCGATGAACACCGGCTTTAGCGCGCCCGGATCAGTTGCGAAAGGAGGCCCAGCGTTCCCTACCAAACATGGTTTACGCGATCTTAACCTCGCTGCCGCAAACCCGCGATCTCGAGCGAGGGGCAGACTGCACGTGACACAGGGTGAGACCGCACCGGACAAGTCGGCCGAATGGCCGCTGGGCGCGCTGGCTTTCACTGCGCTGGCGGTCGGTCTGCTGGCTTGTTTGGCCAACTTGCTCAATTATCACCACTATCCGGTCTTCCGCGCCGAAGTCGGCCTGATGGCACTGGCCTTGCTGGCTGCTGCCGGCCTTGTTGCCGCGCTCCACCGGCTGGCCCAGCCGGGCCTGTCGTTCCTTCTGACCGGACTTTTCGTGGCCACCCTGGTTGACCTGGGGGCCGACCTGCACAAAATGGTCTTCCCGGTGCTCACCGGCGTGTTGGCCTTTTCCGCCAGGCACTACGAGCGCGTGGTGCTCAAGCTGACCACAGCGGCTTTTGCTTCGGTCTTGCTGTTCCAGGGGTTCGACCTGGTTCGCGCGCCCGATCAGCCACCTGCCCCGCGTAACGAAGCCAGGCTCCTGCAGGACGGTGCCAGCCGCGACACGGCACTGCGCCCGATCGTCCACCTGATGCTCGATTCCTATATCGGCCTCGATGGGATGAGCGCGGCAGACACCAGTTTCGGTGACCTGCGCCAGCAGCAAGAACAGTTTTACCTCGGTCACGGGTTTCAGATCTATCCCGGCGCCTACAGCCGCCACGCCAAGACGATCAATTCGCTTCCCGAGATGCTGTCTTACGGCCGGGCCAAGCCCGCCACCGGGCGGCGCGACCTGCAGACCGCCGTGGTCGATCCGCTGCCCTACTTCCTTGACCTTGACCGCAAGGGTTACCGTACCAGCGTAGCCGCGCCCTCGTTCGTGGATCTGTGCCCCCGGCAGCCGCTCAGTCAATGCCGCAACTACAATCGCTCAAACCTTGCGAGCATGACCGATACCACACTTTCGGTGCAGGACCGGACGCGCATGATCGGAGCAACGATGCTTGAACTGTCGCAGTTCACCCGCCTCATCAGCGGCACGATCGACTTGCAAATCAATACCTGGCGCAGCAGCACTAAGCGGCACCTCTACAACCGCGCCAAGCTCTATTCGCTGACCGGCTTTGACCAGATCGACGCCTTCACCCGCGATCTCGCCACGCTCAAAGGCGGCGAGGCTCGCTTCGTTCACCTGCTGCTGCCGCATGATCCCTATGTGCTGGACGCGGCCTGCAAGCTGCTGCCCGAGAGCGAATGGGGTGATGAGCATGGCCCGCTGGCCTTCGCCCCGCGCGATGCCGCCTATGCCCGCCAGGCCCGCTGCGTCACCGAAATGCAGATCGCCGCGCTATTGAAGGCGCTCGATGCCACCGAGGCCGGGCGCAATGCCATCGTTATCATCCAGGGCGATCACGGCTCGCGTACACTTGACGGCGAGCCTTCGGTGATGGGCGGTGCGCTCGATCTGCGCACTGCGGCCGTCGCATACTCCACGTTCTTCGCAATCCGCGTGCCAGGCGAGCCTGCTGCATCGGTTGGCGGAATGCACGCGCTCGACACGTTGCTTGGCCAGTTTGCCACCAGCGGCTTTGCCAAGGCCCCGCGCCCGGTCCAGCAGTCGGCCGAAGTCTATCTGATGGATGCCGCCTGGACCCCGGTGAAACGCATTCCTTTGCCGCCCTTCGCTCGGAAACTTTAGAAAAAATTAACGTTGCCTTTTTACAGTTTAGCGGTCCGCAAGCGGATCAACAGAGGGACATTTTCAATGAACGGAAAGACAGTCGTTTCGCTTGTCGGCACTTTGGCGATGCTAACCGTAGCCGCACCCGCCCATGCCTACCTTGATCCGGCAACGGGCAGCATCATTCTGCAGGCAGTGATCGGCGCGATTGCCGGGGCCACGCTGTTTTTGCGCACCTCGCTGTTTCGCATCAAAGCCCTGTTTGTTCGCAGCAAGCCGAGCGGCGAAGAATGAGTCAGGCAGCCACGCTTGAAGCCGGATCGTTCCGCGATCCGGCCGGCCGGGTGTTCAGTGCCGGCGAGCAGATTCTGCGCACTGTCGCCCCGGTCGCGGCCAAGCAGTTTGCTGCCGCCAGCGAAGCCGGTGTAATGCGCCGCCTGGCCGATGCCGGTCGGCTGGTCGATTTCACCGACGTGACAGACCAGGCCGCCGCCTATGGCCTGAGCGATGCCGAAGTGGTGCTTTCGCACCCGCGCATCCCCTTCATTTCGTATCCTTATGAGTGGAGCTTCAGCCTGCACAAGGCTGCGGCCTTGGCGCACCTCGACTTGCAGCTTGACCTCCTCAAGGACGGTTTCGCGCTGAGCGATGCGACCGCCTACAACGTGCAGTTCGAAGGCGTGAAGCCGGTGTTCATCGACCACCTGTCAATCCGCCCTTACCAGGACGGCGAGATCTGGGCCGGGCACCGCCAGTTCTGCATGCAGTTCCTCAATCCGCTGCTGATGTGGTCGCTGCTCGATCTCCAGCCCAGCCACTGGTTCCGCGGCTCGCTTGAAGGGATCGCGCCGGAAGACCTAGCCAAGCTGATCCCATTGAAGAAGCGGCTCAATTTCACCGTGCTGACCCATGTGATCGCGCAGGCTGCGATGCAGCGCCGCTCGGTCAACAAGTCACAGGGTTCTGCCAGCTACCGCACCGCGCGCCTGCCGCGCAGCGGGTTCGAAGGCATGCTCGACGGCCTGCGCCGCGCCATTACCAAGCTGGAAGTCCCCTCGCACCGCACGGTCTGGGGCGACTATGCCCAGAACACCAGCTACTCCTCGCCCGAAATGGAAGCCAAGCACCGCTTCTGCGCTGAAATGGTCAGCGCGGTGAAGCCGGACTTGCTCTACGATATCGGCTGCAACAGCGGCGACTATTCGCTGGGCGCGCTGGAAGCGGGCGCCAAATCGGTGGTCGGCTTCGATTTCGACCAGGCAGCGCTGGAAGTGGCCTATCGCCGCGCCAAGAAAGGCAACCTGCCGTTCCTGCCGCTGTGGCTCGATGCCGCCAATCCCAGCCCATCACAAGGCTGGGGCCAGGCCGAACGCAAGGGCTTTGCCGGCCGCGCCAAACCCGATGCGCTGCTGGCGCTGGCTTTCATCCATCACATCGCGATCGGCCGCAACGTGCCGCTCGACATGGCGACCGACTGGATCGTCGGCCATGCGCCGGTGGGCGTGGTCGAGTTTCCGCACAAGGCCGATCCGATGGTCCAGACGCTGTTGTCGCAGCGTGAAGACATCTTCCCCGACTATGACCATCAGAATTTCGCCAAGTTGCTGGGAGAGCGCGCGCGGATTGTGAAACAGGTCGATGTCCTGCCGACCCGTACGCTCTACTGGTACGACCGCAGCTGAAAAGCGGGCTTGGGACTGCCAAACGGTAGGCTCGGCATAGCGACATGAGGAATGGGGCTGTGAAGGACGCCACCGAAACGGAAACAGGCACCCCTGGCCATTGGCCGGTGACGGCCCTGGTGTTCGTCGCCGTCACGACCGGACTGGCTGCGATCCTCGCCAATCTGCTCAATTTCAACGACTATCCGATTGCGCGACCGGAAATCGCATTAGTGCTGCTTGCCATGGTACTGGCTGGAGCGACTGCGGCCGCCATTCACCGCCTGGCACAGCCGCGGCTGGGCTTCGCGTTCACCGGGCTCTATGTCGCGGTCCTGATCGATCTGGGCGTCAATTTTGACCGGATGGTGATCCTGGGCATCGCTGCACTCGCCGCCCTGGCTGCCTGGTTTGGCGAGCGCATCGTCCTGAAGATGACCACCGCAACTTTCGCTTCGGTGCTGCTGTTCCAGTCGACCGATATGGCCATGGGCAATGCGCCGCCCAGTTCCTTGCCGAACAAGGCCGAGCGGTTGCAGGTCAAATCGGCTGGCAACGAACAGCGCCCGCCGATCATCCACCTGGTGCTCGATTCCTACATGGGGCTCGACGGCATGACCGCCCCTGATACCAATTTTGGCGATCTGCGGCGGCAGCAGGAGCAGTTTTACCTCAATCACGGCTTCCAGATCTACCCGGGCTCGTACAGCCGCCACTCCAAGACGGTAAACTCGCTGCCTGAATTCCTCTCTTATGGAACCGCCAGGCGGGCAACGGCCTCGCGCAATGTCCAGCATGATGTCGTGGCCCCGCTGGGCTACTTCGTCGATCTCGATCGCCTGGGCTATCGCACCTCGGTGCTGTCTCCGGCGGTCGTGGATCTTTGTCCCAACCAGCCTTTGACCACCTGCAACAATTACAATCGCTCCAGCCTGGCCGATCTCGATGGATCGGGTCTTTCGGTCGGGGACCGGGCGCGAATGATCGGGATGACCATGATGGAATTCTCGGTCCTGGCGGTTCTGGTTACGGCCTCGGTCGACTACAATCTCGCAGACATGACCGGCTCGACCGGGCGCCACAGCTTCAACCGGGCCAAGGTCCTTTCGCTGACCGGCCTGCGGCTGCTTGACGACGTTACGCGCGATCTTGCCACACTGCGCCGGGGCGAGGTCAGGTTCGTGCATCTGCTGGTCCCGCACGATCCCATGATCCTCGATGCCAATTGCAAGGTGCTCCCCGAAGCCGACTGGATCGACGAGCACGGCCCCGCCCCGCTGGCCGAGCGCGATGCGGCCTATGCCCGCCAGACCAGCTGTGTGACCGAAGTGGGGCTTAAGGAATTCATGGCCGCGCTGAATCAGACCGAAGCCGGGCGCAGCGCCATCGTCATCATTCAAGGCGATCACGGCGCCCGCACCGTGGACCACTTGCCATTTGCCGAAACGCCGGATGTTGACGCCCGCTCGCTGATCGTCACCTATTCGGCATTCTTCGCGATCCGAGTGCCGGGCCAGCCAGCGGCTTCGGTCAGCGGCCGGTTCGCGCTTGACGAGCTGATGGGCGGTTTTGCCGCAAGCGGCTTCACAGCCGCACCGCGCCCGGCTCCGAAGCCCGCAGAGGTCTTCCTCATGGACAACAAATGGGTGCCGCTAAAACGGGTGGCCTTGCCGCCTTCCGCACCGAGGCCAGGGGCAAGGTAGGAACGACTTTCCAAGGCCTCATTGGTCACTGCCATTTCACGCACGGGCACTCTCGCCATGCTAGCAGCTGATCGCATTGGCACCAGAACGGCGAATTTGCCGCGAACGTTAGAAAATATTCAAGGTTTCCGGCTTATTCACCATTTCGATAAGGCAGAGGGTAGTCATGTTTCGGCATGAATACCCCTCGAATTCGAGGGTTTGGACACGATGAGCGCATTCGGCCGACGCAATGGGGCAAGTGGTATGACCCCGGGTGCCCGCCCGCAATTTGGCGTTGCGCGCCCGATGAAGGGCGGCGTCGATGTGTCGAAGCAGGCCGCGCCGATCCCTGGTGGTGACCAGTTCCCGCCGCTGCCCGGCGAAGACAGCTCGATGCCGCCGCCGATGGATATGGGCGGTGCCAACAAAGGCGATGCGATGACCCGGCTGCAAGACCGGGTCAACGGTGTGGTCGAAAACCAGCACCAGGCCGAAGGTTTCGAAGCCTCGGTTCACAAGATCAAGGAACAGGTGCTGCCGCGCCTGCTCGAACGCGTCGATCCCGAAGCCGCCGCCACGCTGACCAAGGATGAACTGTCGGAAGAATTCCGCCCGATCATCATGGAGGTGCTGGCCGAGCTGAAAGTCACGCTCAACCGGCGCGAGCAGTTCGCGCTGGAAAAGGTCCTGATCGACGAACTGCTGGGTTTCGGTCCGCTCGAAGAGCTGCTGGGCGACCCCGATGTCTCGGACATCATGGTCAACGGGCCGATGCAGACCTACATCGAAAAGAAGGGCAAGCTCCAGCTCGCCCACATCCAGTTCCGCGACGAGAACCACCTGTTCCAGATCGCCCAGCGGATCGTCAACCAGGTCGGCCGCCGCGTCGACCAGACCACCCCGCTGGCCGACGCCCGCCTCAAGGACGGCAGCCGCGTCAACGTGATCGTCCCGCCGCTCAGCTTGCGCGGCACCGCGATCTCGATCCGTAAGTTTTCCGAAAAACCGATCACTATCGACATGCTCAAGGACTTCGGTTCGATGAGCGAGAAGATGGCGACTTGCCTCAAGATCGCCGGCGCCTGCCGGATGAACGTGGTCATCTCGGGCGGTACCGGTTCGGGTAAGACAACCATGCTCAACGCCTTGTCGAAGATGATCGACCCGGGCGAGCGCGTGCTGACGATCGAAGACGCGGCCGAACTTCGGCTGCAGCAGCCGCACTGGCTGCCGCTGGAAACCCGTCCGCCCAACCTCGAAGGCCAGGGCGCGATCACCATCGGCGACCTCGTCAAGAACGCGCTGCGTATGCGTCCTGACCGGATCATCCTGGGCGAAATCCGCGGCGCGGAGTGTTTCGATCTGCTCGCCGCGATGAACACCGG
>JAGXTB010000204.1 GCA_018334165.1 Sphingomonadales bacterium | reverse complement strand
GGGGGCTCCACGCCAGCGTCGAGCCCCCACCCCACTGCGACTAGGCAGCACGCTGCCAAGTCTCGTTGCCCCTCCCCGGCGGGTAGGGGCGAAATTCACCCCTGCAACTTCACCACGGCATCGATCAGCTGGCCGTAATTCTCGATCTCGGCCTGCTGGTTCATCGAGATGATGATGTCGAAATCGTCCTCGATCGCGGCGACGAAATCCATCACCGTCAGGCTGTCGAATTCCAGATCACCGGCAAAAGTGGTGGCATCGCTGATTTCCGCGCCCTTCTTGTTGAAAGGCTCAATCAGCGCGGCGATCTTTGCGGCAGTTGCGGCGCGGTCCATGATTTCTGATGCTCCAATATAGGGTTGGCGGCGCATTGGCCGATGAATGGGGCGAAAAGGGGGCGATCCCTTCTATCAGGGGTTGGCCCGCTCCACCAACCCCCGCACCGCCGCCATGAACGGCCCGATCGAGACCGGCTTGGCCAGATAGCCTTCCGCCCCTGCGTCCCTGATCCGCTCCTCGTCGCCCTTGCCGGCATAGGCGGTGACGGCCAGCACCGGGATCGGGCGCAGGGCGGGGTCTTTCTTGGCCATTTCGATCAGGTCGAGGCCCGAGACGTTGGGCAGCTGGATATCCATGATGATCAGATTGGGCACGAACTGCCGCGCGGCGTCGAGCGCGAGCATGCCGTCGGCGCAGGGTTCGACCGCATAACCCTGGCTGCGCAGAACGTCGCAGAACAGCTTGCGGTTGAGGTCGTTGTCCTCGACAACAAGGATACGCTTTGCCATGAGCCGAGCCCTACCCTTTGCCCAAAGGCCTGACTAGTGTTGCGCGATACCAAATCCCCCATGCATGATCCCATGGCCCTGGCGCTGGGCGCGCTGGGCTGGGTGCTGGGCGATGGCCCCCGGGCCGAGCGGCTGCTGGCACTGACCGGGCTGGATGCCGATGCCTTGCGCGCAGGGCTGGGCGATCCGGCGGTGCTGGGCGCGGTGCTGGAATTTCTGGCGCAACATGAGCCCGACCTGGTCGCAGCGGCGGAGCATCTGGGGGTTGAACCGGCCGAGCTGATGGCCGCAAGAGAGAGTTTGTGAACACAATGGCCAAGCCGCTTATCATCAGCGACTGCGACGAAGTGCTGCTGCACATGATCGTCCCCTTTGGCGAATGGCTGGAGGAGACCCAGCCGGTCTCGTTCAAGCTGATCGGCAACGATTTCGGCAAGGCAATCCGCGACAAGACGACGGGCGAGCCGGTGCCGCCGGAGGAGATCTGGCGGCTGCTGGGGTTGTTCTTCGATGGCGAGATGCACCGCCAGACCCCGATCGCCGGGGCAGTCCAGGCGATCAACACGTTGAAGGATCACGCCGACGTGGTGATCCTGACCAATTTGAGCGATCGCCACAACGAACCGCGCCGACGGCAGCTTCTGTCGCACGGGATCGACCTGCCGGTCTTCACCAACCAGGGGCCCAAAGGCCCGGCATTGCAGGCGATCATCGCGCAATACCAGCCAAGCTACGCGGTGTTCATCGACGACCTCGCCCAGCACCATGGATCGGCGATGGAGCACACGCCCGAGATCGACCGGCTGCACCTGTGCGGCGAGCCGACTCTGGCCCCCCACATCACTTGCGGGTTCGAGGCGGGCCATGCCCACGCCCGGATCGACACCTGGGAGCACGCCTTGCCCTGGCTGCTCTCACGCCTTGAGGAGAACGCATGAGCATCGAAGCGAAACTGGCCGAACTGGGGATCGTTCTGCCCGAAGCCGCCGCGCCGGTCGCGGCCTATGTTCCGGTGGTGATTGCCGGGGGACTGGCGCACGTTTCGGGGCAAGTCTCGTTCGTTGACGGGGTGCTGCGCAAGGGGCGGCTGGGCGAAGACGTGTCGCTGGAACAGGGGATCGAGGCGGCGCAAGGCTGCGGCTTGATGATCCTGGCCCAATTGAAGGCCGCGCTGGGTTCGCTCGACCGGGTTGAGCGCGTGGTCAAGCTGGGCTGCTTCGTCAATTCCACCGCGGACTTCACCGATCAGCCCAAGGTCGCCAACGGCGCTTCGGAGCTGATGGTCGCGGTGTTTGGCGAGGCTGGCAAACATGCCCGCGCGGCGGTTGGCGTGCCCAGCCTGCCGCTGGGGGTGGCTGTCGAAGTGGATGCGATCGTTGCTGTTCGCCCTGCTTGATCGCTGGCGCAGCCCACCGCCCAAGCCCGACAAGGTCGGCTGGCTGGGTGAATGGGAATATGCGCACCGCGGGCTGCACGGCCCGGGCCTGCCTGAGAACTCGCCCGCAGCCTTTGCGGCGGCCGTTGCCAAGGGTATGGGGATCGAATGCGATGTCCAGCGCTCACAGGACGGGCGGGCGATGGTCTTTCACGACGCCACGCTGGAACGGATGACCGCTGAAACTGGGCGGCTTGATGAGCGCAGTGCCGCTCAGCTTGGAAAGATCCAGATCGCTGGCGGGACCGACACAATCCCCAGCCTGCGCCAGGTGCTTGACCAGTTGGGCGGCAAGGCTCCGGTGCTGATCGAGATCAAGTCCTCGCGCAAGGCGGGCGGATCGCGCGGGCGGGTTTCCTCGCTTTGCCTGGCAGTGCGGCGCGAGCTGGAGGGCTATCTGGGCCAGGCTGCGGTGATGAGCTTCGATCCGCGGGTGGTGCGCTGGTTCGCCCAGCATTCGCCGATGACAGTGCGGGGTCTGGTGGTCACCGAGGAGAATTCCAAGACGCTTGCCGGGATGGTGCGCCGGCGGCTCAGCCTGTGGCATGCCCGGCCCGATTTTCTCGCCTATGACATCCGCGACTTGCCCAGCCGCTTTGCGCTCGGCCAGCGCAAACGCGGGCTGCCGCTGCTGACCTGGACCGTGAAAAGCGCCGAACACCGCGAGCGCGCGGCCGAATACACCGACGCGCCGATTGCCGAAGGCGCGGGCGTGGCGTGATCGAGGCCCGGGTCGGCACAGCAGTTGGCGAGCTGCCCGCGGCCGAATGGGACGCGCTGGCCGGGGGCAATCCGTTTGTCAGCCACGCGTTCCTGACTGCACTGGAGGATTCGGGCTCGGTCGGCCCTGGCACCGGCTGGTCGCCCGCGCCGATCACGATTGCCGACAGCCAGGGCAGGCTGATTGCGGCGCTGCCGGCCTACCTGAAGGCGCACAGCCAGGGCGAATATGTCTTCGATCACGCCTGGGCCGATGCCTGGCACCGCGCGGGCGGGGCCTATTACCCCAAGCTGCAGATCGCTGCGCCGTTCACGCCTGCCACCGGCCCGCGATTGCTGCTGGCCGATCAGGCGCTGGCCGGGCCACTGCTCAAGGCTGCAGAGCAGGTCTGCGGGGACAATGGCCTGTCTTCAGCCCATGCAACTTTCATCGCGCCGGACCAGGTAACGCATTTCGAGGCGGCTGGCTGGCTGCTACGGCACGACATCCAGTTCCACTGGCAGAACCGTGGGTACCGGAGCTTCGATGACTTCCTGGCCGAGCTCTCCTCACGCAAGCGCAAGGATCTTCGCAAGGAGCGTGCGGCGGCGCAAGCAGGGGCGGAAATCCGCGCCTTGACCGGGCCGGACCTCAAGGAAGAGCACTGGGACGCGTTCTGGCAATTCTACCAGGACACCGGGTCAAGGAAGTGGGGGCAACCCTATCTGACCCGCGAAGCGTTCACGCTGTTTGGCGAGCGAATGGCGGACCAGGTGCTGCTGATCCTGGCCACTATGGAGGGGCTGCCGGTGGCGGGCGCGCTCAATTTCATTGGGCCTGAGGCATTGTATGGCCGCTATTGGGGGGCCTTGCTCGACAAGCCGTTCCTGCATTTCGAGCTGTGTTATTATCAGGCAATCGACGCGGCGATCGCACTGGGCCTGGGGCGGGTCGAAGCCGGAGCCCAAGGCGGGCATAAATTGGCGCGGGGTTATGAACCGGTCGAAACCACCTCAGCCCACTGGATCGCGCACCCCGGCTTCCGCGAGGCGGTGGCCGATTTTCTGGAGCGCGAACGCGCAGGGGTCGCGGCAGACCGCAATTTCCTTGGCGCGCGGACCCCGTTCAAGAAGACTTAGGCGGCCTTGCGAACCGAGGCCGAAATCCACTCGCGCGCGCGGCGCTGGGCTTCGGCGATTTCGCGGGCGGTCATTTCGTCGCTGATGTCGGCGCGGCACATCTGGGCTTCGGCATGACCGTTGACGGCGGCCAGGTTGAACCATTTGTGCGCCTCGATCAGGTCGCAATCGACCCCATGGCTGCCGGTCGAATAGGCGACGCCAAGGTCGTAATAGGCGCTGATATCGCCCTGTGCGGCGGCGGCCAGGCAGCTGGCGACCAACAGGTCTTCGCTGCGTTCATCGGCGAAGGTAACCTTGCCGGTCTGGATCCAGGCTGTGCTCATCTCTCTAACCCCCTGTAGAGGCGGGCTTTCGAACCCGCCGACAGGGCCAACCTTCCCGAACATGGTCAACAATTGGTTAACGCTCATGGCAATTTGTCCCGCTGCGCGACACTTGCCATGCCGTAGCTCTGTTACAGCGGCGCGAAATGTCCGTTCATCCACGCCTAATCTTCACCAATCTAGGGCCCGCGCGGATTGGCGCTTGTATGGGATTCTGCGTGAGCCTATAGGCGCGCTCGGACAGGCAGCGGGGGCGATCGGAAAGATCCGAAGCCGACAGGACCCGATGCCCATCCGGTTTGGTGTGGAGAGTTTATGGCGACGGTTGTCGGCGAAGAGATTGACGTTCTGGCCAAGGCCAAGCGGGCTATTGCGGGCGACTATGCCCCCAGCGAAGACGAACCCTACATGAGCGAAGCGCAGCAGGACTATTATCGCCGGCTGCTGCTGGAATGGAAAAAGCTGATCCTGGTTGCCGCGCAGGATACCCTGCAATCGCTGCAGGACGGCCCGATCCGCGAACCCGACCTCAACGATCGCGCCTCGAGCGAGACCGACTGGGGGATCGAGCTGCGCACCCGTGACCGCCAGCGCAAGCTGATTACCAAGATTGAATCCGCACTGCGCCGGATCGAAGAAGGCGAATACGGCTACTGCGAAGTCACGGGCGAACCGATCGGCCTGGGTCGGCTTTCCGCCCGCCCGATTGCCACGATGACAGTCGAAGCGCAGGAAGCGCATGAGCGCCGTGAGAAAATTTCTCGCGACGATTGAGCGTTTTCGCGCCGTTAACTGCTTTTTTGGTATTCCCGTTTAGCGTTCGGCGATGCTGGAGCGCGTAAAACCGCTTCCAGCAAAGATCGCGGGAGTTAAACGAACAGCCATGACTGACGGCGAACATCGGCATATCGCGCGCGACAGCCTGTTCGTGCTGGCCGACCTGCGGATCGACGGGATCGAGGGCGAGCACCGCATTCGCGTGCGCAACCTTTCGGCTGGCGGGCTGATGGCCGAAGGCGCATTCAACGTCCAGCGCGGTCAGCTGGTCTGGACCCAGCTGCGCAATATCGGCTGGGTCGAAGGCTCGGTCGCCTGGGTTCAGGACAGCCGCTTTGGTATCGCTTTCCGCGAAGATATCGATCCGCGCGTTGCCCGCGCGCCTTTGGCTGCCGGAGAGACCACTCCGCGCTATGTCCGCCCGCCGCTGTCCTCGCTCGAGCAAGGCGCACTGCGCAAGATCTGATTGATCGCTGCCGCGCAGGCATTGGCACCACGCCACGAATTCCGTTAGGGTAGCCGGATCATGGATCTGCGCCGCCTTGCCCTGCTTTCATTTGCCGCGCTGCCGCTGGCGCTGGGTGGGTGCCTGGGGGGTGAGGATCGCCCGGTCCGGGTGCTGGTGATTGGCGATCCGGGATCGACTTTTGCCGGAGGTGCCCGCCTGCCCCAGGCCGCCCAGATCCTGCGCGCGGCCGCTTTTGAAGGCCTGGTTGGCTTTGACGAACAGGGCCGGGTCGCCCCGGCATTGGCCGATCGCTGGATCGTGACCGACGATGGCCTCAGCTATATCTTCCGCTTGCGCGACGGAACCTGGCCGGGCGGCAGCCCGATCACCGCCGAAAGCGCGCAGGCCGCGCTGATGCAGGCCATCGCCCAGCAACGCGGGCAGCCCCTGGGCGCGGACCTGGCGGTGATCGATGAAGTGCGCACGATGGCCGGCCGCGTGATCGAGATCCGGCTGAAGCGACAATTGCCCGACCTGCTTCAGCTGCTCGCCCAGCCCGAACTGGGGCTGGTTCGGGCCGGGCGGGGTGCCGGGCCGATGCGGTCCAAGCGCGACAGCAACAAGGATCTGGGCCTTTCCGGGGTGCTGCTGCGCGCTATCCCGCCCGAGGACCGCGGCCTGCCGCCCGAAGCGGACTGGGCCGACCATGTCCAACCGGTCCATTTGTCCGCGCTGCCCGCGGCCAAGGCGATCGAACTGTTCAACCTGGGCGAGGCCGAAGTGGTGCTGGGCGGCACCTTTACCGACTATCCGCGGCTGGGCACGGCTTCGGTATCAGGCGGCGCGATCCGCTTCGATCAGGTTTCCGGGCTGTTCGGGCTGGCAGTGGTTCGCGGCGAAGGATTTCTGGCCGAAAGCGAAAACCGCGAAGCGATTGCAATGGCGATCGACCGCGAAGCACTGATCGCTGCAGTCAACCTCAACGGCTGGACCGCGACGACCCGCGTGGTCAATCCCGGACTTGAGGGCGATCGCGGCGCGATTTCCGAACGCTGGGCCGGGCGCTCGATCGAGGAACGCCGCGCCGTGGCGGCAGCCCGGGTGGCAAAATGGAAAGGCGGCAAGCAGGGAGCGGCCGCGCTGCGGATCGCGCTGCCCGCCGGGCCAGGGTCCAACGTGTTGTTCAGGCTGCTCAGCGCCGACCTCAAAGCAATCGGGCTTGACGCGAAGCAAGTGCCGATGGCCGCCAATGCCGATCTGCGGCTGGTCGATACGGTCGCGCGCTATGCTCGCCCGGCCTGGTTCTTCAACCAGCTGAGCTGCGCCAATGCCCGCGCGCTGTGCAGCGCCAGTGCCGACAGCCTGTTCGCCAAGGCCCAGGCCGAGACCGATCCGGTCAAGCACGCCGATTTGCTGGAGGATGCCGAGGTCCAGCTGACCCAGGCCAACGGCTATATTCCCTTCGGTGTGCCGATCCGCTGGTCGCTGGTGGCGGGCGGCACCACCGGTTTTGCGGTCAACCGCTTGGGCGTGCATCCCTTGATGCCGCTGGCCAGGCTCCCCAAATAGATGCCCGCGGGCATCTGGCCCCGCGCAGCCCAGAGGTCGCCATGGAACTGCAAGACAAGCCCCGGCGGATGACCGCCGAACTGCCGCTGGGCACCGATCCGGAATCGGTTCGCCGCCGGATCGAGGGGCTGGAGCGCCTGCTCGAAGGCCTGATCGAAGTGCCGCTGGTTGGCCGCAAGGTCGGGCTTGATGCGCTGCTCGGGCTGATCCCGGTTGGCGGTGACGTGATCTCGGGCGCGCTGGGGCTCTATCTGGTCTGGGAAGCCCGCAACCTGGGTCTGCCGCGCTGGCAATTGTGGCGGATGGCCGGCAATGTCGGGATCGATACGCTGATCGGTGCGGTGCCGGTCGCGGGCGACCTGTTCGACTTTCTCTACCGCTCGAACAGCAAGAACCTCAAGATCGTGCGCAAGCACCTGGACAAGCATCATCCCGCGACGGTGACTATATCCGCCTGAGCCTTTGTTGGGTGCGCTGATCGCCTCCGCGATCAGCTTGGCCTGGCCGGCCCACTCCCCCGGCCCGACCACCCGTTTAAGGTACCCTGTGGGTGGTCGG
>JAGXTB010000203.1 GCA_018334165.1 Sphingomonadales bacterium | reverse complement strand
CTGGGGCGGCGGACCCCCGGCGGGCGCACTGCCAGGCGGAGGCCCGCCTTGCGGTCGCGGACCGCCGCCACGCCCACCGAACATCGCGCCGAACATGCCGCCGCCGCCCGGTGTCGCCTTGCCGAAACCGTCGGACAGATTGATGCCCCAGCGCAGCCGCGATCCTTCCTGGCGAAAGAAAGTCACCGGGCGCTGGTCGATTGCCAAGAGGCGGCCCGTCCCGTCGCGGGTAACCCGCCCGGGAAACGCTGCCTCGATCTCTGGCGTGAGCGCCGGGAACGAAGCGCTGACGTCGCTCGACCGGTTGCGGAAATATTCCGCCACCATGCTCGAATTGCTGAGGATCGGCAGCTGCCAGGTCAGCCCCAGCTTGAGGTCGCGCTGGGTCTCACGCTTGAGCAGCGGGTTGCCGCCACCGGTCAGCGTGACCAGCGCGGTTTCGCCCCGGGTGAAGTCATAGACCGGGACGTTAAAGGTCAGCACTGTCGGGTTGCCCAGCTGGCTGATCGCAGGGGCGGTTTCGTTGACGATATAGCTCGCCTGCAAGCCCAGCTTGCCGGTCAGCCCCCAGGTCAGGCCGGTGGTCCAGCCGATCAGGGTGCCAAAGTCAGACAAGTGGCTGACATCGGCGCTGAGGTTGAGCGTGATATCGCCCGCTCCGCCCAGGAAATTCTCGCGCCGGGAAGTCAGCGGGATCCCCAGGTTGACGCCCCCCAGCACCCGCCCGCGGTTCAGCGAGACCGGGCCGGACAGGCTGGCCTGATCCTTGGTGTCGAACCCGATCCAGGTATAACCAGCCTTGATCGTCGCGCTAACCTGCCCGCCCGGCAGACGCACAGGACGGCCGATCATGGTGACCAGGTTCTCAACCCGGTTCGACACTGTCTCGGCCTCGGTCGCGCCAGCGGGGGGCAACGCGGGCAAGGGTCCGCGGATCGGCAAGGTTCCCGCAGCTGCAGCGGCCACCAGCGACGATGTATCGGCGCGGCGGTCGGTCTGGCTGCGGGTCTCTGCGTGGTTGGCATCCACCGTGGCGCTGAACTGCCAATCGCCAAAGGACGTCGAATAGCCCGCCCCGCCTTCCAGCGTGGTGGTGCGGCTGACGCGCTCAAGCGGCCCCGGCAAGGTCCGCAGCGCGGTGTCACCGCCAAAGCTAAGCAATACGGTATCGAGCCCTTGCCAGGCGCGGCTCTCTGCCCGGCTGACTCCGGCGCTGAGGCTGAGCGATCCGCCCATCCCGTTCGTGCCCAGCCCCCTCGACAAGGCGGCATTGAGCCCAAAATTGCGCGAATCCGGGATCAGCGTGCGGAACTGCTGGGGATCGGGATCGCTGGTCACAGAGCGGACCGTGGTCGGCACCAGGTTCCGCTCGGATTCGAACAGCGGCGCCGTATCGTCGGTGGTCGCGGTCAGGCTGAGCCGCGAAGGGCCAGCGATCCGGGTCAGCGAGCCTTCGAGGTTCCAGGAGTAGAAGCCCCCCCGAAAGGGCAGCGACACTCCCGAATCGAGCGCCACCGCCTGGAACTTGTCTTTCAGGATAATGTTCACCACCCGCGTATCGGGCGAATAGCCAAATTTCAGCGCCACTTCCTCGGGCAGCACTTCGACCTTCCTGATCGCTTCGGGCGGGATGTTGCGCATCTCGCGGAAGTTGGACACGCGCTGGCCGTTGAGCAGCACCAGCGGCATGCCTCCGCCGCTGCTGCCGCCGCGCCCGCGGCCCGATCCGGTCTGCGGGCTGATCCGGCCCAGCAGGTCGCCGATCGAGCTGACCCCCATCGACTGGATCTCGGACTCGTCAAACGTGGCAACCGGGGATTGCGGGGTATCGACCTGGCCGCGCAGCCGCTCAGCCACGACGACGATTTCATCCTTGCTGATGGGTTTTTCGGACTGGTCCTGCGGTGCGGGCGTTTCCTGGGCCAGCGCGGGCAGCGTGTAAAGCATCAGGGGCAGGCTGATTATGCGGCGCTTCATGATTACTTGGAATCCACTAATTTCGGCGCCATTGCCCCGCGATGAACTGGGGTGCTTTGATCGCAGTTTCAACTGAACACTTGTAACAATTTGTCGAAACGTCAACGACAACCGACCAAACGCCTAAGGCTTCCCTTTTCGCGCCTGCGCGGCTATGGGGCGCCGCAATGCTGACATTCAACAACGGAAACTAGACGCGGATGGCGAAGGAAGAACTGCTCGAAATGCGTGGGACGGTGGTGGAACTGCTGCCCAACGCGATGTTCCGCGTCCGCCTGGAAAACGATCACGAGATCCTGGGCCACACCGCCGGCAAGATGCGCAAGAACCGCATCCGCGTGCTGGTGGGCGACGAAGTGCTGGTCGAGCTGACCCCTTATGACCTGACCAAGGGCCGGATCACCTATCGCTTCATGCCCGGGCGCGGCGGCCCCGGCCAGTTCGGCGCTTGAGCGCGCCCCGGCTCGTCCTTGCCTCCAGCTCGCCGCGCCGACGTGACCTGCTGGCGCGGATCGGGCTGGTGCCCGACCGGATCGAAAGCCCCGACATCGATGAAAGCCCGTTGAAGACCGAACTGCCGCGCGCCTATGCGTTGCGGCTGGCCCAGGCCAAGGCCCTGGCCGTGGCCCGGCGCGGGGGCGAAGTGGTGATCGCCGGGGACACCACCGTTGCCGCCGGACGCCGGATCCTGCCCCCTGCCGACACGATCGAGGTGCAGCGCAGCCTGCTCAAGATCCTCTCGGGTCGGCGTCACGACTGCATCTCGGCGGTCTGCGTGATTGATGCTGCGGGCATGGTCCGCACGCGGATGGTCGAAACCGTGGTGGCCTTCAAGCGGCTGACCGATGACGAGCTGGATGCCTACATTGCCAGCGGCGAAGGACTGGGCAAGGCCGGCGGCTATGCCATCCAGGGCCGGGCCGAGGCGCTGATCCGCTTCGTTGCGGGCAGCCATTCGGGCGTGGTCGGGCTGCCGCTGTTCGAAACCCGCGCACTCCTCAAAGCGGCGGGGTTACCCCTTGGCTGAGTGGCTGGTCGAGCAAGGGATCGGCGAAGAACGCGCGGTGCTGGTGGAGCACGGCGAAGTGCTGGCCGCACGGCTGCGCTGGCCGGGCGGGCTCGAGGCCGGGATGGTCGAGAATGCCAAGCTGATTTCCCGGACCGCCAATTCCAAACGCGGCACCGCGCGCTTTGCCAGCGGCGAGGAAGCGCTGGTCGACAGCTTGCCGCACGAGGCGACTGAAGGCTCCTCGCTGCGGCTGATCGTGACCCGCGCCGCTCTGGCCGAACGTGGCCGGCTCAAGCGTGCGCAGGCTCGCCCGACGCAAGAGCCAGTTGGCCCTGCCCCCGATCTCGCCGCGGAACTTGGCGGCAGAGTGGTGCGCCGTTTCCCCGCAGGCCTGTGGGAGGACATTTTCGCCGATGCCTGTTCGGGCGAGGCGGCGTTCCCCGGCGGCGCGCTGACCATCACCCCGACCCCGGCGATGACCATGGTCGATATTGACGGCACCTTGCCGCCCGCCGCCCTCGCGCTGGCAGCGGTTGAGCCGTTGGCCCAGATGCTGGCACGGCTCGATCTGGCTGGCTCCATCGGGATCGACTTCCCCACGCTGACCGACAAGAACGACCGCAAGCAAGTCGATGGCGCATTGGAACGCGCGCTGGGCGATTGGCCGCATGAGCGCACCGCGATGAACGGCTTCGGCTTTGTCCAGCTGGTCGCCCGGCTGACGCGGCCATCGCTGCTGCACCTTTGCGCGCGCGAACCCGCCAGGGCAGCGGCGCTGTTCCTGCTGCGACAGGCCGAACAGGTCGAGGAACCGGGCGCGCTGCTGCTGACTTGCCATCCTGCGGTCGAAAAGGCGCTTCGAGCTGAATGGCTGGCAGAGCTGGCGCGCCGCAGCGGCCGCGAGGTGCGGATAGTGGCTGACCCGGCCCTTGCCCCGCGCGCCGCTTTCGCGCAGGCAGCAGCGCTATGACGCTTTCCAACCGCAAATGCCCGATCTGCGGCAAGCCGCGCAGCGCTGAGCACACGCCGTTCTGCGGGGCAAGGTGCAAGGACCGCGACCTGGTGCGCTGGCTTGACGACGGTTATGCCTTGCCCGGCCCGCCTGCGCTGGATGAAGAAGCAGATAAGGCATAAGCCCCCTTGCCAAGCGCCGGACGGTTCGCCATAGGCGCGCTTCCAATCGCTTTGGCGATGCCCGGATAGCTCAGTTGGTAGAGCAGCGGATTGAAAATCCGCGTGTCGGTGGTTCGAATCCGCCTCCGGGCACCAGTTTTTGGAAGAAGAAGATGTCCGGGGGACATCTTCCCAAAAAACTCCCGAGCGCAAGCGAGGGGCACGCTCTCAACCTTGAGCTAAGGGTTCCAACGGCCACTGGGTCCGGGGGACATTCTCCCGAAAACTCCCGAGCGCAAGCGACGGGGCACGCTCTCAACGCAGCGCGATCGGTTCCGGACCAATTTCAATCACACCAAACGTGGCGCGCTCACTGCCCTGCTGGCCGCAACGTCACCGTGAAACGATCACGCGTGGGCACATCCATGAACCGCTGATCCTTGAGCACGATGCCTGTGGGTCCCGGCTCGGCGACCAGCATCCGACTCCAGAACAGGAACGCTTCGGCCTGGGAATCTCCCTTGGCCCATTCCCGAATGCGCGGGTCTGTCATGCCCAGCGGTTTACCGGGTCCGGCGCGGGCGCGATCGCCGAATAGCGACCAGCTGACTGTGCCATAGCGGCTGTCGGTCTGCCACAAGACCTCGCGCCGCCAGAACGCCAGCGGGACAGGATTGGCGACCACCTTCACAGGATAGGGCGCGTCCATCCGCACGCGATCTGCCGCGAAACCACTGATCCCCAGATTGAGCATGATGTAGGCCGCCAACCCGGCCAGCGCCGCGCGCGCCGGGCCATGCCAATCGCCCCGCCCGGCCCGCTCGCGCCGCCGCCCCAGCCACAGCGCGCAGACCAGCCCGATCCAGACCCACAGATCGATGATGAACAGCACATCGCCATAGAACCATGTGCTGGAGAACGGCTCAAGCAAGCGGATCCCGTAATTGTTGAACCAGTCGAACAGCGGATGGCTAAGCGTGCCGATCAGGCTGACCAGGTAGAGCCATTTGAAACTCACCGACAATCGCCCCTCAGGCCGCGTGCCGCGCGCCGCCTGCCAGCGGTCGAACCACCACAGCAGCGCAGCCAGGATCAATGGCAGCAGCACCATCGCCGGGGGGCCGTGAGTAATCCCGCGCCGGAACCCCAAGTGCTCGGTGCCCTCCAGCCAGAGGAAGCACCCCGCATCCACATCGGGCAGGTTGGCGCCAATGATCAACGCGGGCATCGCCAGCCCGGTCCTGCGCTTAAGCCCCGCCTGCCCCAGCGCCGCGCCGATCAGGGAATGGGTGAGGTTATCCATTTGACCGTCACGCCTCAGCTCATGAAATTGGTTCACACGAAGACACGAAGATGTCGCGCCTACCCGATTCGTCCGTAGTAATCGTTGGCAACGCGCCTGAGGCCATCTTTGAAGGTTGCCTGACCAAAGTTCATCAGCAGTCCTAGCTGAAGATTCATCAGGCGCAGATAGGTCAAAACCTGCTTGCCATGGACGGGCGCAAGCCGCTCAATCGACTTGAGCTCCAGAACCAGTTGATCCTCAACAAGCAGATCGATCTTGAATGCGTTCTCTACGAGAACGCCATTGTAATTCATTGTGATAGGAACCTGTCGGCGGACATTGAGCCCCTCCTGCTTCAAAGCCTCTTCCATCAACGCTTCATAGGCATTCTCAAGAAGGCCGGGCCCCAAGTCAGTATGGATCCGATAGCCGCTATTCACTGCGATCCGGGCAATGCGCTCCAGATCCGCTTGTCGAGACATCTTCGTGTCTTCGTGTGAACCATTCTGACTCAGGCAGGATGTCCTTCGGCCGGATCGACCACCCAGGTCTGCCCCTTGGCCAGCAGCTTGCCGAGGTCCGCGCTCTTGCCTTCGCGCATCTTGGCGTCCTGGCCCAGCACCGATTCTTCATAGGTCGGACGCGGATCGTCGTAGATCACGCCCAGCGCCATCGGGAACGAGCCGAACGGCATTTCGACCAGCATGTGCGCGATCGAGCGGTTGGTAACGTTGTGGACGATCACCCCGGCTGCCTGCCAGTCACCGTCAACCACATCGACGACCTTCAGCGTCAGCGTTTCGGCATCGAGCGCGATGCCCTGGGTGCCTTTCGCGAACAGCATCGGCTCGCCATTGGCCAGCCACAGCTGCCGGTCCTCGGCACCCTTGGGGGCGGCGAAGTCTTCGAAGACGTCCTTGTTGTAGACGATGCAGTTCTGGAAGATTTCGACGAAAGCCGCGCCCTTGTGGTGGTAGGCGGCCTTGAGCACGTCGGTCAGGTTCTTCGACACGTCGAACCCGCGGGCGATGAACCTCGCCCCTGCCCCCAGCGCGAAAGCGCAAGGGCTGGCCGGGCGATCGACCGAGCCCAGCGGCGTGGTCGGGCTGGTGGTGCCCTGGCGGCTGGTGGGCGAATATTGCCCCTTGGTCAGCCCGTAGATCTCGTTGTTGAACAGCAGCACCTGGCAATTGAGGTTGCGGCGCAGCAGGTGCATCGTGTGGTTGCCGCCGATGCTCATCCCATCGCCATCGCCGGTGACCAGCCAGATATCGAGCTGCGGATTGGCCAGCTTGATCCCCGTCGCCACCGCCGGCGCGCGGCCGTGGATGGTGTGGAAGCCATAGCTTTCGACGTAGTACGGGAACCGGCTGGAACAGCCGATCCCGCTGACAAACACGGTGTTCGCCGGATCCGCGCCAAGCTCCGGCAAAGTGCGCTGCACCGCCTTGAGAATCGCATAGTCCCCGCATCCCGGGCACCAGCGGACTTCCTGGTCCGATTCCCAGTCCTTGAGGGTGGTTTGAAAGGGGGTCATGTCATTCATGGGAACAAATCCTAGTCCAATCTATCCAAACCACGTCGTCACCCTGAACTTGTTTCAGGGTCCATTCCTCGGCGCGGACAGAGGTGAAAGACGAGAGCGACCTTGCCGATAGGTCGCTTGCCCCACCACGCTCCGGCCTGAACGGCGAAATGGATCCTGAAACAAGTTCAGGATGACGGGTGAATGTGGGCGGCATGGATCGACCCTGGCGTGGCCCCTCCCCGGTGGGGAGGGGTTGGGGTGGGGGCTCCACGCCGAACGGTTGGCATGACCTTTCGGCGTTGAACCCCCCCCCCCCC
>JAGXTB010000202.1 GCA_018334165.1 Sphingomonadales bacterium | reverse complement strand
CGCCAGCGCGGCCAGCAATTCGAACAAGCGCGACCGCGACCGCCGCCGCGACGACGACCGCCGCTATCCCGATGAACAATATCGCCGCGATTCGAACGCCGGCTACGGCCAGGACGAACGCCCCGAATGGCGCGAGCGCAGTGGCGGCACCAGCACTGGTGTTGGCGGCGGAATCGACGGCGCAGTCAATGCCTGCATCGACGAAGTTGCGCGCGGTTCGGCCCGGGTTGACGGGGTCGATGGAGTCAACCGCGAGGGCAAAGGCTGGCGCGTTCAGGGCCAGACCATCAAGGGCGGTACCTTCGTCTGCTCGGTCGATGGGTCGGGCCGGGTCACCGAAGTCAGCGTTGACGGCAAGGCTTACTGATCAATCAGATTGACCGCAGGCCCGTCCGCTTCAATGCAGGCGGGTCTGCGGGAACATCCAGCGTTGTGACAGCTTCGGCTTGAACGGAGCCCATTCGCCCTCAGGCTGCTTCAGCCGGTCGGCCAGCGCCACCATCACAGATGGATTGACCCCCAGGCCGCAGTGGCTGGCGTGAACTTCGATATTCTCGGTCTGCTCGCCCTTGTGCGGGTGCTGGACCGATCCGCGCCAGTGGACGATCCCGTCGGTGCGGGTCAGGATCGAGGTGGTTGGCACCGGCGGGGCCTCGTCCAGCCCGGTGAAGCGTCCGTGCTTGATCGGTTCGGGTTCCTTGCCGTTCAGATATTCGAACAGGCGGCTGGCATTGGTGTGGCGGCGATCGTCGTGGATCGGGCTGCCCAGCGAGATTACCTGGCGCACCGCGTGCGGGTGCAGCTTGGCCAGTTCGCGCGCAAAGACGCCGCCCAAAGACCAGCCGACGATCGAGACTTTGCGGCCGGTCTTGGCGAAGATGTCGAGCAGCAGGCGCTCCATTTCATGCACCCGGGCCAGATCGACCCTTACGTTGCGGCCGAGCTTCCAGCCATAGGTGTCATAGCCCAGATCGGTGAGCAGCCGCCGCATCGGTTTGGTTGAGCCGTCCGAGGCGAGGAAGCCCGGCAGGACCAGCACCGGATGTCCGTCGCCCTTGGGCAACATGCCCAGCAAAGGGCGCATCGCGACAAAAGCCGCCAATTCGAAAACCGCGCGCCCTTCGGCCAGCGCGAGCAATTTGTGCGGCGGGCGCGCTTCAATTTCGAGCGCTTCGCGCGATGCAGTGGTTGCGGTCATTTGGTTTTGTTCTTCCCCGATTTGGCAGCGCCCTTTTTCGCTGCCGGTTTTGTTTTCTCGGCCTTTGCAGGCTTGGGTTCTTTATTCGCCTCAGCCGGAGCCGGAGCCGGCGCCGCTTTCGCAGCATCGCGCAGCTCGGTGAAGCTGTCCTCGATGCATTGTGCGTAAAAGTCCGGATCCGGCATCAGTTTGCGACAGGCGGTGAAAGCAATTGTCGCTTCCTTGCAATAGCTTTGCACCACGTGGCCCAGGCCCAGCCCATCGGTAAGGCACAGCAGCCCCATCATGCTCTCCAGCCGTGCACCGCTTGAATAGATCGGCACTGGCGGGCCCGGCACATTGGTGACCACGGTGGAGAATGGCAGGCCGACCCGGTCGGCCAGGCCCAGCCGGGTATAGAGCTGCGCGCCCAGCGCCATGAACAGCGCGGGGCTAACCTTGCTGATCTCGGTCATGTTGCGCGCGCCGATGGCGTCGGTCATCGCCTTGCAATTGATCGTCTGCGAATGGACATAGGCCAGCCGCTCCAGCGGATCGGCCAAATGCGTGCCCAACGGCGCGATCATCGCCGCGACCTGGTTGCCCATGTCGCCCTTTTCGCCGCTCGAACGGACCGAGATCGGGGCCATCGCGGTCAGGGTCTTGTCGGGCAGGTCTTCGTGCGCTTGCAAGTACTTGCGCAGCGCTCCGCCGATCACCGTCAGGAAGGCGTCATTGACCTTGGCTCCGGGCACTGCCTCGCGGATCGCCTTGATGTCGGCCAATGGAATCGAGCGGCCTTCGACCACGCGGTTGGCCGAAATCACCGCATTGAAGCGGGTGCGCGGGGCGAGCATTTCGCCGTGGAGCGCAAAGTCCTTGGAGATCAGTCCTTTGATCGCCTTGGCCACGCCCGGCATGGCTTTGGCCGCGACGTCCAGCTGGCGCACCGGGTTGGCCAGGTTGTTGATCCAGCTTTTGGCCAAGAGTTCGGCGAAATTGGGCGGATCTTCGCCTTTCCAGGTATCCGGCTCGTTGGGCGGGGGCGTATTGGGATCGAGCGTGTGGAGCGCCTCCATCAGGTCGATGCCGCTCATCCCGTCGATCGCCGCATGGTGCACCTTGGTGACCATCGCGTAGCTGCCGGGCTCGACCCCGGGAACATTGTCGATCCCCTCAACCACAGTGAATTCCCATGGCGGGCGGGAAAGGTCGAGCGGCCGGGCGAAAATCCGCGCAGCCTGGATGCACAGTTGCCGCCAGTCCCCCGGCTTGGGCAGGGCAACGTGGCGGACGTGGTATTCCAGGTCAAATTCCTTGTCCTCAACCCAATAGGGATAGTCGAGGTCAAACGGCACGCGGACCAGCTTTTGCCGCATGGTCTTGGACAGCTGCATCCGGCTTTCGAAAAAGCGCAGGATATCCTTGTAGCGAACGAAACCGCCGGGCGCTGTCGCAGGGTTGTAGATCAGAAGCGAGCCGATGTGCATCGGCGATGTGCGCGTTTCCAGCGCGACAAACGATGCATCCATTCCCTGCAATTGGCGCAAGCGATCCGTCTCCTCCTGCAGCCCGGTATGCCGGGTCTTTGTGCGGTGCAGCGTAACAGAGCTTGGGAAGCGGTCAATCGCAAGTTGACATTGTGCAGAACATTGTGCATATCTGTTGCATGCTTGTCGAAACCTTCTCCAAAGCCCGCAACAACCTTAAGGCCGTGATGGACCGTGTTGTTGCTGACCACGCGCCGGTCAAGATCACCCGGCAGCGGGGCGAGGGTGTGGTGATGATTTCGGAAAGCGACTGGGAATCGATCGAAGCGACCCTCTACCTGCTCTCTTCGCCGCGCAATGCTGCCCGCCTGGCCGAATCGATTGCCGAGCTTGATGCCGGCAAGGGCCAGGTTCGCGAACTGATCGAGCCTTGATACTGATCTTCTCCACGCGCGCGTGGGACGAATACCTGCAATATCAGAATGGTGATCGGCGCTTGCTGGAACGAGTGAATGCGCTGATTCAAGAATGTATGCGCCACCCGTTCAAGGGTACTGGCAAGCCCGAGCCCCTAAAGGACAACATGCGGGGTTGGTGGTCGCGCCGGATCGACCGCGAGCACCGGCTGGTCTACCGGGTGAGCGGATCTGGTGATGCCCAGGCACTGGAAATCGCCCAGTGCCGCTACCATTCCTGACCTGATGTCCAAAAGCGGCCGCCCCGATCAGCCCCGCAATGCTCCCGGCGCTGCCGAACGCTTCAACGAAGAGCGGGCGACCTATACCGTGCGCGGCAGCCAGCCCGATCTGGAAGGCGGGGTCGCCGCGATCCGCGAGGTTCAGGCGACGCTGAAGCCGAGGCCTGGGGTTTACCGCATGCTCGATGCGCGCGGCGACGTGCTCTATGTTGGCAAGGCGCGGGCGCTGAAAAACCGGGTGGCGAACTATACCCAGGTCGATCGCTTGCCGCTGCGGCTGCAACGGATGGTTAGCCAGACCCGCTCGATGGTGATTGTCACCACCAACTCCGAGGCCGAGGCACTGCTGCTCGAAGCGCAGCTGATCAAGCGCTTCCGTCCGCCTTACAACGTGCTGCTGCGCGACGACAAAAGCTTCCCCTTCATCCTGCTGCGCGCCGATCATGCCTTCCCGCGGATCATGAAGCATCGCGGCGCGCGCAAGGCCAAGGGGGACTATTACGGACCCTTTGCCAGCGCCGGATCGGTCAACACCACGATCAATGCGTTGCAGAAGCTGTTCCTGCTAAGAAGCTGCACTGACAGCTTCTTTTCGCGGCGCGACCGGCCTTGCCTGCTTTATCAGATCAAGCGTTGCAGCGCGCCGTGCGTCGATCGGATCGACGCGGCGGGCTACGGCGAACTGGTGGCTGAGGCGAAGCTCTTCCTCGGCGGGCGCAGCTCGGCAGTGCAGGCCAAGCTCAACAGCCAAATGGAAGAAGCCGCCGAGGCGCTCGATTTCGAGCGCGCTGCGATGCTGCGCGATCGGCTGCGTGCAGCGACCTTCATTCAGGGCAGCCAGGCAGTGAATGCCGAAGGCGTGGGCAGCGCCGATGTCTTCGCGATCGCCAAGCTGAGCGGCCAGTTCGGGGTGCAGGCCTTCTTCATCCGCGGCGGCCAGAACTGGGGCCACCGCGCCTTCTTCCCCAGCCACACCGACGGTCTGGACGAGGCCGAAGTGCTCACCGCCTTCCTCGCCCAGTTCTATGAAGAGGTCCCCCCGCCGCGGCTGGTGCTGGTCGATCGTGAATTGCCCGAAGGCGCGCTGTTGGCTGAGGCGCTGGCGGGCCCTGCCGGGGGCAAGGTCGAAATTTCAGTGCCCCAGCGCGGCGACCGGCGGCGGCTGATGGAGCAGGCCAGCCGCAATGCCACCGAAGCGCTCGAACGCCGCCAGGCCGAAAGCGGGGCCAAGGCCAAGATCTGGCGCGAAATGGCCGAGTTCTTCGAGCTGGGCGACATGCCGCAACGGGTCGAAGTCTATGACAACAGCCACGTTCAGGGCGCCCATGCGCTCGGCGCGATGGTGGTCGCCGGGCCAGAGGGTTTCGTCAAAGGCCAGTACCGCAAGTGGAATATCAAGACCGCCCAGACCAACGACGACTTCGGCATGATGCGCGAAGTGTTCCAGCGCCGCTTCGCCCGCGCCGCCGACCAGGATCCCGACCGCGACGGTGGCACGTGGCCCGACCTTGTCCTGATTGACGGCGGCAAGGGCCAGATGAGCGCGGCGCGCGACACGCTGGAGGAAATGGGGATCGAGGACGTTCCCCTGATCGCCATCGCCAAAGGCCCGCATCACGGCCGCGAGGGCCGCGAAGTGTTCCATTTCCCCGACGGGCGCGAGCGAATGCTGCCCGAAAACTCGCCCCTGCTGTTCCACCTTCAACGCCTTCGCGACGAAGTCCACCGCTTCGCGATCGGCGCCCACCGCGACAAACGCAGCCGCGCAATCAGCGCTTCGCCGCTGGATGAGATTCCCGGCATCGGCCCCGCGCGCAAACGCGCGCTGCTGCTGCATTTCGGCACGGCGGGTGGGGTCAGAGCGGCGTCGTTGGAAGACCTGCAACGCGCGCCGGGGGTGTCAGCGGCAGTGGCGCAGGCGGTATACGATTTCTACCATCCGGGCGGGTGAGGGGGATCGCCGATCTCCCTCTGTTTGACGGTGGCCTGGGCGAACAAGTCGTCCGGGATACAGCAGATGTCGAGGTCAGGATTCTTGTGCTCACCCCTTGGGCACAACCTTTCTGATCATCCCTTCTTGCGCGACGCTGGCGACCAGTCGTCCGTCCTGCGTGAAAATCCGCCCGCGGTTGAAGCCGCGGCCGCCGCCGCTCCACGGGCTGTCGGTGGCGTAGAGCAGCCATTCGTCGGCGCGGAATGGCTCGTGAAACCAGACCGCGTGATCGAGGCTGGCGCTGACCACTTCGCCGCGGGCCCAGCTGAGGCCGTGCGGCAGCGCGCAAGTGCCCAGCAGGCTCATGTCGCTGGCAAAGGCCAGCACCGCGCGGTGGATGCGCGGATCGTGGGGCAGCGGCGCGACGGTCTTGAACCAGGAATGGCTGCGCGGCGGGGCCGGCTGGGGGTTCATCCAGTGCCGCCCTTCGACCGCGCGCATTTCGACCGGGCGTGGGGCCAGAAAGTGGTGGCGCGCTTCGGGGCGGGCCTGCTCGGCAAAGCGGCGGCGCACGTCGACTTCGGACTCAAGGTCTTCGGGACCCGGAACCTCCGGCATTTCTGCATCGACGTGGTGCAAGCCCTCCTCATGCTTCTGGAAGCTGGCGGTGAGGTTGAGGATCGGGCGGCCCTGCTGGCTGGCAACCACCCGGCGGTTGGAGAAGCTGCCGCCATCGAAATCGCGATCAACCTTGTAATCGATTGCGAAATCCTCGCTCCCGCCGCGCAGGAAATAGGCGTGGAGCGAATGCGCGGGACGATCGGGATCGACGGTGTTCTCCGCCGCGAGCAGCGCCTGGGCGATGACCTGCCCGCCAAACACCCGGCCCACCCCGCCGCGTTTCTTGCGGCCGGTGAAATGATCATCGCCATTGGGCGTGGGTTCAAGCAGCTTGACCAGGCCGGAGACGAGTTGTTCGGGGGTGTGTTCGCTGTCCATCGGCTTGCCTTTGCGTTGCAAAAGCGAACGCGTCAACCAGCGCTAGAGTCCTGACGGACTGCGCCCCAGTTCGGCCTTGAGCAACCGTGCGAACAGGGCCCGCCGCAAGCGCCCGCCGATCGCGATCGACAAGCGCCCCACGGCCCGGCGTTCACGCCAGATGTGGTCGATCATCGGGTGGTCGGCGGCGGCGCAGCTGTCGACCCAATCAATCCCGGCGCGGTCCAGCAAGGCCAGATTCTCGCGCTGGACCAGCACCCCGGGCGAATAGCGCGCGAAGCGTTCGTCGAAGGCGGTCTTGTAGGAATAGGCCCCCGGCGCGGTGATGAAATTGGCCAGCATCGCGATCGGCTCGCCATCGAGGCTGAGCGTCAGGCGTTCAAGCCGCCCGCGGCTGGCCGCGCCGAACAGTGCTTCCTTGAACAGCCGGGTGGTGCCGTGGTGCGAGGCGAGCGCGGAGCCTTGTGCGCCTTTCCAGCCCGAATGCTCCAGCGCGAGGAAGTCTTCGGTCCAGCGGGCGAGGTGCGCGTCATCGTCGCGGCGTTCGAAAGTGAGCTCACCCTGTTCGGACAACCGCGCGAACTGGCGGCGCAGTTCCTTGCGCTTCTTGCCCGACAGGCTGGCTTCGAAATAGGCTTCGGCCGAAAGTTCGGAGGCGAGCATGGCGCGCTCCTCGCGGTGGACCAGCCCGGCGAGGCGGCCCTGTTCTGCCAGCACGGCTTGCAGGGCCTCATAAAGCGGGCCTTGCAGCGGCATCTGCGCCAGGTGCAGGAACAGCGCGCTGCCCGCATTGTCATCAGCCCAGGCCAGGAAAGCCCGCCAGAAAGCGCGCTCCAGCCCGCGCGCCACCAGGGGGGCGCCCTGAAAGCAGTTGCCGTGAATCCAGGTGCAGAGCTGCGGGATCGGCCAGCGGTAATAGCGTTTTTCGTGTCGCACCGGCAGCAGGCCGGCCAGTTCGCCGCCCGCTTCAAAACGCAGCACTTTGACTTCGCCTGCGGGATCAAGCGCGCGCAAGGCCGGAAGCAGGTACCAGCTTTCGTGGAACGGGTTGGGTTCAGCCGCGCACTCAGCCAGGGCATCCCAGGCAAGGCGCGTTTCGGGGGCTTCGAAGGCCTGCCACGACACTGCCTTGATCTGTCCGGCAGGCACACCAGAGGGCGCCGAAGGAGGGCGCGCAGTATCGCTGGGAACCTTGGCCTTGCTTGCCACCAAAAAGCCTTTCACCCGGCAGCACAGGGCCGCCGGGTGAATGCTTTAACCAGCAAAGGCCAAGGAAAGCCTAACGCCTACTTGATAGCGGCCTTGGGCGGGGCCTTGTCGGCATCGCCGGGGACATAGGCCGGGTTGTGCTTTGCCAGCCAGGCCAGCGATTCGTCGATCCATTCGATATGGACATCGTCATAGGGCAGGTTGTGGGTGCCCTTGGGCTGCACGATGTAGCGGAAATCCCTGCCTTCGACCTTGCCGGCCTTCTTGAGGTTGCCGATCAGCGTCTTGGACTGTTCCATCGGGATACGCGCGTCGCGCTGGGGCGCAACAACCAGGATCGGGGCCCATTTGCCCTCGGGGTTGCGAGCAGGCGAGATCGCTTCGGGGTCGTTCGAAGTCGCCTGGAACCCGCTGCTGAAGCGGCCCAGATTGACCGCGTCCCACTTGTTCATCAACGGCATGTCATAGACCCCGGCCCCGGCGATTGCGCAGCGCCACAGCCCAGGATCGCGCTGGGCCCCGCGCGCAGCGGCATAACCGCCATAGGACCAGCCCATGACGCAGGCGCGCTTGGGATCGACGATGCCCTTGGCGGCATAGGCACCCAGCACGTCGGTCAGGTCGTCCTGCATCCGCTTGCCATAGCCGCCCGGATCGCGGCCCAGCTTGACGAAGGCCTTCCCATAACCGCCCGAACCGCGATAGTTGGGCTGGATCACGACATAGCCGGCTTCGGCCAGCGGCTGGTTCCAGGGTTCAAGCTGGTTGGTGGCCGAAAGCGCGCCGAACGGGCCGCCATGCGGCATGACCACCACCGGCAGGTTCTTGCCCTTGCGGTGGCGCGGATAGGTGACGATCACCTGCATCTTGGTGCCGTCGCTGGCCGTAACCCATTCGGCCTTGACCGGATTGAGTTTGGCATCCTTGATTGCGGTACGCTGCCAGTTGAGCACGCTGATCTTGCCAGCTGCCACGTCATAGAGATAGAAGCCGCCGCCGCGGTTGGTGCCCCCGGCGAAGAAAATCAGGCGATTTTCTTCGCGATCGCTATCGACGAGCTGCGCTTCGCCCTTGCCGAACATCTCATCGAGGAAACCCTGAATTTCCTTCCTGCGCGGGTCGGTATAGGTGCGGCCCATTGTACCGTCAAAGGTCGAGTACCCGATCGCTTTGCGGTCATCATAGTCGGTGATCACGCCTTGGACGTCGAACCCGGGTGTTTCGAACACCGGAGCCGACAACGACAGGTTGGTCATGTCCATGGTATAGACCTTGTCGACCCCGTCCTTATTGCTGATGACATAGGCCTTGTCCGTACCTGGAATATACAGCTGCGGAGCCGGGATCGTTTCGGTAAAGGTGCTGTCGGCGGCGTTGTAGACCGTACGGAAGCTCTCCTTGGCGTTGGAACGGTAGAGCATACGCAGCTTGCCGTTTTCGCTGTTGTTCGAAAACCCTGCGCGAACCACGCCATCGGCATCGACTGACCAGCCGGCATTGACGATCGGGTTGGTGCGCTGCACCGTTGAATACTTGCCGGTTGCGACATTGACCCGGACGACTTCGGGCAAGCCGAAGCGTTCGGTACTGTCACCCACGGCGTCGCGCTGCAGCAGGTAATCACCCTTCTGGTGATCGATCCACAGCACCGCCGACGCATCGCCGCCGGCCTTGTCCCAAGCCTGGTTGACGATCTTCCCGGTGGAAACCGAATAGGCGATCAAGCGCCGGAAATCGACTGGGCGCGGGCCGCCCATGTTTTCGCGCTGAACGATCGTGATCACCACGTGGTCATTGCCGATCCAGCGGAACCCGGTCATCGAGCGGTCGCCGCCATCAACCGCATCTTCAGCGGCAATGATCGGTTTGGGTGCCGCGTTGGGGTTGTCGAGGTCCATCACCACCAGCACTTCCCGGCCGCTGGCCCCGGCCACATAGGCCAGGTGCCGACCATCGGGCGAAATGCGGGTGTTGCGCATGTTGGCCTTCTTGACGAACTCTCCCGCCGGGATCTGTTCGTTCGCATAGTTCGATCCAGCCGCCACTTCTTGTGCTGTGGCAGTGCTTGCGGCCAGCCCGCCCAGTGCCAGTACCGAAATCCCCAAGGCCAGCGCGGCAAGGCGCGGCGGCTGCTTGTTCGTCTTGATCATCGACAAGTTCCTCAAAAGTCCCTTGGCCAGCGCCTTTGGCGGCCATCCCATGAACCGAAGATTAGTGGACGCTTCGCCAAGGTCAACGAAAACCCCGCCCGGATTGCTCCGGGCGGGGTATCGTTTTCCCCAACTGGGTTAGGTGCTTAGTGCGTGGCGAGAGCCGCCAGCAGCAGCAGTGCCACAATGTTGGTGATCTTGATCATCGGGTTGACGGCCGGACCCGCGGTATCCTTGTAAGGATCGCCCACGGTATCGCCGGTCACCGCGGCCTTGTGGGCTTCAGAGCCCTTGCCGCCGTGGTTGCCGTCTTCGATGTACTTCTTGGCATTGTCCCAGGCGCCGCCGCCCGAGGTCATCGAGATCGCGACGAACAGGCCGCCGACAATCACGCCCAGGAGCAGTGCACCCAGCGCGGCAAAGCCGTTGGCCTGGCCAGCGACCATGGTGATCACATAGTAGACCGCGATCGGGGCCAGCACCGGCAGCAGTGAAGGAATGATCATTTCCTTGATTGCTGCCTTGGTCACCAGGTCAACCGTGCGGGCATAGTCCGGCTTCGACGTTCCGGCCATGATGCCCGGATTGTCGCGGAACTGGTTGCGCACGTCGATCACCACGTCACCGGCCGCACGCCCCACGGCGGTCATGCCCATCGCACCGAACAGGTACGGGAGCAGCGCGCCAAGCAGCAGGCCGACGATGACATAGGGGTTTTCAAGGCTGAAGTTGACCGTCAGTTCCGGGAAGAATTCCCGCAGGTCAGTGGTGTAGGCGGCGAACAGCACCAGCGCGGCGAGGCCCGCCGATCCGATTGCATAGCCCTTGGTCACAGCCTTGGTGGTGTTGCCCACCGCGTCAAGCGCGTCGGTCTTTTCACGAACCGAATCGTCCAGACCCGCCATTTCGGCAATGCCGCCGGCATTGTCGGTGACCGGGCCGTAAGCGTCGAGCGCGACGACCATCCCGGCCAGCGCGAGCATCGCGGTGGCGGCATAGGCAATCCCGATCAGGCCAGCGAGCTGGTAGGCGATGATGATGCCTGCGCAGATCACGATGGTCGGCATCGCGGTCGATTCAAGGCTGATCGCCAGACCCTGGATGACGTTGGTGCCGTGGCCGGTTTCCGACGACTTGGCGATCGAACGCACCGGGCGGTAGTTGGTGCCGGTGTAGTACTCGGTGATCCAGATGATCAGGCCGGTGATGACCAGACCCAGCAGCGAACACCAGAACAGGGTCATGCCGGTGAACTCCACCGTATCGCCCAGCACGGTGTACGACATTGCCGTATCCATGCCGCCCAGCGCGTGGCCGATGGCCCAATAGATTGCGCCAACCGAAAGCACGGCGGTAACCAGGAAGCCCTTATACATGGCGCCCATGATGTTGTTCGAGCTGCCCAGCTTGACGAAGTAGGTGCCGATGATCGAGGTGACGATGCAGACGCCGCCAATCAGCAGCGGCAGCGCCATCATCGCAGGCAACATATCGCCCAGACCCTTGAGCAAAAGCGCGGTCAGCACCATGGTGGCACCAACGGTCACGACATAGGTTTCGAACAAGTCGGCAGCCATGCCAGCGCAGTCACCTACGTTGTCGCCCACGTTGTCGGCAATAACCGCCGGGTTGCGTGGATCGTCTTCGGGGATGCCCGCTTCGACCTTGCCAACCAGATCGGCGCCGACGTCGGCAGCCTTGGTGAAGATACCGCCGCCCAGACGCGCGAAGATCGAGATCAGCGAGGCACCGAAGGCCAGCGCGACAAGGCCGTCAACCACGGTGCGGTCATCGCCGCCGACGGTGTAGCCTGCCGGACCGGTGAGGTACCAGTAGAACCCTGCAATCGCGAGCAGCGCAAGGCCGGCCACCAGCATGCCGGTGATGGCCCCGGCGCGGAACGCCAGGGTCAGGCCAGCCTGAAGGCCGGTCTGCGCCGCAGCTGCGGTCCGCAGGTTCGAGCGGACCGAGATGTTCATGCCGATGAAGCCCGCCACGCCCGACAGGATCGCGCCGATCAGGAAGCCGATGGTTGAAACACCGCCCAGCGCCATGAAGACGATGATGGCGACAACCGCGCCGACGCCAGCGATCGTAGTGTACTGCCGCTTCAGATAGGCCTGTGCGCCTTCCTGAATTGCCGCGGCAATTTCCTGCATCTTTTCATTGCCTGCCGGTGCGTTCAGCACCTGGCGGCTGGTGACGAAGCCGTAAACGACGGCCAGTAGGCCCAGGCCTATAGAGATCGTGACTAGATCCAAATTCACGGGACGCTCCCCCTTTTATCGGTGTCCATAGTGAAAGCCCCGCATTTCCTGCGGGGCGGTCGCGCGAGAGCTATAGGCAGGATTCGCCGCAATGCAACGGTTGAGCGGTGGTTTGCACAAGCAAATGCTATTCCAGGCCTTGGCTCCATACTTGATGGCTCAGGGTGAAGAACCTCCCCCTCGGGGGAGGGGAACCGCGAAGCGGTGGAGGGGGGCGTATCAAGTTGCGCGCGGGGAGCGCGCAAGCCGCTGCCGCGGCTTTTGTTGTCGCGCCCCCTTCCGTCAGTGCTTCGCACTGCCACCTCCCCCGTTGGGGGAGATCGGGTTTTGGTTTTGGCTAACCGTGCTCGTAGCCGAGCAGGCCTGTAGGCGGTGCACTATCCAACAAGATTGGAGCATCGCCAATAGTCAGGACCTCGCCAATGCAGTATGCTGGCACCGCAAGCGCGGCACCCTCGGGCGCCGTGAACAGCAACTGGTAGTCCTCGCCCCAGCGCAGTGCATCAGCGCGGCGATGCTCGGGCGCGGCGATCGGAACGGCGGCGCTGTCTATCGCCAGCGTCACCCCCGACGCTTCGGCCATCCGCCGGGCATCGAGCAGCAGTCCGTCCGAAACATCCATCATCGCCGTCACATACGGCGCCAGGGCTTGCCCCTCGGCCAGCAGAGCCTGCGGACGGCGATAGGCCATGCTGTCGCCGGCACCCGCCTTCAGAGCCTCCAGTCCAAGCATCGCCGCGCCAACAGGCCCGGTGATCCAGACTGTATCGCCTACTTGCGCTCCTGCACGAGAAGGCACGGGCCGGTGGGTTGCGCGGCCCAGTGCCGTCAGGCCCAGCACTTGCGGGCCGCTTTGGCCAATGGTGTCGCCGCCCAATAGCGGGCAATTGTAGTGCTCCAAAACCTCGCGCAGCCCTTCGGCAAACCGCGCGTCGTCGTGGCCAAGTTGGTAGCCGAGCAGCACGCCCAGCGGCTCCGCACCCTTGGCGGCCAGGTCGGACAGGTTGGTGGCGACCAGCTTCCAGGCGAGATCGGCGGCGTCTTGCCCGGCCACGAAGTGCAGCCCCTCGGCCATGGCGTCATGGGTGATGACCAGCGTTTCCTCGCCGATTTCCAGCACTGCGCAATCGTCGGCGAGGCCTCGCGCGGCTGGGTGCGTGGCCAGGGTGCGCAGGGAAGCGATGAAGTCGGATTCGGTGGTCACGAGGTATGCTGTAAACGAGAGATCACCCCCATCCAACCTGCGCTAGCTCCTTGCAGGAGCAAGCTACGGTATCCTTCCCCCATCAAGGGGGAAGAAGGGCGTTCTCTTCCCCCTTGATGGGGGAAGGATACGGAGACTTGGCGCCGAAGGCGCCTAGTCGCAGTTGGATGGGGGTGAGCTCTCGTTACCGCACAACCTTGGCCACCGCATCCAGCACGCCGTTGACGAATTTGGCCTCGCGCGCTTCGAAGAAAGCGTGGGCGACATCGACGTATTCGCTGATGGTGCTGCCCGTCGGAACATCGGCGCGGGCCAGCAGTTCCCAGGCGCCTGCCCGCAGCACTTGCAGCATGGTCTTGTCGAGCCGTTCGAGCCGCCAGCCTTCGGCCAGCTTGCCTTCGAGCAGCGCGTCGATCTCTTCGCGCCGGGCAGCGACGCCGCGGACGGTATCGTCGAAGAAGGCAACCTCGGCCTGGACGTACTGGTCGCCCTCGATCTCCGCGCCCAGCCGGTGGCGGTGAAATTCGTCGAGCAGGCGGGCAAGCTCGGTGCCTTCCATCTCGAGCTGGTAGAGCGCCTGAACGGCGGCGAGCCGCGCGGCGGCGCGGGCCTGGCTTTTGGCCTTCATATTCCAAGTCTCACTTCGATCGAGCGGGCATGAGCCGGGAGCCCTTCGGCTTCGGCCAATTCAATCGCAGCCGGGCCGATCGCCTTCAGCGCCGCCTCGTCGAGTTGAATGAAGCTGGTGCGCTTCATGAAATCGAGCACCGACAGCCCCGAGGAGAACCGCGCGCGCCGCCCGGTGGGCAGCACGTGGTTGGGTCCGGCGACGTAATCGCCGACAGCCTCAGGGGTCATCCGGCCGAGGAACACCGAGCCGGCGTGACGGATCTGTTTGAACAGCGCCTCGGGCTTGCCGGTGGCGATCTGGACGTGTTCGGCGGCGAGCGCATTGGCGAGCGCCGGGGCCTCGTCCAGGCTGGCGACTTCGATGATTGTGCCGTGGGTGTTCCAGCTTTCCGCCGCGACCCGGGCAGTGGGCAGCATGGCCAGCTCCACCCCGATCCGGTCGGCGACAGTGTCGGCGAACAGCGGATCGTCGGTGATCAGGATCGATTGCGCGGCGGGATCGTGCTCGGCCTGGCTGAGCAGATCGGCCGCGGTCCAGTCGGGATCGTTCTGGCCATCGGCGATCACCAGGATTTCACTCGGGCCAGCAACCATGTCGATGCCAACCACGCCGAACAGCTGGCGCTTGGCTTCGGCCACCCAGGCATTGCCGGGGCCGGTGATCACGTCGACCGGCTTGATCCGCTGTGTACCATAGGCCAGCGCGGCCACGGCCTGCGCTCCGCCGATTCGCCACATTTCGTCCACGCCCGCCAGATGCGCTGCGGCCATGACCAGCGGGTTGATGACGCCTTTGGGAGTAGGAGTTACCACCACCAGCCGCTCGACCCCGGCGACCTTGGCCGGGATCGCATTCATCAGCAGCGAGGAGGGATAGGCCGCGCGCCCCCCCGGAACATAGAGCCCGGCGGCATCGACCGCGCGCCATTTGGAGCCCATCCGCACGCCCAGTTCGTCGGTCTCGTCGCGGTTCTTGGGGAGCTGCTTTTCGTGGAAGGCGCGGATCCGCTGCGCGGCCAGTTCCAGCGCGGCGCGCAAGTCCGGCTTGAGCGCTTCGAAGGCTTCGTGGCAATCTTCCCTGGAGACCTGCCAGTAGCTGTCCTGCGCCAGGGCATACTGGTCCCAGCGCGAGGTCATTTCGGTCAGGGCCGTATCGCCGCGATTTTTAACGTCGCTCAGGATCACCTGGACGTCGCGCGCAACATTCTCGCCGCTCTCACGCCGGTCAGCAACGAGCCGCTCAAAGGCCTGGGCGAACTTGGGATCACGGGTGTTGAGGCGCAGCATCAGGCAGCTTTCGCTTGGGCGACCAGCGCGCGGAACCGCTCAACCAGAGCGGCGACCCGTTCGTCGGTCTTGAGCGCGGCGCGGTTGACGATCAGGCGCGCGGAGATCTGGAGGATCGTCGCGGTTTCTGCCAGGCCGTTGTCCTTGAGCGTTTGGCCGGACGAAACGAGATCGACGATCCGGCTGGCGAGGCCCAGCCCAGGGGCCAGTTCCATCGCGCCGTTGAGTTTGACTACTTCGGCCTGCACGCCTTGCGCCTCGAAGTGCTTGCGGGTCAGGTTGGGGTACTTGCTGGCCACCCTTAAGTGACTGCTGTGTGCTGCTGGTGTGCCATTGCTGTGCGGTTCGGCTACCGACAGGCGGCAGTGGCCGATGTCGAGATCGACCGGCGCGTAGAGGTCGGGATAGGCGAACTCTTCGACTACGTCGGAACCGACGATCCCGGCCTGGGCCGCGCCGTGGGCGACGAAGGTTGCGACATCGAAGGCCCGGACGCGGATAATCCGCATCGCGCTGTCTTCGCAAGCGAATGAAAGCGAACGGTTTTTTGTGTCGTGAAAGGCCGCTTCGGGCACCACGCCGGCGCGTGCCATCAAGGGCAGCGCCTCGTCGAGGATCCGGCCCTTGGGCACGGCAAAGGTCAGCGGCTTGGCCATAGGACGCGGCCCTTACGGTGTGGGGGCAAAAAGGGCAAGGATCGGCGCGGTTTTTCCTTGTGCGATGCAACAAAAGAGCGCAGCCTGTTCGCAACTGCAACAAATAGCAGGAGCGCGTTTATGGCGGAGAAATACCAGTTCATCGATATCACGGCCAGCGGGCCGGGGATTGTCGCGGCGGCCTTTGACAATCAGGTGGCCTATTGCACGGCCTCAGGCGCGCAGATCACCGCGCGAATCTGTGCTGCATTGCGGGATTTGATCGAGAGCGGTGAGGGCGGGGCGGTGCTTGAACGGGTCCGTAACTGGCCGGGAGCGCCATTGGCCGATGCCTTGCCGCTGCGGCTGGCGGGCGGGCTGCATGCGCTGCACCTCGCGGGCACTGAACCGGCACTCAAAGCGATCTACGATGGCACTCAAGGGGTGGATGACGCGCGGATTGTCGCGGCGGCACTGCACCAGCACGAGACCGCGCTGCTCCCTTGGCTC
>JAGXTB010000201.1 GCA_018334165.1 Sphingomonadales bacterium | reverse complement strand
GACACTTTTGGCAATGGTGTCTCGACTTCGCTCGACGCGAACGGCATGGGGAGCGGCATGACATACGATGTCCACATAATCGGCGGCGGCATGGCTGGCAGCGAGGCCGCCTGGCAGCTTGCCCGGCGCGGGTTCAGGGTGCGGCTGTCGGAAATGCGCGGCGGCGGCGATACCACGCCTGCTCACCAGGGCGCGGGGCTGGCCGAGCTGGTCTGCTCGAACTCGTTCCGCTCCGACGATCATGACAGCAACGCCGTCGGGCTGCTGCATCATGAGATGCGGCAATGCGATTCGCTGCTGATGGCCGCAGCCGAAGTGGCCAAGGTTCCGGCCGGGTCGGCGCTGGCGGTGGACCGCGATGTGTTCTCGGCTGAAGTTGAACGCCGCCTGGGTGAACTGCCTAACCTTGAGGTCGTGCGCGAGCGGATCGACCGGTTGCCCGAGGCTGGCCTGACCATCGTCGCCACCGGGCCGCTGACCGCGGCTTCGCTGGCGGAAAGCATCGGCGCGGCCACCGGGGCCGACAGCCTGGCCTTCTTCGATGCCATCGCTCCGATCGTCCACCACGATACGATCGACATGGACGTCGCCTGGAAAGCCGCGCGCTGGGATCGTAGTTCAGATATTGGGGGCGGCAAGGACTACATCAACTGCCCGATGACCCGCGAGCAGTACGAGGCGTTCCATCAGGGCCTGCTCGACGGTGAAAAAACCGAGTTCCGTGAATGGGAAGCCAATACCCCTTATTTCGAAGGCTGCATGCCGATCGAGGTGATGGCATCGCGCGGGATCGAAACCTTGCGGTTCGGGCCAATGAAGCCGGTCGGGCTCGACAACCCGCACTGGGCGACCGAGGAGCATCCCAGCGGCCGTTGGCCCTATGCCGTGGTCCAGCTGCGCCAGGACAACAAGCTGGGCACGCTGTGGAACATGGTCGGCTTCCAGACCAAGCTCAAACATGCCGAACAGGTCCGCCTGTTCCGCACCATCCCCGGGCTGGAGAACGCTGAATTCGCCCGGCTGGGCGGGCTGCACCGCAACACCTTCCTCAACTCGCCAGTGCTGCTGGACCGGCAGCTGCGGCTGAAGAAGGCGCCGCACATCCGCTTTGCCGGGCAGATCACGGGCTGCGAAGGCTATGTCGAGAGCGGATCGGTTGGCCTGCTTGCGGGCCTGATGACCGCGGCGGAGCTCACCGGAAGCGACTGGGCTGCCCCGCCCCGCACCACCGCGCTGGGTGCGCTGCTCTCGCACATCACCGGCGACGCCGAGGCTGAGAGCTATCAGCCGATGAACGTCAACTTCGGCCTGTTCCCGCCACCGGACGCCGAAGTGAAGAAGAAGCAGCGCAAACTGGCCTACACCGAACGCGCCAAGGCAGACCTTGCGGGCTGGATCACGATCAAGGATTGATCGAGGTCATTTCGCAGTTCGTCGAGTTCCTACAATCATACTTCCGGGCCAAGCGATAGAAACCGGCCCATCGGGTGGCACCTTTGCAACGGGAGTTGACCATGAGGACTATCTTCACTCTATCCGCGATCGCTGCTTGCGCGATCGCCACGCCGTCTTTCGCCGACGAAGAAGGTGACTGGACCGGTGCCTATGTCGGCTTGAGCGCTGGCTATACCGATGCCAAATCTGATCAGACGGTTGCTCTGAGCGGAGCTTGGACAAGCGAATCTGCGCCACTGCAAACGCACGTTGTGAGTTTCTATCCCAACAACACCAAGGTCCAGGACATCAACTATGGTGCCCAGCTTGGCTACAATTACCAGACCGGCGGGGGCTTGGTGCTGGGACTTGAAGCCGAAGTCACCGGGCTTTCGGGGAGTGATGCCGCAGGCAAGCCGTTGACGGCGACACCGCCGTTTCCAGCGTTGTCCTATGCCTCATCAACGACTTTCGATCCGAAGGTGGCTTATGGCCTGAAGGCCAAGCTGGGCTTCGCCAGCGGCAAGACCCTGTTCTACGCGACCGGCGGCTGGGGCTGGACCAATGCCGATATCACAATGGATATCACGTCGAACGGAGGCTACCAAAAGGTTGCCTCGACCAGCCACACCTTCGATGGCTACCAGGTCGGCGGCGGAATCGAGCACAAGCTGGGTTCGAACATGTCGCTGCGGCTGGACTATACCTACACTGACCAGGGCGATTTCGTTTTCAACACGGCCTATACGCCGACCAGTACTTTTCAGACGCCGGCCTATGTCGAAACCTTCAGATCCGACCTGCGGATGCACATGATCCGCCTGGGCGTGAATTTCCACTTCTAGGTTCTTGCTGAACAATCGCGAACGCCCGCTCCGAACAATGGGGGCGGGCGCTTCGCGATCAGCAGCGGCAGGCCGGCTTCTTCGCAGCCTTGGGCTTGGTTGCGACGAATTCCTGGCGGGTCAGCGTGCCGTCGCCATTGGCATCGGCCTTCTTCATCCGGTTCGAGGTGGCGACCGCCCATTCCTCGAACGAGAGCAGGTTGTTGTTGTCGGTGTCGAGTTTTTTGAAAGCGGCGACGCGGGGCTGGAGCATCTCCACCCGGCTGATGATATTGTCGCGGTTGCGGTCGAGCCGGTTGAAGCGCTTTTCCTCGCGTCCGGCTTCGCGCACACCGGGCGGGGCCGCACCCATTTCACCCTCTCCGTCCTCGTCGGGCAGTTCTTCCAGTGGCAGCCCGCTTTCTTCCATCGCGGCCATCGGCGGCGGCGGCGGGGCGCTGGCATCGATCGAAGCCTGGCCTTGCCACCAGAACAGCCCGGCCCCGGCAAGTAGCAGCGCCGAAACGGCACCCAGGACAATCCGGTTCATAACTTCATCCTCCAGACGCCGCCGAACCTAACCTAAACGCCCAGCAAGCCAAGCCTGAAAGCGGCCAGAATATCGCGGCGGCGGTCAAGTAACGGTGTCTGTCCTTTTGAGCGCAGCGCCAGGCCGTGCAGCAGTTTTAGCGGACGCAGCGCTCGCGGTAGCGCGATATTATCCCACGGATGCTGGGCAATCAGGGCGGCTGCGCAGTCTCTTTCGTGCGGATCGCTGAGCCGCGGAGCCAGTTCGGCCAGGGCCCAGGCACTTCCGGCAAGCCGCGCGGACCCGGCCGACTCGCCCGCGCCCAGCACTTCGGCCAACACGGCGCAGGATTCTCCCCGTCCCGCAGCGAACTGCGTCAGGTGGTCTTGCGGCAGGGGCGCTTCGCCCAGCAAGGCTTCCCAGCCATCGACCAGACACTCAAGTCTT
>JAGXTB010000200.1 GCA_018334165.1 Sphingomonadales bacterium | reverse complement strand
CCGGCCACCCATAGGCTACCTATGTTAGGGTGGCCGGGAGGGGGAGCGGGCCGGTGTTGCCAATCAGCAACCAAATACCTAGGGCCTGGGGCAATGACCTCTGCCCGCCCCGGCCTGCCCCCGCTCCACCTGCTGCTCGCGCTGGCCGTCATGGCGGTCTGGGGTTCGAACTTTGTGGTAATCAAGTTCGGGGTCGAGCATCTGCCGCCGCTGACCCTGGCCTTCCTGCGCTTTGCCCTGGCCTTCTTCCCGCTGGCGCTGTTCCTGCCGCGCCCCAAGGTGCCGTGGCGCAACTTGGCGGCCTATGGCGTGCTGATCGGCGCCGGACAGTTCGGGCTGCTGTTCACCGCGATGCGCGCCGATATCACGCCCGGCCTCGCCAGTCTGGTGGTTCAGGCCCAGGCCTTTTTCACCATTGGCCTCGCGGTCTGGCTGAACGGCGAGCGGCCCGCGGCCTACCAGCTTGGCGCGCTGCTGCTGGCGAGCGCCGGGATCGTTACCATCGCGCTCCACACCGATGGCAGCGCAACCCCGCTGGGGCTGATTCTGGTGCTGGGCGCGGCCGCCAGCTGGGCCGGGGGAAATATGGTCAACCGCGCGGCCGGGCCGGTCAACATGCTGGCCTATGTCGTCTGGTCGAGCCTGTTCGCGCTGCCGCCGCTGCTGGTCATGGCCTTGGTGCTGGAAGGCTGGCCGCGGATCTCGGCCGGGATTGCTGCGGCGGACAGCCTGACCTGGGCCTCGGTGCTGTGGCAGTCGGTTGGCAATACGATGTTCGGCTATGGCGCCTGGGGCTGGCTGCTGGCCAGGCACGAAGCGGGCAGCGTCGCGCCGCTCTCGCTGCTGGTTCCGGTGTTTGGCCTTGGCACTTCGGCGCTGGTGCTGGGCGAGCCGCTCCAGCCCTGGAAACTGACCGCTTTTGCGCTGGTCATGGCCGGGCTCGCGCTCGGCGTGCTGTGGCCGCGCCTTTCACAAAGGTTCACGAGATGACACTGTCGATTCGCCCCGCCACGCCCGCCGACCTGCCGCTGATCGCGCAGTTGATTCGCGATCTGGCCGAATACGAAAAGCTGGCCCACGAAGTCCGCTTCGATGAAACGGTGCTGGGCGAGAAGCTGTTCGGCACGCGCCCCTATGCCGAAGTGGTGATCGGCGAGCTGGACGGTGCAGCGCAGGGTTTCGCCTTGTTCTTCCACAATTTCTCGACTTTCGAAGGCAAGCCCGGGATCTACCTCGAAGACCTGTTCGTGCGGCCCGAAGCGCGCGGGAGCGGGCTGGGCAAGGCGCTGCTGGCGCATCTCGCCATGCTGGCGACCACGCGCGATTGCGCGCGGCTTGAATGGTCGGTGCTTGACTGGAACGAGTCGGCGATCGGATTCTACCAAAAACTCGGCGCGCGGCTGATGGATGACTGGACTGTGATGCGGGTAGACGGCGCAAATCTGGCTCGGCTTGGCGCAGAAGCACGCTAATCCGCCACTTTTCTCTGGCGACTCGTTCAGCACTTGGTTATCCACAGCGCGCTATGACGGGGGTCATGAACCGACGGGACCTGATTCTGGGCTCTCTTACCGCTGGCGCGGCGCTGGCCGTGCCGGGCCGTGCGCTCGCGCAGCAGGTGTTGGGGGCCGAGTTCGACAAGACCTTCGGGCTGACCCCGGCCTCGGTCGAACCGGTTCCACCGCCAGTCCCCGCGCTGCCCACCGAAGTCGTCCCCAACCCTGCTTACGACCGCAAGGTGCTGGAAATCGCGGCGCGCGAAAGCCAGCGCGCCGGGGCCAAGCTGTGGCGCCGCGACATTGTCGGCGTGGCCGATTTCGCGCGGCCGTCCACTTTGCCGCGGTTCCATTTCGCCAATCTGGAAAACGGCACGATCCGTTCGTTCTACGTCACCCACGGGCGCGGGTCGGACCGCGAGCATTCGGGCTTTCTCCAGCAATTCTCGAACGTTCCGGGCAGCGAAGCGACCTCGCGCGGGGCTTACCTGACCGCTGAATGGTACAAGGGCAAGTACGGCACTTCGATCCGCCTGCTGGGCCTTGATCAAGACAATCATACCGCGCTGGAACGCGCGATCGTGATGCATTCAGCCAGCTATGCCGCGCCCAGCCACATCGCCAAATTCGGCAAGCTGGGCCGCAGCGAGGGCTGTTTCGCGATGGGCCCCGAACAGTTCAACGAGGCGCTGTGGCACCTGTCGGGCGGCCGTCTGCTGTTTGCCGACCGTATCGACGACGCTTGACCCGTTCGCAACGCATCCTGATTGGGATCGGCCTCGCCACGCTGATCGGCCTGACCGCGCCGTTGCTGACCCGCGCCGTGGTCGATTCGCGCGCGGTCGATGGCAAGGTCCAGGTGTTCGAAAGCCAGAGCCAGCGCCTTCACAAAGACCTGGTGCTGTGCCTGATCAAGCGCCCCGGCGCGCTGAATGTCGAAGTGGCCAGCCACGATTTCTACACCGATCCGGCCAGCGGGCTGGCGCTCAAGGTGGTGGACCAGGGTGCAGTGCGTGAAGTGCGGGCCTGGCTGCCCGAGGGCAAAGCGTTGGACGCGGCGCAGCTTGAGCAGCTGAAGGGCTGTATCGGGTAGAGACTTGTCTGGGTGCGCCAACCGCCTCCGCGATTGGCTTGCAACACCAACCTACAACGGATTATCCAGCTTGATCACCTTTTCGCTGGTCTTGCGGATCCCGTCCCAGGGCTTGCGCGGAGCGGCGAAGCTGGCCAGCACCTTGGCATCGCGGCTATAAAGATCCTTGAAGGTCCCCATCTTGCCGTTGATGTCTGAGGCCATGGTGAAATACATGATATAGACCGGGAAAGTCTTGGTCATCGGGACCAGCGTGTACTGGCCCGAACCGGCGATCTCGACGAGTTCGTCGGTTGTCTTGCCGGCCCCCAGGATCGCCATGGTCATGCCCAGTTCGGTCGCGCGTTCGGTCCGCACGCAGCCGTGGCTGAGCGCGCGGTAAGGCTGGTTGAACAGCCCGCGCGAGGGCGTGTCGTGGATGAAGATCGCATGGTCGTTGGGCATGTCGAGCTTCATGAAGCCCAGCGAGTTGCCCGGCCCCGGCTGCTGGACCACAGTGATCACGCCGTTCTTGGCCTTGGTCACCTTGTAGCCCTCGCGCGCGGCCCGGGCCGGATTGCCGAGCAATTGCGCACCCAGTCCTTCGCCGACCACGATCGATTGCGGCACGGTCCAGGTCGGATTGAACACCACGCCCTTGACCACCGTAGCGAGCTGCGGCGTGGCGGTCCGGCCAACCTTGCCGACAATCGTGCGGTAGGAACGGATGATCTCGTTCTTGACCGTCAGACGCAGCTGGAATTCGGGCACGTTGGTAAGCAGGTAATACTGGCCGAGTTCGCGCGGCAACCAGCGCCAGCGATCCATGTTGATCCGGATCAGCGCGCGCTTGGCCTTGTCGGTCACCGGGGTCACCGCCAGCAGCGCTTTGAGCGCGGCATAGTCAGGCGCGGTCGGCATCAGGGCGGCGACCGTGCCGGGCACATCATCCGAGGCCAGCGCCCGCTCCATCACTGCCGAGGTGGGGTTGGTATCGACATCGGTATCAACCACGAACCACTGTTCGCGCGCCGCCATCCGCGTGCGGCCATCGCGCAGGTCTTCGACCAGCCAGGCGAAGCTCTTGCTGGCCTGGGCATCGAGCGCCACCTGATCGCCCGCAGCAATCGCGGCGCGCAGCTTTTCAGGCTGATAGTCGGCCGGGATCAGGCCCTCGGCGTCGATCGCGCCGATCACGCCGAGCAGCGCCTGGGCATTGGCCTTGGTCCAGCTGACCACCGGTTCGTCGATCGGCACTTGCAGCGGGATCGTCGGCGCGGCGGTGGGTGCCGGTGCGGCCGGCTTGGTGGGTGCGGGAGCTGTGGTGGGTGCGGGGCTGGGCAGGATATCCTGCGGCTGCGCGGCATAGGCCGCCGCCGAGGCGAGCAAAGCCGTCAGCCCGGCTGCACCGATGGCCCGGCTGCCCATGAACCTGCCCCTGATCGTCATCGCCCTAAACTCCGGATCCCTTGCCGCGCCGCCATTGCCCGGCCTGCTGGCATCATTGCCCATTTCGTTGCCATTCTTCAAGCATTGCACTGCAACACAAGCTGAACAGCCGCGCCCTTTTCCCCGCCAAAGGAAAAGCCGGAAGCATGCAATGGCATACTTCCGGCTTAGAGTATGGCCGCCAGCCGGGTCGCATTAGCCAGCGGCCGTCCCGATCCGAGGATCGAAAAGGATTCGCAGCCTTGATAACCCAAACAAACTTTCCCGAATTGGAGAAATTATCCGCGGCTGGCTGACTGTGTGGTATTTTTACCGCACTGTGAAACGCACCTGATCGAGCTTGCGTCCGCTTGCATCGCTCAGCGCCAGCAAGTGACTGCCGGGCAGCATCGGGATCTGGTAGCCGTTGCCACTCCTGGCCAGCGGCCGCCCGTCGAGCGCCAGGCTGAGATCGCCGGGATCGCCGCTGATTGAGACCCCGATCGACTGGCGATCGCCCGGAATATCGGGATCGCGGGCATAGACCGCGCCCGAAACCGGATTGGTGATCCGCGGGCGGCGGGCAAACTCAGGGGCCTGAGCCATCATGCCTTGCGCGGTCCCGGCCAGGAACCATTCGCTGCGCGGCGGCTCGCGTCCGGTGGCGAAGCTGACCTTACTGGCCACGACTCCGTCTGGCCGAGGTGGCTGCTGGCCGGGCTGGCCCTGGTGCAGCGCGATCATCACGTCCCGCCAGACCGGGGCCGCGCCGCTGGTGCCCGATACGGCGCGCATCGGATCGCCCTCCAGGTTGCCGACCCAGACCGCCACCGTGTAGCGATCCGAATAGCCGATGCACCAGTTGTCGCGCATCGCCTTGGAGGTGCCGGTCTTGGCCGCCGCCCAGAACGGCAGCCGCAGCGCCGAATCGGTGCCGAACGTGCTGGCCCTTGCCGAAGCATCGGACAGCATGTCGCCCACGATCCAGGCCGCGCCGGGATCGATGACTTGCCTGGCCTCGCCGGCGGGATCGTCAGCCCTGATCCGCAGCGGGCTCCAGCGGCCAAGGTTGGCGAGCGTGCGAAAGGCATTGGCCTGTTCGAGCAAGGTCACTTCGGCCGAGCCCAAGGCCAGGCTGAAGCCATAGTAGGACCCGTCCGCCTCCAGCCCGTCATAGCCCAGATCGGCCAGCCGGTCGCGGAAGTCCTGCACCCCGTCGAGCAGCAGCGCGCGTACCGCCGGCACATTGAGCGAATTGGCGAGCGCCCGGCGGACCGAGACCGGGCCCATAAAGGTGTTGTCGTAATTGCGCGGGACATAGAGCCCCGAAGCGGTATCGAGCTGGACCGGCGAATCCTCGAGGATCGAGGCGGCGGTCAGCCACTTGCGCTCGATCAGCTGGGCAAAGAGGTGCGGTTTCAGCGTCGATCCGGCCTGACGCGGGGCCGAGGCACCATCGACCGAGGCCGCGGTCGAACCCAGCCCAACACCGCCGACATAGGCCAGCACTTCGCCGGTCTTGTTATCCAGCACCACCACCGCTCCGTCGCGCGCGCGGGTCGAGCCAAGCCCCTGGAGCTGGTGCTGGAGCGCCGAGGCGGTCATGGTTTGCAACGCCGGGTCGATCGTGGTCTGGACCTTCATCCCCGGCTCGGTCAGCAGCTTTGCTGCCAGATGCGGGGCAAGGCCCTGACCCAGTGCCCCCAGGTTGCCGGTCCCTGCTGCGGCTTCAGCCAGCACTTGCAGCGAGGGGCAATCGGCCGGCTGCATCAGGCGGCAAGCGCGCGCGGCGACATCGGCGGGCTTGGCCACCGGGTTGCGCAGCAAGGCCGCCATCACCGCCGCCTCACGCGGGTCGAGCGCGGCGGGGCGCTTGC
>JAGXTB010000199.1 GCA_018334165.1 Sphingomonadales bacterium | reverse complement strand
GGCCGGACGCAGCCCCTCGACTTCGCGCGGGGCGAACGGGATGGGCTTTGGGCCCGGATTTCAGAAATTTGGCTCCCCGAGTTGGATTCGAACCAACGACCAAGTGATTAACAGTCACCTACTCTACCGCTGAGCTATCGGGGAGCAGCCCGACAGGCAGGGGTGCGCCTATAACAGCGCGGATCGGTTTGGCAAGCGGGTGTGGCGCTAAAATTGAAACTGTTCGGCAAAGATCCGCTCTTCGAGCGTCTTGCCGGGGTCGAACAGCAAAGTCAGCTGCTTGTCGCGCGCGACCTTGACCTTGACCGCCAGGATATCGCGCAGTTCCTTCTGGTCGGCCACGGCAGCGACCGGGCGCTTGTCCGGGTCAAGCACACGGAATTCGATCTCGTAAGTGTCGGGGATAATTGCCCCGCGCCAACGGCGGGGGCGGAACGGGCTGATCGGGGTCAAGGCCAGCATGGCCGAGCCGAGCGGCAGGATCGGGCCATTGGCCGACAGGTTATAGGCGGTCGAACCCGCTGGCGTTGCCACCAGAATGCCGTCGCACAGCAGTTCAGGCACGCGGACCTTGGCGTTGACCGTGATCTCCAATCGCGCGGTCTGGCGGGTTTCGCGCAGCAGCGACACTTCGTTGATCGCGCAAAAGCTCTCTTGCTTGCCGCTGCCGGTGGTCGCGGTCATTTCCAGCGGAGTGACCGCAAGGCCCTTGGCGCGGGCAACGCGTTCGGCCAATGGCCGACTGTTCTTGGGGCGGTTCATCAGGAACCCGACGGTCCCCAGGTTCATCCCGTAGGCCGGGATCACCCGTCCCATATCGAGCATCTGGTGCAGCGCATGGAGCATCTGCCCGTCGCCGCCGATCACCACCGCGACATCGGCTTCTTCCAGCGGAACGAACATATTGTCCTGCCGCAGCAAGTCAGCCGCGTCCTGCGCGCGTTCGGTGTCCGATACCAGCAGGGCGAGGCGGGGGAGCGTGGCCATGCGCGGGCTTTAGGGCACGATTTGGCCGGAGCCAACACTTTGGTAGGGTGATCGTGCTATGCGAGGCACAATGAGCGCCAAGCACAGTTACAAATCCGCGGCGAAAAGCGATCCCTTGACCGGCCTGGCGGGCCGCGAGGACGCGGCTGCGCGGCTGGGCGAATGGCTGGGGCAAGGCGAGAAAGTCCATGCCCTGCTGATCGGGCTGAGGCGTTTCGATGCGCTCAACCTGGCCTATGGCACTTCGGCAGGCGATGCGGTGCTGGGCGAAGTGGCGCAGCGGCTCAAGCATTTCGCCGCCGACGAACTGGAAGGTGCCTGGCTGGCGGCACGCAGCGGGGGCGACGAATTCCTGTTGCTCGCTACCGAACCGTGCAGCCGCGAACGCTGGCAGCTGGCCGCCGGGCAAGTGCTCGACTTGCTGGCCAAACCAATCCCGACCGCCTGGGGAACCATGCGGCTAAGCCCGCGCGGCGCCTTGCTGCGCGGGATCGAGGGCGACAGCGCCGCGACCGTGCTCGACCGGCTGGGGCAGGCGCTGCACCAAGCGATGGGCCAGGCCGCGCGGCGGCTGGTCTGGGCCGATGGCGAGGTGACCCGTTCAGGCCTCAGCGCGGCGCAGCTTGAGGGCGACCTGCTCCAGGCGCTCGACAAGGGCGAGATCGAGGTGGTCTACCAGCCGCAGTTCTCCTGCCGCGACGACCGGCTGACCGGGGGCGAAGCCTTGGCGCGCTGGAATCACCCGACGCTGGGACGGATCGGCGCGGGTGCGCTGTTCGCGATTGCCGAGCGGGCTGACCATGTCGCCCAGTTATCGCAGCATATCGCCCGGCTGGCGCTGAAAGGCGCGGCAGGCTGGCCGAAGGACCTGCGTCTCTCGCTCAACGTAACACCCAATGATCTGGCCAGCCCGGACTATGCCGCGGGCTTTGCCAGGCTGGTCAAACAGACCAAGTTCGAACCCTGGCGGCTGACGCTGGAAGTGACCGAGCAAGTCCTGCTCGCCGATGTCGCCCATGCCTCGCAGACGCTCGCCGAGCTGTCGAAACAGGGCATGCGGATCGCGCTCGACGATTTCGGCGCGGGGTTCTGCAACTTCCGCTACCTCAAGCTGCTGCCGCTGCATTACCTCAAACTCGACCGGTCGATGATCGAAGGCGTGGCGGGCGATGCGCGCGATCTGGCGGTGCTGCGCGCGATCCTGGCCATGGCCGGGGCGCTGGAGCTCAAGGTGATTGCCGAGGGCGTCGAAACCGAAGCCCAACGTGCACTGGCGGCCAGCGAGGGCTGCGAGTTCTACCAGGGCTTCCTGCGCGCCCAACCGATGGGCGCCGCGCAGTTTCTGGAACTGGCGCGGGGTTAGAGCCTCTTCTTCCCCCTTGATGGGGGAAGGATACGGAGCCTTGCCGAGGAACGAGGCTAGGCGAAGTTGGATGGGGGTGAGCGTGCGTCGATACGCGACATCACCCCCATCCAGCTGCGACTAGGCAGCAAGCTGCCAAGTCTTCGCATCCTTCCCCCATCAAGGGGGAAGAAAGTCTTGCTAACGCGCCTTGCGTGCAATCGCGCTCAAACCCTTGGTCAGCTGGAACAGCCCATTCAATCGCGCCTCGGCATTGCCCCAGGCGCGGGTGACGACGATCTTGCTGTCGGGGCGCAGTTTGATCGTGCCTTCCAGCCGCGCGGCATAGGCGATCAGGCCGGCCGGATCGGGGAACTGGTCCTGATGGAACGAGACGAGGCTGCCCTTGGCGCCAACGTCGATCTTGGCAATGTTCGCCTCGATCGCCTGACGCTTGATCTGGATCAGCTTGACCAGGTTGGCGGTGGGCTGGGGCAGCGGGCCGAAGCGGTCGATCATCTCGGCCGAAAGGCTTTCGATCTCGGCCTGGTCCTCGGCGTCGTTGAGGCGGCGGTAGAGCGCCATCCGCACCGCGAGGTCGGGCACATAGTCCTCTGGGATCATGATTGGCGCATCGACGGTGATTTGCGGGCTTAGCGAGTGGCGTTCGCGCGCCAGGCCCAGTTCGCCCGCCTTGGCCGCGAGGATCGCGTCCTCCAGCATCGACTGGTACAGTTCGAAGCCGACCTCGCGGATATGGCCGGACTGTTCGTCGCCCAAAAGGTTGCCCGCGCCGCGGATGTCGAGATCGTGACTGGCAAGTTGGAACCCCGCACCCAGGCTGTCGAGATCGCCCAGCACCTTGAGCCGCTTTTCCGCTACTTCGGAGAGCTGCCGGCCCGCTGGGGTGGTGAGGTAAGCATAGGCGCGCAGCTTCGACCGCCCGACCCGCCCGCGCAGCTGATAGAGCTGGGCCAGGCCAAAGCGATCGGCACGGTGGATGATGATGGTGTTGGCGCTGGGGATATCGAGGCCAGACTCGATGATCGTGGTTGAGAGCAGCACTTCGTACTTCTTCTCATAAAACGCGCTCATCCGCTCCTCAACCTCGCTCGCTGCCATCTGGCCGTGCGCGGTGACGAAGCGGATCTCGGGCACGGTATCGTGCAGCCATTGCTCAACCTCGGCCATGTCGGCGATGCGCGGCACGACGATGAAGCTCTGACCGCCGCGGTGATGCTCGCGCAGCAGGGCCTCGCGCATCACCATCTGGTCCCATTCCATCACATAGGTGCGCACCGCGAGGCGATCGACCGGGGCGGTCTGGATGGTGCTGAGTTCGCGCAGGCCTGACATCGCCATTTGCAAGGTGCGCGGGATCGGCGTGGCGGTGAGGGTGAGCATGTGGACGTTGCTGCGCAGCTGTTTGAGCCTCTCCTTGTGGTTCACCCCGAATCGCTGTTCTTCATCAACGATTACAAGCCCAAGCCGCTTGAACTTCAGGTTTTTTGCCAGCAGTGCGTGGGTGCCGATAACAACATCGACAGTGCCGCCCTCCAGCCCGTCCTTTGTCGCCTTGGCTTCCTTGT
>JAGXTB010000198.1 GCA_018334165.1 Sphingomonadales bacterium | reverse complement strand
GGGGGTTCGACCCCGACGTGGCACCCCCACCCCCAGCCCCTCCCCACTGGGGAGGGGGGATTCACAGTAAAAACGCGGTTAAGATGGGTTAGGCCTTACCCGTTACGCTTGCTTTAGCCTGAAGGCGCAAGCTCGACCTCGACCAGGGACAAACGCCAGCGGAGTCGCACCATGCGTTATGTCTTTATAGCCTTCGTTGGGCTCGCCGTGGCTTTTGCCTGGGCCAACAACAGTACCAAGGGCCGCCAGATCAAGCGGCAGCTGATGGAGCATCCGGCCGAGCCGGCGAAGCTCTATTGAGCGGCCGCAGCCGCCCCCCAATCTCCGTTCGTGTCGAGCGAAGTCGAGACACCTGAGCATGGCATCTCGACTTCGCTCGATGCGAACGGAAGGCGGTGATCACCCCAAAATCCCCGGCAGGTCCAGCCCCTTCTCGCGCGCGCAATCGAGCGCGATGTCGTAACCTGCATCGGCATGGCGCATCACGCCGGTGGCGGGATCGTTCCAGAGGACGCGTTCCAGCCGCTTGGCCGCTTCGGGCGTGCCATCGGCAACGATCACCATGCCCGAATGCTGCGAATAGCCCATGCCGACGCCGCCGCCGTGGTGGAGCGAAACCCAGGTTGCGCCGCTGGCGCAGTTGAGCAGGGCGTTGAGCAGCGGCCAATCAGACACCGCATCGGTGCCGTCCTTCATCGCCTCGGTCTCGCGGTTGGGCGAAGCGACCGAGCCTGAATCGAGGTGGTCGCGCCCGATCACCACCGGGGCCTTGAGCTCTCCGGAGGCGACCATTTCGTTGAAGGCGAGGCCCAGCCGGTGCCGGTCGCCCAGCCCCACCCAGCAGATCCGCGCGGGCAGGCCCTGGAAGTGAATGCGCTCACGCGCCATGTCGAGCCAGCGGTGGAGGTGCGGATCGTGGGGGATCAGTTCCTTCACTTTGGCGTCGGTCTTGTAGATGTCTTCCGGATCGCCCGACAGCGCGGCCCAGCGGAACGGGCCGACCCCGCGGCAGAACAGCGGGCGGATGTAAGCGGGCACGAAGCCGGGGAAAGCGAAGGCATCTTTGACGCCCTCATCGAAGGCGACCTGGCGGATGTTGTTGCCATAGTCGGTGGTCGGCACGCCGCGCTTCTGGAATTCCAGCATCGCTTCGACATGGCGGGCCATGCTGGCCTTGGCGGCCTTGGCCACAACCTCGGGCTCGCGCTCGCGCTTGTCGATCCATTCGGCGACCGTCCAGCCGGCGGGCAAGTAGCCGTTGATGGGATCGTGCGCGCTGGTCTGGTCGGTGAGGAGGTCAGGCTTGATCCCCTTCGCCAGCATTGCGGGCAGCACTTCGGCAGCATTGCCGAGCAGACCGACAGAGATTGCGCGTTTTTCGGCGCAAGCCGCATTGATCAACACCATCGCTTCGTCGAGCGTTTCGGCCATGTGATCCAGATAGCCGGTGCGCAGCCGCATCTCGATCCGGCTGCGCTGGCATTCGATCGCGAGGCAGCTTGCCCCGGCCATGGTCGCGGCGAGCGGCTGGGCCCCGCCCATCCCGCCAAGCCCGGCAGTGAGCAGCCACTTGCCCGAAAGGTCGCCACTGTAGTGCTGGCGGCCCATCTCGACGAAAGTCTCATACGTGCCCTGCACGATGCCTTGCGAGCCGATGTAGATCCAGCTGCCCGCAGTCATCTGGCCGTACATCGCCAGGCCCTTGCGATCCAATTCGTTGAAATGTTCCCAATTGGCCCACTTGGGCACCAGGTTCGAATTGGCGAGCAGCACGCGCGGGGCATCGGCGTGGGTCTGGAACACGCCCACGGGCTTGCCCGACTGAATCAGCAGGGTCTGGTCATCCTTGAGGCGCCGCAGCGTCTCGACAATCTTGTCGTACGATTCCCAATCGCGCGCTGCGCGGCCGATCCCGCCATAGACCACCAGCTCCTCGGGCCGCTCGGCAACGTCGGGATGGAGGTTGTTCATCAGCATCCGCAAGGGGGCTTCGGTCAACCAGGAGAGCGCGGTGCGTTCGGTCCCGGTCGCGGGCTTGATCACGCGGCTGTTGTCGAGACGGGTCATGCAGGTGTTCCTTCGGCAAAAGTCAGGCAGGCGGCGATCAGCGCCTGAAGCATGGGGAGAATGGCGGGCGCGGCGTGGAGCTGGCCGGGCCAGTTGGCTTCATCGATCACGGCGGGCTCATCCATGTAGCCGCGCTGGGCGAGCTCCATCTGCACCGCGTGAACGCCGTTAGCGGGCGCGCCATAGTGGCGGGTGGTCCAGCCGCCCTTGAAGCGGCCGTTGGCGATCCATGTCTGGCCGGACTGCTCGCAGACCTCGGCCAGAGCGGACTCCAGCGCCGGATCGCAAGTTGCGCCGCTGTTGGTGCCAAGGTTGAACTGCGGCAGCTCGCCCTCGAACAGGCGCGGAATGCGGCTGCGGATCGAGTGCGCGTCATAGAGTACCACGCGCGGATGGATTGCCCGCAGCCGGTCCAGCTCGGCACGCAGCGCGGCATGGTAGGGATCGAAAAAGGTCCGCCGCCGCCAGTCAATCTCATCCTCTTCGGGATCGAAAGCGCGGTAGAGAGGCTCCCCGTCAAAGGTCGTGGTCGGGCACAGCTCGGTGGTCGCCATGCCGGGATAGAGCGAGACGCCCGAAGGATCGCGGTTGACGTCGATCACGCTGCGGCTGACCTCAGTGGCAATGGTGGTCACGCCCAAATCGCGCACAAAGTCATAGAGCTCCGCGATCCACCAGTCGGCATCGCGCCACGCCAGCCACGGCGAGGCAAAGCGCGGCTCGATCCCGCCCAGCCCGGTACCGCCATGCGGAAAGGCGACGACCAATGGAGCCTCGCCGCGGTGGATGTGGAGCCAGTCGGTCATGCTGCCGCCAACCCAACCTCCGTTCGTGTCGAGCGAAGTCGAGACACTGCGCGCGGCATCTCGACTTCGCTCGATGCGAACGGAGTTAGGTTGAGGGTCATTGGTGAACTCCCGGCAGCTCCTGCCCCACCGCCGCAACCAGCGCGCCAGAGCGGACCAGCGCCTCGGCGGCCTGCATGTCGGGATGGAAATGGCGGTCCTCACCCAGCGCGGGGACCTTGGCGCGGAGCACGGCCCGCGCCGCTTCAAGCCCGGCCGAGGACTTGAGGGGCCCATGAAACTCACACCCCTGCGCCGCTGCCAACAGCTCGATCCCCAGCACCGCTTCGGCATTTCGGACCATGCCCGCCAGCCGCCGCGCGCCGTGGGCGGCCATCGAGACGTGGTCTTCCTGGTTGGCCGAAGTCGGGATCGAATCGACCGAAGCGGGATAGGCCATCTGCTTGTTCTCACTGACCAAGGCAGCGGCGGTGACCTGCGGGATCATGAAGCCCGAATTGAGCCCCGGATGCGCCGTGAGGAAGGCAGGCAGCCCCGACAACGCGGGATCGACCAGCATGGCGATCCGGCGTTCGGCAATGGAGCCGATCTCGCAGACCGCCAGCGCGATCATGTCGGCAGCGAAGGCCACCGGCTCGGCGTGGAAATTGCCGCCCGACAGCGCGGTGTCATCTTCGGCGAAGATCAGCGGATTGTCCGACACACCGTTGGCTTCGGTCAGCAGCGTAGTCGCGGCCTGGCGCAGCACGTCGAGCGCGGCGCCCATCACTTGCGGCTGGCAGCGCAGGCAATAGGGATCCTGCACGCGCGGATCGTCCACGGCATGGCTGGCCCGGATCGCGCTGCCCGCCATCAGTTCGCGAAGCGCCGCGGCGGTTTCGATCTGGCCCTTGTGGCGGCGCAAGGCATGGATGCGCGGATCGAACGGGGTGTCGCTGCCCTTGGCCGCCTCGGTCGAAAGCGCGCCGGTGACCAGCGCGGTCTGGTAGAGCCGTTCGGCAGCGAACAGCCCGGCGAGCGCATTGGCGGTCGAGAACTGGGTGCCGTTGAGCAAGGCCAGTCCTTCCTTCGGCCCCAAGACCAACGGCGCGAGGCCCGCCTTGGCCAGCGCCTCGGCAGCAGGCAACCGCTCCCCGGCAAAGTCGATTTCCCCAACCCCGATCATCGCCGCGGTCATGTGGCTGAGCGGGGCGAGGTCGCCGCTAGCGCCAACCGAGCCCTGGCACGGCACCAAGGGGGTCAGCCCTTGCACCAGCATCGCCTCGAGCAGCGCCACGGTCTCAGGCTGCACCCCGCTCGCGCCCTGGGCGAGGCTGGCGAGTTTGAGCGCCATCATCAGCCGCACCACCGGCACCGGCGAGGGCTCGCCCGTCCCCGCTGCGTGGCTCAGCACGATATTGCGCTGGAGCAAGGCCAGCTCGTCATCGGCGATCCGCACCGAGGCGAGTTTGCCGAAGCCGGTGTTGATCCCGTAGACCGGCTCACCCCGCGCCAGAATCCGCGCCACGGCAGCGGCGCTCCCGGCAATCAAAGGCGCGCAGGCAGGATCCAGCCGCGCGGGCGCGCCATCGTAAATGGCCTGCCATTGGGCCTTGGTCACATTGCCTGGATCAAGCACAATCATTGTCCGCTCCACACACGCGCATGGAGCGGATTGGCCCCGATGCGATAGACCAGCTCGGCCGGGTCTGCGATGGTCCACACGGCGAGATCGCAGCTCTTGCCCACTTCCAGCGTCCCGCATTCAGCGCCCAGGCCCAGCGCCAGGGCAGCGTTGCGGGTGACGCCGGCGAGGCACTCGGCGACGGTCAGGCGAAAGCAAGTCGCGGCCATGTTCATCGCCAGCAGCAACGAGGTCAGCGGGCTGGTGCCGGGGTTGCAATCGGTCGCCACAGCCAGGGGCACGCCCGCTTCGCGCAGCAGGCCGACCGGCGGCTGGTGGCTCTCGCGGCAGAAGTAATAGGCGCCGGGCAGCAGCATCGCGACGGTCCCGGCCTGGGCCATCGCCGCCACGCCCGCACTATCGAGATGCTCGAGATGGTCGGCGGACAGCGCCCCATACCGCGCCGCCAGCGCCGCACCGTGGAGGTTGGAAAGCTGCTCGGCATGGAGCTTGACCGGCAGGCCCAGCTCGCGCGCTTTCACGAACACCCGCTCGATCTGCGCTGGCGAAAAGCCGATCCCCTCGCAGAACCCATCAACCGCATCGGCGAGGCCCTCGGCGGCGACTGCGGGGAGCATTTCCTCGCAGACCAGGTCGATATAGCCATCGGCATTGCCGGCGAATTCGGGCGGCAGCGCGTGCGCGCCAAGGAAGGTGGTGACCACGCGCACAGGCCGGACCTCGCCCAACCTCCGCGCCGCGCGCAGCATCCGGAGTTCGGTTTGGGTGTCGAGCCCATAGCCGCTCTTGATCTCGATCGTGCCCAGCCCTTCGGCCAGCAGCTGGTCGAGCCGGGGAAGCGCCGCCGCGACCATCTGCTCGACCGAAGCGGCGCGGGTCGCGCGCATGGTCGAAACGATCCCGCCCCCGGCCCGCGCGATCTCCTCATAACTGGCGCCTTGCAGCCTGAGCTCGAACTCGCGTGCGCGGCTGCCCATGTGGATCAGGTGGGTGTGGGCGTCGATCAAGGCCGGGGTGATCCAGCGGCCCTGGCAATCGGCGGTCTGGGAAGTGTCGAACGCAGGGGCATCGGCTGCGGAGCCGGCCCAGGCGATCCGCCCGTCCTTCGCCGCGACCACGCCCGCTGCAACCGGCGCGGCACCGGGCACCGAAGTCAGCAGCTTGGCATTGGTCCAGACCGTATCGACGCGCATGCGCTCTCCCCAAGAGTCGCGAATATGTATAGACATATTGAAGCATCTGTATAGAGTGTTTTGCGACAAGGCGGATGAGGCCAAGTTTGGTCCCAATCCTCCTCCGTCACCCTGAACTTGTTTCAGGGTCCATTGTGCCGATGGCCCGGATCCTGCCGGAGAAGCGCATAGGTCGCAGCCTTGCTTTTATCAGGCACTGGCCTGTCAAACCGAGGGATGGACCCTGAAACAAGTTCAGGGTGACGGGTTTGGTTGAGGTTGAGTAATTTGCTCAGAGGTGAAGCGCGCATGACCCAGGCCCTGCACTTTTCCGAAGCATTGCTCCCCACTGGCTGGGCGCGCGATGTGCGTGTCGAACTGGCGGACGGACGCTTCGCCCGGATCGAACCAAACACCGCCGCCCAACCCGGCGACCAGCGCCACAAGGTCGCCCTGCCCGGCCTGCCCAACCTCCACTCCCACGCCTTCCAGCGCGGCATGGCGGGCATGGCCGAACGGCGCGGCAGCTCTGCCGACAGCTTCTGGACCTGGCGCGAGGCGATGTACCATTTCCTTGACCGGATGGAGCCGGACGACGTCTTGGCGGTGGCGGCGATAGCCTATGCCGAAATGCTCGAAAGCGGGTTCACCCGGGTCGGCGAATTCCATTACCTGCACCACGATCCCAAAGGCGCGGCCTATGCCGGACCCGGCGCAGCGATGGCCGAGGCGGTGGCCGAAGCCGCGCGCGAAACCGGCCTGGCGATGACCCTGCTGCCGGTGTTCTACGCCCACGCCGATTTTGGCGGCGCCCCGCCCAAGCCGGGGCAGCGGCGGTTTATCTGCAATCTCGACTCGTTTGCGAAGCTCCACGAAGCCAGCGGCGCCGCGATTGCCGGTCTGCCGGGTGCCGTGTTGGGCCTCGCCCCGCATTCACTGCGCGCGGTGACGGCGGAGGAGCTGGCCGCGCTGCTCACCGCGCATCCCACCGGTCCGGTCCACATCCACGCGGCCGAGCAGACTGGCGAGGTTGAGGCGAGCCTCAAATTCAGTGGCCAGCGCCCGGTCGAATGGCTGCTGAACAACAAGCCGCTCGATGAGCGTTGGTGCCTGATCCACGCCACCCACACGACCGAGGCCGAAGCGAGCGGCATGGCGCAGCGCGGCGTGGTCGCGGGGCTGTGCCCGGTGACCGAAGCCAACCTGGGCGACGGGGTGTTCCCGGCGGTCCACTATCGCGGCGAAGGCGGCCGCTTTGGCCTCGGCACCGATTCGAACGTGCTGATCGACGCCGCCGAGGAGCTGCGCTGGCTGGAATATGTCCAGCGCCTCACCCACCGGCGCCGCAACCTGCTCGCCTCAGGCAGCGAGGCCAGCACCGGGGGCGACCTGTTCCGCGGCGCGCTGACGGGCGGTTCGCAGGCACTGGGCGCAGCGGCGGGGCTGGCCGAAGGGCTGGCAGCAGACTTCGTCACGCTTGACGCTGCGCACCCCGCGCTGGTCGGCGCACAAGGCGATGGCTGGATCGACCGCTGGATCTTCGCCGCGCGCGGCGGCGCGGTCGATGGGGTCTGGCGCGCGGGGCGCCAGGTGGTCAGCGGCGGGCGGCATGTGGCGCGCGATGCGATCGCCGCGCGCTATCGCACCACACTGACGCAGCTTCTGACATGAACTTCCTCCACACCAT
>JAGXTB010000197.1 GCA_018334165.1 Sphingomonadales bacterium | reverse complement strand
CGCTCCCCCGGCTCGACCACCCATAGGGTACCATGAACGGGTGGTCGGGCCGGGGGAGCGGGCCGGTGTTGTCCCGGCGGCAGCCGGAAAGCAATCAAGTGAGCCAAGGGAAGACCGGAAGCCCTTTGCCGCGCAGCCACTCGGCATTGTAGAGGCTGGAGAGGTAGCGGAAGCCGGTATCGCACAGGATCGTCGCCACCCGCGAACCCTTGCCCAGCTGCTGGCCCAGCGCGACCGCGCCCGCGACGTTGATCCCCGAGGACAGGCCGAGGCACAGCCCTTCTTCCTGGAGCAGCCGGGCGACCCATTCGAGGCCTTCCTCATCAGAAATCCGGAACTGGGTGTCGATCGGCGCGCCTTCGAGGTTGGCGGTGATCCGCCCCTGCCCGATCCCTTCGGCGACCGAACTTCCTTCGGCCCGGAGCTCGCCGCAAGCGTAGTAATTGTAGAGCGCCGCGCCGTGCGGGTCGGTCAGCGCGATGGTCACTTTCTCGTCAAAGGCCTTGAGCCCCATGCCGACCCCGGCAATGGTCCCGCCGGTCCCGGCAGCGCAGGTAAAGCCGTCGATCCGCCCGTCCAGCTGCGCCCAGATTTCGGGCGCGGTGCCTTCGATATGGGCCTTGCGGTTGGCGACATTGTCAAACTGGTTGGCCCAGATCGCGCCTTCGGTCTCCTCCGCCAGCCGCCGCGAGGTGTGGACGAAGTGTCCCGGATTGGAAAACGGCGCAGCGGGCACCAAGACCAGTTCCGCCCCCAGCGCGCGCAGGGTATCCATCTTCTCGCGGCTCTGCGTTTCGGGCATGACGATCACCGTCTTGTAACCCAGCGCATTGGCGACCAGCGCGAGACCAATCCCGGTGTTGCCCGCGGTCCCTTCGACAATCGTGCCGCCGGGCTTGAGCAGCCCCTTGGCCTCGGCATCGCGCACGATCCACAGCGCCGCACGGTCTTTCACCGAGGCGCCGGGATTGGCGAATTCGCACTTGCCCCAGATCTCGCAGCCCGCGGCTTCGCTGGGCCCTTCGAGCAGGACAAGCGGGGTGTTGCCGATCAGCTCGAGGCTGTTCTTGAAAACGAGCGGTGTGGTCATGCCGCGAAAGTTAGGTGCCGCATGGGGCAAGCGCAATGCAAATGCGCTTTTGAGAGATAAAGCGGGGTTTCACCAATCAGTTCCTCTCCATTTTTCGCGAAGGCGACAAATGGGGAGGTGGCTGGGCCGCCAGGCCCAGACGGAGGGGCCTCTGCCCTATCGCCATTACCCCTCCGTCACCGCTTCGCGGTGCCACCTCCCCAAATGCGCTACGCGAATTTGGGAAGGAACTAAGGAGGAAGGATCAATCCTCAGGCGCGATCGTCACCTTCAGGCCGTCCACCGCATCGTTGAGGTGGATCTGGCACGACAGGCGCGAATTGTCCTGGCGGTGGTCGGTCGAATCGAGCAGGTCGTTCTCGTCCTCGCTCAGCTTTTCGACCTTGTCGGCAAAGGCCGGATCGACATAGACGTGGCAGGTGGCGCAGCTGCAGCAGCCGCCGCACAGCGCCAGCAGCTCGTCAAAGCCCGCGTCGCGGATCGCTTCCATCACCGAAACGCCGTTTCCGGCTTCGATTTCCTTTTCATCCCCGGCACGATTGACCACGACAAGCTTGGGCATTCTCACGTCCTTTGCGATTCACGCCTGTTCGCGTGTTGGCCGGGCTGCTAATCGACCGGCTAAATTTTGGCAAGCGGGAGAGCGAAATGGGGCTGAGTGCAGCGCAATTGAAGGCCGGACTCGACGCCGTCGCCGCAATCGAGCCCGGTTTCGCCAGCGCGCTCAAGGTCACCGGCTATCCCGAACCGCGCATTCGCGACCGCGGGTACGGCACCCTGATGCGCACCATCGTCGGCCAGCAGGTCAGCGTCGCCGCCGCCGCTTCGATGTGGCGCAAATTCGAAGCCCATGCCGGGGAAGAACTCGATCCGCAGCGCGTGCTCGAGGCGGACTTTGACACCCTGAGGGCCTGCGGGCTTTCACGGCAAAAGCAGGGCTACATGCGCAGTTTGTGCGAACTGGTGGTCACTGGCCAGCTCGATTTCGAAGCCCTGCCCCAGGACGACGAGGAAGCCATCGCCCAGCTCACCCAGATCAAGGGGATCGGGCGCTGGTCGGCCGAGATCTACCTGCTGTTCGCTGAAGGCCGCCAGGACGTGTGGCCGGCCGGAGACCTGGCGGTCCAGGCGGGCTTGCACAAACTGCTCGGCCTCGACGCGCGCCCATCCGAAAGGGCCACCCGCGACATGGCCGAAAAATGGCGCCCCCACCGCGGCGCGACAGCGATCTTCACCTGGCATTGCTATAACAACCCGGCGCTTTAGCCTTGAGACTCACAACCCAACCCCGTCCGCCCCGAGCGAAGTCGAGGGGTTGCGTTGTGTTGCCCCCCTCGACTTCGCTCGGGGCGAACGGATTTAGAAGTGCCCAAAGTGTCTCGACTTCGCTCGACACGAACGGCTAAGGGGAGCGCGGAGGATACTGACATGGCTGTAAGCAAAACCATCTTCATCACCGGCGGCGCCAGCGGGATTGGCCGGGCGGTGGCGGTCAAGTTTGGCTCCGAGGGCTGGTTCGTCGGCCTGGCCGATGTCAACGAGGGCGGGATGAAAGAAACCGCCGCGCTGATCCCGGCGGGCAAAAGCTCCACTCACAAGCTCGACGTCCGCGACCGGGTGGCGTGGGACGAGGCACTTGCGGCCTGTGCCAAGGCCAGCGCCAAAACAGGTAGTGGCACGATCGATGTGGTGTTCAACAACGCCGGGATCCCGCTGGGCGGCAACCTGGTCGAGAAAAACGTGGCCGAGATCGAACGCTGCCTCGACATCAACCTCAAGGGCGTGCTGTTCGGCGCGCAGGCGGCGCACCCCTGGCTCAAGGCCAGCGCGCCGGGATCGTGCCTGCTCAACACCGCCAGCGCGGCGGGGATCTATGGCACCCCGGGGGCCTCGGTCTATTCGGCGACCAAATTCGGGGTGCGGGCGATCACCGAATGCCTCGACGGCGAATGGTCGCCCGACGGGATCAAGGTCTGCGACCTGATGCCGGGCTTCATCGACACGCCGCTGATCGACATGAACCCCAACCAGCAAAGCAACGAAGGTATCCGCGAGCGGGTGCTGGAAGCGGGGCTGGAGATCACGCCGGTTACGGAAGTGGCCGAGGCAGCGTGGAAGGCGGTCCACAGCGACACCCTGCACAACCGCGTCGGCAAGACCGCCCACCGCATCGCCTTTGCGGCGCGTTGGATGCCGGGACGGCTGCGCAAGATGACGCGGACGAACCTGAAACCGCGTGGGGGGAAGTAGCTCTCAAAATCCTCCCTGTCGCGCAGCGTTGGGGAGGATCTAGGACAGGTTGCTCGCCAGTTCCGCCAGTTTCCCCACCGTATTCATGTTTCGCCCGGTCCCGGTCTTGCTGGCCGGAACCACCAGCTTCGAAGAGGCCATTCCCTCGCCGTAGTCGATAAAGATCTCTCGCCGCCCCAACGCCAAAACCTCGCCCGCCTGGTGTCGCACACCGTCCAGCGAAGGCACCTCGTCAGTGAACAGCGCCACCACCCGGTTCCCCGGACGGTCCGGCCAGGGGCAACGCGCCGCAACCTCGGCCAGTTCTGCGGCGCTGCGCACCAGCACCCCGATCCGTGCCCCAAACTCCGCCTCGATCGCGTCCGCGATCATGCCGCGCAGTGCATCCTCACCCAGTGCAGAGGCGAAAATCAGGTTTCCACTGGCGATATAAGTCCGCGCGCCATCCAGCCCCAGCCGCGTGGCCATGGCCGCCAGCTGCGCCATCGGAATCTTGTTGTTGCCGCCAACATTGACCGCCCGCAGCAAGGCAACCCAGCCGCTCACAGATAGCCTTCGATCGCCCGCACCATCTCGACATCGCGCTGGCTCAGCCCATCGGCGTCATGCGTGGTCAGCGTCACTTCGACCCGGTTGTAGACGTTGAACCATTCGGGATGGTGGTCGGCCTTGTCGGCATAGAGCGCGACGCGGGTCATGAAGCCGAAAGCCGCGTTGAAATCCTTGAACTTGAACGTGCGGACCAGCGCCTTGCCATCTTCGCGCAGGGTCCATGCCGGTGCTTCGGCAAGCAGCGCGGAGAGTTCGGTTTCGGTCAGGCGTGGGACGGGCATTGCTCTCTCCTTGGCATGGCCGCAGCTTTCCCCTATCCGGCGAGCCCATGCAAGAGTGCCGCATCGCCGCGAACAATCTGGCCTGCCGCCGCGGCGATCGGCTGCTGTTTGCGGGGCTGTCGTTTGCGCTGGAAAGCGGGCAGGCGTTGCAACTGGTCGGCTCCAACGGGATCGGCAAGAGCAGCCTGATCCGGATCCTGGCCGGGCTGATGCCAGCCTATAGCGGGACCGTGGAACTGGCGGGCAGCCTGGGACTGGTCGATGAGCGCCCCGCGCTCGATCCGCACTTGCCCTTGGGCAAGGCGCTGGCCTTGTGGCAGCGGATCGACGGCGCGCATGACAATCAGGCCGCGCGGCTGGGGCTGGCCGAACTGATGGACGTGCCGGTACGCTACCTCTCCACCGGGCAAAAGAAGCGCGCGGCGCTGGCCCGGCTGTGCGGACAGGCGGCGCCAGTGTGGCTGCTCGACGAACCGCTCAACGGGCTGGACACGCGCGGCACCGCCTTGGTGATGGACATGGTGGCCGAGCATTGCCGCGAGGGCGGGATCGCGGTGATTGCCTCGCACCAAAGGTTCGATCTGGCGGGGATGGCAAAGCTTGAACTTTCGGCCTTTCTCCCTTCCCCGTCGGGGAAGGGTCGGGGATGGGGGCTCGACGCTGGCGGGGGACCCCCACCCGCC
>JAGXTB010000196.1 GCA_018334165.1 Sphingomonadales bacterium | reverse complement strand
CCAGCCGGTCCATCGGCTTGCCTTCGGCTAGATCGCTCAGCACATCCTCGATCGCGGCTTCCTGATCCTCGGTTTCCTGCCACGGGAAGCGTTCGACAAACTGGTCGTATGCGCCCTGATCGGGCAGCAGCACCGTGGCCTGGCGCAGCGCGCGAAGCGCGGCGGTCTTGAGCAATTCGTGCGCAATCGCGCGAATGCGTTCCTTGAGGCGGCTCTTGCGCTTTTGCCAGCCTTCGCCGCCCAGCCGGTCGAGCCCGACGAATTCGGCATCGCTGCCATAGCGCGAGAGCACGTCGATATTCTCGACCGGCACATAGAGCTTGTCGCCGCCGGCATATTCCAGCGCCACGCAGTCGTGCGGGCTTTGCCCGACCGGGATCGATTGCAAACCGATGTAACGCCCAATCCCGTGATCCATGTGGACCACCAGATCGCCCGGGGTCAGCGCGGCCAGTTCGGCCAGGAAGGCATCGGCCCCCTTGCGGCGCTTCTTGCGGCGGACCAGCCGGTCACCCAGGATGTCCTGTTCGGTAACCAGTTCGATCTCGGCGTTCGAGAACCCGGTTTCGAGCGGCAGCACCATGGCGACGGGGGAGCCCTTGGCGGCGAGGCCCAGCGCCTCTTGCCAGGTATCGGCCATCACCGGGGCGGGGCGCACCGCCTCGCCCAGGATCGCGGCGATCCGCGCGCGGCTGCCCTCGCTATAGGCCGCGATCAGCGCCTTGCGGCCCTGTGCGGCCTGTCCGGTCAGATAACGCGCCGCCGCTTCGTAAACGTTATCTCCGCGCGCGCGTTCGGGTGTAAAGTCGCGGCTGCCGGAGAAGCCGAAGTCGATCGTATTGGCGCTTTCCGGCTGCGCGAACATCTCGGCACGGTGGACCGGGTGGGTGCTCAGCGCGGCGTCAAGCTCCTCGCGCGAGAGATACAATGCAGACGGTTCGAGCGGGCGATAGCTCCCCGCCGCCTTGCCTGAGCTCTCGGTGCGCGAGGCGAAGTAATCGGCCACATCGCCCAATCGCTCGTCCGCCGCGCCTAGTGCGGAGCTGTCAATCACCAGCGTGTCCTGCGGCGAAAGATGGTCGAACAGCGTGACCAGCCGGTCCTCGAACAAGGGCAGCCAGTGCTCCATCCCGGCGAGGCGGCGCCCGTCGCTGACCGCCTGATAGAGCGGATCGCCGGTGGCATTGGCCCCAAACATTTCGCGGTAGCCGCTGCGAAAACGCTTGATGCTGTCTTCGTCGAGGAGTGCTTCGCTGGCGGGCAACAGTACGTGTTCGGCCAGGGTTCCGGTCGAGCGTTGGGTGTTGGGATCGAATGTGCGCAGCGTCTCCAGCTCGTCGCCGAAGAAATCGAGCCGCAGGCCGGCCTCAAGTCCGGATGGGTAGATATCGAAGATTGACCCACGCACCGCGAATTCGCCGGCGTCGGCAACGGTATCGGTGCGGCTGTAGCCTTGCTTCTGCAGCAGCGCGATCAGGCTCTCGCGGCCAATCTCGATCCCCGGCTTGAGCACCTTGACGTTCTCGCGGATCCGGAACGGGGTCAGCACCCTTTGCAGCAACGCATTGATCGTGGTGACGAACAGCTGCGGGCCCTTGGCGGGGAGCTGCAGCTTTTGCAACGCCGCCAGCCGCCGCGCGCTGACCGACAAGGCCGGGCTGGCGCGGTCATAGGGCAGGCAATCCCAGGCCGGGAAAGAAATCACCTCCAGTTCGGGCGCGAAGAATTGCGCGGTGTCGGCAATCGCCTGCATCGCCGCTTCGTCCGCCGCGATGAACACCGCCCGGCCTTTGGCCGCGCGCGCCAGGTCTGCCAGCACCAGCGGCTGCGCGCCGCGCGGCAAGGCGGCCAGCGTCAGCGGGCTTTTTGCGGACAGGATTCGGGTGAAGTCAGGCATCTCTCACGCAGCACCAATTGCCCCGCGTGCCGATTTTGAGGGCAAGCGGGGTGGGATTCGGAAAGCGCGGCTTTAGGGGTAAAAGGTCGCGCAACCAAGCTTTCTCAATCCGTCTACCAAACCCGTTCGTCCCGAGCGAATTCGAGGGATGGCGTGCGGGGCGGTCCCTCGACTTCGCTCGGGACGAACGGATTAGGGTTGTCGCGCAAAGGAATCCCAAACCCACGCCCGTTCGCATCGAGCGAAGTCGAGATGCCGTGCCTGGGTGTCTCGACTTCGCTCGACTCGAACGGAAATCAGGCCAGAATCACCGCGGGATTTCAACGAAATCGAGTTTGCGGAACGCATCCATCTGCGCCCCGGCATATTTCTCAGGTACCGGCATGGTCCCCAGTGCCCATGCCATGATTTCGACATCCTCTTCGTCCAGCAGCGCCTCGAACCAGGCCAGTTCGGCTTCGCTCCAATTCGCATGGTGGTGGTCGAAGAAGCACCCGATCATGTAATCGGCCTCACGGGTGCCGCGGTGCCAGGCGCGGAATTTCAGCCGCTTGATTCGGGATGTGTCGCTCATGGCTGGCGGTTAGAAGCGATTGCGTGCAGGTGCAATCGCCAAGGGGAGAGCAGAGTGTATTCGGACGAACAGGATTTCGCAGGCATGGAACTGGCGGCGCGGCTGAGCGCCGAATACCGGCGCGAGGTGGCGGATGCGCCCAGTTTCCCGACCGCCGGCTATGGCGAGATTCATGCCCGCTTCGATGGTCCGGTCCCTGATGAGGGAACCGACGGCCTGACCGTGATCGAGGAACTGGATCGCGGCGCGCGCGATGGCTTGCGGCCCATTGTCGGCCCGCGTTTCTATGGCTGGGTCAATGGCCACTCGCATCTGGCGGGCGTTGCGGCGGACTGGCTGACTTCGGCCTGGGGGCAGAACTGCGCGGGCATTCCGATGACGCCTTCGGGTGCGGCGGTGGAAGCGGTGGCGGCGCGCTGGCTGCTCGAACTGCTCGACCTGCCGGCGGAAAGCTCGGTCGGGCTGGTCTCCGGCGCGACCATTGCCAATTTCGTCGGGCTTGCCGCCGCGCGCGGTGAGCTGCTGCGCAGCCAGGGCTGGAATGTCGAGGATGACGGGCTCTACGGAGCACCGCCGCTCAGGGTACTGATCGGGGCCGATGCGCACAACACCGTGTTCTCAGGCCTGCGCTATCTGGGGCTGGGCGAAAAGCGCGTCACCACGATTGCCACCGACGATATGGGGCGGATGCTCCCAGTGTCGTTGGAGAGAGCACTGGCTGCCGATGCCGCCCCGGCGATCGTGATCGGACAGGCCGGACAGATCAACACCGGGGTCAGCGATCCCTTCGCGGTGATCGCACCGATGGTCCATGCCGCAGGCGGCTGGTTGCACGTTGACGGCGCGTTCGGGCTGTGGGCCCGGGCCAGCGCCAAACACCGCCACTTGCTGGAGGGGATCGAGCAGGCGGATTCGATGGCGACCGACGGGCACAAGTGGCTGCAAACGCCCTACGATTGCGGCTTCACGATTGTCCGGCATGAAGAAGCCCACCGCCGCGCGATGGACATGCAGGCGAGCTACCTGACCCGAGACAATCAGAACTTCCGCCACCCCGGTGCTTATGTACCCGAACTGTCGCGGCGTTCACGCGGCTTTGCAGCCTGGGCGATGATGCGGCGGCTGGGCCGGGCTGGCATCGCCCGGATGGTCGATGAGGATGTGCGGGTGGCGCAGCATCTGGCGCAAGGCATGGCGGCCATTCCCGGCGTGGAAGTGCTCAACCAGCCAGAGCTCAACCAGTTCATGGTCCGCTTTGGTGCCGGCACCACGCCCGAGGAAGGCGATCGGCTGACCCAGTTGACGGTCGAGCAGATCCAGCGCGATGCCATTGCCTACATGGGCACCGCACTGTGGCGCGGACGGCTGGTGATGCGCGTATCGGTCTGCTCGATCGCAACCACGACCGAGCATGCCGACATCACGATTGAGGCGGTCAGGGCGGCGTGGAAGGCGGTGCAGGCGCTTGCCTGATCCTATGATCCGAAAAGCCCCTCCCCGGCGGGGAGGGGTTGGGGGTGGGGGCTCAACGCTAGCGTCGAACCCCC
>JAGXTB010000195.1 GCA_018334165.1 Sphingomonadales bacterium | reverse complement strand
CCAAGAGGCTCGAAGCCGAATTCCGCGATGTCGAAGTAGGGATCGCGCGCACCCGCACTGCCTGGAACGGCCTGCCTGAACTTCGCGAGATCGAAGCGCTGTTTGTCGAACATATCCTGCGCGCGCGCCGCTTCATCTATGCCGAGAGCCAATACTTCGCCAGCCGCGCGGTGGCCGAGGCGGTGGCCCGCCGCCTGTCACAGCCCGATCCGCCCGAGATTGTCCTGATCAATCCCGAAACATCCTCTGGCTGGCTGGAGCAGACCGCGATGGACGGCGCGCGGGTGCAATTGTGTCATGCAATTGCCGAGCACGATCCCGCGAACCGCTTCCGCATCTTCATCCCCTACAATGCCGCCAGGACGCCGATCTACATTCATTCCAAAGTGATGATCGTCGATGACGAAGTGGTGCGGATCGGCTCGGCCAATATGAACAACCGCTCGATGGGGCTCGACAGCGAATGCGATCTGTTCATCGACGCCGCGCGGCCCGGCAATGAGCATGCCGTTCCTGCAATCCGCCAGATCAGGATCACCCTGCTGGCTGAGCACACCGGGCTGACGTACGAAGAAGTAGCGGCGGCGCTGGCAAGCAATCCCTCGATGATCGATTTGATCGAAAAGGCCCCCAGAAAGGGCAAGTATGTTGCGCCTTTTTTCTTGCGTCCGCTGACAGATGCAGAGAAAGCAATAGCCGACAATGCGCTGCTCGATCCCGAGCGGCCCGAGGACTTGTTCGAGCCGTTCAGCAAGCGGCGCGGGTTGTTCCGCCGGGGCGGCTTCCTCAAGTCCCCGCGCGAATGGAGACGGCGATGAGTTGCGACAGTGACTGCGGCGATGGTGGACCGATGGCCAAGCTGCCGGTGCCCGAAGACGTGCAGGAAGCAATCCGCACGCTGATCCGCTGGTCGGGCGACGATCCCGGCCGCGAAGGCCTGCTCGATACTCCGGCCCGTGTCGCCCGCGCATGGAAGGAATATTGCCAGGGCAATGGCGAAGATCCGGCCCACCACCTGGCTCGCCAGTTCGAGGAAGTGGGCGGCTATGACGAACTGATCTTGCTGAAGGACATTCCGTTCCAGTCGCACTGCGAACACCACATGGCCCCGATCACCGGCAAGGCCGCGATTGCCTATATGCCCAAGGACAAAGTGGTCGGGATCTCCAAGCTTGCCCGGGTGCTGCATGGCTTTGCCCAGCGGCTCCAGATCCAGGAACGGCTGACCGCCGAAGTGGCGCAGTGCATCTGGGACAACCTCCAGCCCCACGGCGTGGCCGTGGTGATCGAGGCGCAGCACGGCTGCATGACCGGGCGCGGGGTCAGGACCCCGGGCGTCGGCATGGTCACCAGCCGGCTGATGGGCTGTTTCCTGGACGACCACCGCAGCCGCAAGGAAGTGCTGAGCCTGATGGGGTATTGAGCGTGGCCGCTTTCAAGCCAGTCATGTCTGTTGAGGACATGGCCGCGTTTTTCGCGCAGGCTTTTCCCCAGCGCGGCAGTCAAACCCGGGTTACCGAAATCGCGCCGGGCCGGGCGCGGGTGGTGTTCGATCCGGCTGAAGAAAACTTGCGGCCGGGCAACCTTGTCTCTGGCCCGACCCAGATGGGGCTTGCCGATCACGCCGCCTATGCGGTGATCCTTGCGCATATCGGCCCGGTTGCCATGGCGGTGACCAGCAACCTCAACTTCAGCTTCCTGCGCGGGGTCCAGCTACGGACCTTCCATGCCGATGCCCGCCTGCTCAAACTGGGCAAGCGGCTGGCGACGGTCGATGTGGTGCTGTGGCAGGATGACGAGGCAAACATAGTTGCTCAGTCGACAGTGACCTACGCGATTCCCGGCAATTCATAGATCGATGTTTGCGTGGGAATTGCCCCTCCCCAGCGGGGAGGGGTCGGGGTGGGGGCTCCACGCCCGAGAGGGCAGAACCCCCATCCCAACCCTTCCCCACCGGGGAAGGGCTTCAAGTGATGCTTCAGTCCCTGTAATTCTACAGCTGTTCGAGAACGTATTCCGCGCTCGACACCTTGAACTCGCCCGGCGCCTCGACATGGAGCTGTTCGACGGTTCCATCGTTCACCACCATCGCGAAACGCTGGCCGCGCTTGCCCAGGCCAAAGGCGCTGCCATCCATGGTCAGGCCCAGGGCTTCGGCAAAGTCGCCGTTGCCGTCGGCCAGCATGGTGATCTGGTCCGATCCTGAAGCCTTGTTCCACGCGCCCATCACGAACGGATCGTTGACCGCGGTGCCGACGATTTCGTCGATGCCTTTGGCTTTCAGCTCAGCGGCCTTTTCGACGAAGCCGGGCAGGTGCTTGGCCGAGCAGGTCGGGGTGAAGGCACCCGGAACCGAGAACAGCGCGACTCGCTTGCCGGCGAAATAGTCCGCGCTCTGGACGGCTTCGGGGCCCTGCTCGGTCGCCTTGACCAGCTTCACGTCGGGCAGCTTGTCGCCAACTGCGATTGTCATGCAAATTCTCCTTGGGACGATTGTTGCGGTTTCCTCGCCACATATAGGCACAGAACGGCGCTCCGCAACGGGAACGCGCATGGTTAAATTCGCTTTACTGCCCCGCTTTAAGATTGGGTAAACCCATTGACCGAGGATGGCTCTCGCGGGCAGGGGCTCGCCGGGAGACTGCACATGAAAATCAAAGGGGTCGCGGCAAGCCTCGCCGCACTGGGTATGCTGGTTTCGTTTCCGGCCGCAGCTGGAGGCATGGGTTCGGCGGAGAAATTGCGCAAGCTGGACATCATGCTGATGGTCACCGGGCTGCGCTGCCGCAAGACTGCGGACAATTTCACGGCCGAATACGGCCGCTTTACCACCAACCATATTGGCGCGCTCAACGCCGCCGCGCAGTCGCTCAAGGCCGATTACACCCGCCAGTACGGCCCGGTCGGCGCCAACCGAGCGCTCGACAAGTTGAGCGTGCAGATGGCCAATCAGTATGGGCAGGGCCACCCCTGGCTCAACTGCGCGCAGCTCAAGCAGGTGACGGGCACACTGGCCAGCATGCGCGGCGTCGCCCCGCTTTACGAAGCGGCCGACGATTTGCTGCAGACCGGTTCGCGCAACCTCGCATGGGTGCGCTGACCGTCGGGCGAGGGGTGGGGCGAGCGGCAGTTGCATCCGCTCCGCCTCACTCGCTCGGCGCAGTGATATAAAGATATCGTTATATTTGCCTCCGGCGAGGCAAGCGGCTAAGGGCGGCGTCATTCGGGGTGCCGCCTTTTGCTTTGCGGCGGGCGCCCAGCCATTTTTGCGAGGAGCTCACCCGTGGCCACCATCGAAGCCGCCCAGGACTATGTGATCGCCGATATCGGCCTTGCCGACTATGGCCGCGCCGAAATCCGGATCGCCGAAACCGAAATGCCCGGCCTGATGGCGCTGCGCGAGGAATTTGGCGCTTCGCAGCCTTTGAAGGGCGCGCGGATCACCGGCAGCCTGCACATGACGATCCAGACCGCGGTGCTGATCGAGACGCTCACCGCGCTGGGCGCTGAAGTACGCTGGGCCACCTGCAACATCTTCTCGACCCAGGACCACGCCGCCGCAGCGATCGCCGCTGCGGGGATTCCGGTCTTTGCGATCAAGGGCGAAAGCCTGGCTGATTATTGGGACTATGTCGGTTCGATCTTCGATTGGGATGATGGCTCGGGCCGCACTGCCAACATGATCCTGGATGACGGCGGCGATGCCACCATGTTCGCGCTGTGGGGCGCGCGGGTTGAGGCGGGCGAAGACTTGTTCGAACCCAGCAACGCCGAAGAAATCGAATTCGTCCGCGCGCTCAAGGCCTTCATGAAGAAGAAGCCGGGCTATCTCACCATGTCGGTTGCGCACATCAAGGGCGTGTCGGAAGAAACCACCACCGGGGTTCACCGGCTTTACCAGATCGCCAAGGACGGCAAGCTGCCGTTCCCCGCGATCAATGTGAACGACAGTGTCACCAAGTCGAAGTTCGACAACCTCTATGGTTGCAAGGAATCGCTGGTCGATGCGATCCGCCGCGCGACCGACGTGATGCTGGCCGGCAAGGTTGCCTGCGTCGCCGGGTTCGGCGATGTCGGCAAGGGCTCGGCCGCTTCGCTGCGCCAGGGCGGCGCGCGGGTGATGGTCACCGAGATCGACCCGATCTGCGCGCTGCAGGCGGCGATGGAGGGCTATGAAGTCGTCACCATGGAAGAGGCGGTCAAGCGCTGCGACATCTTCGTCACCGCCACCGGCAACGAGGACGTGATCACCGCCGAACACATGAAGGCGATGAAGCCGATGGCCATCGTCTGCAACATTGGCCACTTCGACAGCGAGATCCAGATCGCCGCGCTCGACAATTACAAGTGGACCGAAGTGAAGCCCGGTACCGACCTGGTCGAGTTTCCGGACGGCAAGCAGATCATCATCCTGGCCAAGGGCCGCCTGGTCAACCTGGGCTGCGCCACCGGCCACCCCAGCTTCGTGATGAGCGCCAGCTTCACCAACCAGACGCTGGCCCAGATCGAACTGTTCACCAAGAACGACGACTATGAAAACCGCGTCTATGTGCTGCCCAAGCACCTCGATGAAAAGGTCGCGGCGCTGCATCTGGAAAAGCTGGGGGTGCAGCTGACCCAGCTGTCGAAGAAGCAGGCGGACTATATCGGCGTGCCGACCGCTGGGCCGTTCAAGCCGGATCACTATCGGTACTAAGAATCCAAAAGTTCCTTCCCATTTTCGCGTCAGCGCAAATGGGGAGGTGGATCGGCCTTTAGGCCGAGACGGAGGGGCTTTGGCGCAACGGCCGAGGCCCCTCCGTCATTTGCTACGCAAATGCCACCTCCCCATTTGCACTTCGTGAAAATGGGAAGGAACTTGGTCATACGCTTGCCTTCCCGCCCCGCCGCGCATAGCTGTCGGCCATGATCCTAACCCCGACCGCATTGGTGATCCTGGGGCTGCTGCTGGCGGCCTGGACGCTGGCGGCCTTGTGGGCGGTGGCCAGCGCGCGCGGGCGGGAGCGGAAGGCTGAAGCGGGGTTGCGTCATGCCAAGCGGCTGGCGCGGATGGTCGATGAAAGCCCGGCCTTGCCGCTCTTGGTCCGGGTTGATGGCAAGATCGAGGCGCCGCAGCGGCTGGCCAACTGGCTGGGGCTGGATGCGGTGCCGCAGTTCCTGACCGAACTCGACGGCGGACGGATTGACGGCGGCGGGGGTGGGCTGACCAAGGAGCAGCTCGAGGAGCTGACCGAAGCCGTGCGCCGCACTCAGCGCACTGCCGCGCCGTTCCGGCTGGTGGTCACGCCGCGCGGCTCAAAGCGCAGCTTGGCCTTGCGTGGGCATTTGGCTGATCCGGCGGTTTCGCCGGGCGGCGCGGCCCTGGTTTGGGTGTTCGACTTTTCCGACAGCGAGAGCGAGCTGGTCCAGTTGCGCGACGATGCCGCCCGCGCGCGCTGCGATTTCGCGGCGCTGGTGGGCCTGATCGAAGCGGCGCCGATGCCGATGTGGTTTCGCGGCAGTGACGGCGCTCTGCAACTGGTCAACCACGCCTATGTCCGCGCCGTCGCCGGGCAGGATGCGCGGCAAGTGGTGGCCGACGGGATCGAGCTGGTCGAGAGTGTCGATGGCCTGACCGCCAAACAGATCGCCCTGCAGGCCGCCGCCAAGCAGCTGCCGATCGAACGGATGGTTTCCGCCACGATCGACGGCCAGCGCCGCGCGCTGCGCGTGTCCGACTTGCCGCTGGGAACCGAAGGCGTCGCCGGTTACGCGGTCGATGTCGAGGAAATGGAAGAGCTGGGGCGCGAGCTCAAGGCCTTCCGCGATGCCCAGCGCGCCACCCTGGCGCAGCTTTCAGCCGGGGTCGCGCAATTCGATGCCAAGCGGCAGATGGTCTTCGCCAACCCGCCGTTCCAGCGGATCTTTGGGCTGTCCAACGCAGCGATGCTCGACCTGCCGCCGTTCGAGCGCCTGCTCGATCTGGCCCGCGATGCCGGGCGCCTGCCCGAAGCGCGCGACTTCCCGGCCTGGCGGCGCGAACGCGCAGGCTGGTTCCTGGCCAGCGCGGCGCAGGAAGAGGCCTGGGTGCTGTCAGACGGCACGCACCTGCGCATCGTCGCCCAGCCGCTGCCCGACGGCGGGCTGACCCTGATCGCCGAAGACCGGACCGAGCAGCTGCAACTGTCCGCCGCGCGCGACACCCTGCTGCGCACCCGCACTGCCACTTTCGACAGCCTGTTCGAATCGCTCGCGGTGTTCTCCCCCAATGGGCGGATGCAGCTGTGGAACCGGCGCTTCGCGGCTGACTGGGGGCTCGAGAACGACTTCCTCGACACTCACCCCAAGATCGAACTGCTGTTGGAGAAAATCACCCGCAAGCTCGACCGTCCGATCAAGGCCAAGCAGGTTGGCGACGTGGTCCGCGCCGCGACGCTCGACCGGCGCCAGACGCATGGCAAGGCGGTGCTCAAGGACGGGCGCACGCTGCAATTCGCCGGTGTGCCGCTGCCCGATGGCAACGGCCTGCTGACCGTGCTCGATATCACCGATGCACAGAAGGCCGCTGAAGCGCTCAAACAGCGCAACGCCGCGCTGGAAGAGGCCGACGCGATGAAGACGCGGTTCCTGGCCAACATGAGCTATGAATTCCGCACGCCGTTGACGTCGATCGGCGGCTTTGCCGAGCTGCTCCAGGCCGGGCTGGGCGGCGATCTGTCCGACAGCGGCAAAGAATATATTTCGGCCATTCTCCAATCGGTTGAACGGCTTGGCGAGCAGATCGAATCCGTTCTCGACCTTTCGCAAAGCGAGGCCGGAATGCTGCCGCTGGCGCAGGAAGAGGTCGATGTCTTCGCGCTGGTCAAGGCGCTGGTCGAAGAGCGCGCGGGGCGGATCAAGGAGGCGGGCCTCACGCTCGACCTGCGCGGCGACAAGGGCGCGGGGCGGATCACCGGCGACCGGCGGCGGCTGGGTCGCGCCATCGGGCACCTGATCGACAATGCCATTGCCGCAACCCCGCCGGGCGGGCGCGTTCTGGTCGAGGCCTCGGGCCGCAAGGGCAAGTCGCAAGTGGTGATTTCGGACAATGGCGCCGGGATGGACCCCGCCACGCTCGCCCGGGCGATGGAAGGGATCAAGGTTTCGGCCGACGGCAAGGGGGTTGAGCGCCGCCAGGGCCTCGGCCTGCCGCTCGCGCGCCAG
>JAGXTB010000194.1 GCA_018334165.1 Sphingomonadales bacterium | reverse complement strand
CAGAATGAAAGATCATCCCTTCCGCCCTGCGTTATCAGGAATGAGTATCCTGAAGCCGAATCGGTCATACACCGCTTTCGGTATATAGGAGGTAAACACTGTTTAGGAAAGGGTGCTGATTCACTCCTGCAAGGTGCTCGAACTTTTGTCGAAAAGCAATTGCATCAGCAAAGACAAAAATAGAACGGATTGGAATTCAACCCTCAGGTCAATTCGAACTTCGAATATTCGTCAACAAAAAGCCGCCCGATACAACCCCACAATCTCCTTCACCCCCGGCACCCGTGGATTGTTCCCCGGACTACCGCTGGCCAGCGCCTGCTCGGCCATCAGCGGCAGCAGCTCGTCCCAGCGGGCCTTGTCGATCCCGTAGGTCTGGGGCGAGGGCACCTTCAGTGCGGCGTTGATCCGGTGCAGCGCTTCGACCAGTCGGCCGACCGCGCCTTGATCGCTCTCGCTATCGTCCGCCACGCCCATCGCGCGGGCGCACTGGGCATAGCGGGGCAGGGCGGCGGGGGCGCTCCATTCGGTTACGACCGGCATCAGCATCGCGTTGGAGAGGCCGTGGCTGACGTGGAAGTGCGCACCGATCGGGCGGCTCATTCCGTGGACCAGCGCGACCGAGCTGTTGGAAAAGGCGATCCCGCCTTGCAGCGCGCCGAGCATCAGCGCCTCGCGTGCGGCGCGGTCGCCGGGATCGGCGCAGGCGCGCGGCAGGTTCTGCCAGATCAGTCGCATCGCCGAAAGCGCCATGCTGTCCGCAAAGGGATTGGCCTGCTTCGAAACATAGGCCTCAACCGCGTGGACCAGGCTGTCGATCCCGGTATCGGCGGTCAGCCGCAGCGGCTTGGTCAGCGTGAGTTCGTAATCGACCAAGGCTATCTGCGGCAGATAGGCCAGCCCGGCGCAGAGCATCTTCTCGTCGGTTTCGGTATCGGTGATGATCGTGAAGCGGGTCGCCTCGCTGCCGGTGCCGGCGGTGGTGGGAATGGCAATGATCGGCAGGCCGGGGGAGTTCTCTTGATGCGGGGCCTTGAGTTCGGGCACAGAGCGGGTGCCCTTGACCGCGATCATCTTGGCGCTGTCGATCGGGCTGCCGCCGCCCAGGCCGATCACGCAATCGTGGCTACCTTCGGTCAGGAAAGCGCAGCCCGCCTCGATCGAGTCCACAGTCGGATCGGGCACCACCCCGGTGAAGGCGCGCGCCGCGACCCCGGCCTTGGCCAGCAGGTCGAGCACGCGCGCAAGCAGGCCGGAGCTTTCGATCCAGCTGTCGGTAACCACCAACGGACGCGACAGCCCGGCGTGCTCGAGCACTTGCGGCAGCTCGGCCAGGCACCCGCCGCCGATCCGGATTGTGCGGGGCAGGTTGATCGCGGCCATTGCCTTTCCTCTCAATGTTCACCCAGCCCATACCCGTTCGCATCGAGCGAAGTCGAGATGCCTCGCGCGGTGTCTCGACTTCGCTCGACACGAACGGAGGTGAGGGTGGGGTTCTAACTTTGTGGCTTGTACCAGATCGGCGAGGTATAGGCGCGCTCCTGCTCTTTCAGTCGGGCATCCTTGGGCGGCTTGGTCTTGAAGCGGATCGCGTCAAACAGCACCCAGCGCGGGGTCGGGATTTCCAGCACCCGGGCGTAATAGAAGGCGCGCTGACCGGCTTTGAAATCCGGATCGCGCCACTGGCCGTGCAGCTCGGGCGCGCCGATCGTGTTGGTATAGCGCGCCGTGGCCAGATCAACCGTATCGCCAACCGGTGTCAGCCGCCCCTGGACGATCTTGCGTTTGCCCGGCGATGACCAGGCCACGTCATAGATCTTCTCGTGCGATTTGCCCTGGGCATCGACCCAGCCCTTGATCACCTGGATCCTGTCAAGGTTGGCCCCCATGGGGTCTTTCATCGCCGACAGCAGGAAGCTGGGCGCGCCTTTGCCGCTGCGCAGTTCCCCGCCCATCGGCACGCCGCGGGCATATCCGGCCTTGACCCAATCGCCCTTGAAATCGCGCGCGGTGAAGTCCCAGCCGCCGAACATCCGCACGGTGATTCGGGTGCCGGTAGTGGCGTAAACCTCGCGGCGGCGCATCGCATCGAAGATCGCCTCGCGGGTATTCTCGGTGGCCCAGACCGCGGCCATGCCGCCTGCCAGGTACTGCCAGGCATAGCGGCTGTGCTCGTTGCCGGGATTGAGCGCTTCGGCCATGCGCCGGTCCGAAGGTTCGACCAGGGTGATCTTGCCGAACCAGTTGTCCTCGTCGGCGGTGGACAGGCTGGTGTGCGAATCGGTCGAGCCGATCATGCCAAACTGGTAGGGATTGACCCCGGTCTTGGCTTCGATCTGGAGCCCGCGTTTGAGCGCTTCGCGGGCATATTCGGCCTGAAGCATGTCGGTCTTCTTCAGCTCGGTCAGCTGGCCGTTGCCCATATCCCATCCGGCATCGCCGAAATCGGCAAACTCGTCATTGCGCGAGAGGAACGGGTGGCTTTCGCTGTCGCCCTTGTACTGGGTAACCTCGACCACCGGCTCGTTGGCCAGCCGCCGCCGGGCGAGTTCGGGGGTCAGGGCACCGCCGTCCCAGTCGGTCATCGCGAACATCCGCCCGTTCGACTGGTTGGGGTTGTGCGGAATGGCCAGCACGTCGCCGCCGGTGGCGCGCTTGTAGTTGTCCATATAGTCCCACAGCCGCAGTGGAGTGTCCTTGCCATCGACCGGCAGCGGCAGGACTTTGCCCACTTTGTCGCCACCGTCGCGGTAGATCACTACGCGGTGCTGGGTGTTGGTATTGGGGGCCAGGGTCCATTCAAAGCCCAGCAGGGCGGTGAACTGGCCGGGGCGGTTGAAACGATCAACCGCAGCGATGTGCTGGTCCCAGACGCGGCGCAGCTGCGCCTTTTGGCGGACCGGATCAGCGAAATCGCCGGGCAGCTTGCCTTGTGAGCCGGCCACGATGATCTCACGCAAAGCCAGCCCGGCCTGTTCCCCGCCCGCGCGGATCTGGTTGCGCCAGCGGCGCAGCACCGGATCGGTGATCTGGTCTTCCGGAGCTTCATAGAGCGCCCGCATCGCGCCCAGGCTGTTCGAATGGTCGGCGATCACCAGAAAGTCGAGCGGCCGCGCCAGCTTGGCTTTCAGGCCGGTCGAGCTGGTCACTTCCTCACCCGCGGCAAAGCGCAAGGCCTCTTCCGGTCCCAGCCGGTTTCCGGCAGTGAAGGCATCGAACGAGTTGGCGGTATGGAGGTGAGTATCACCCCATAGCGGACGCTGCGGATTGACTGCCGGCTTGAGCACCGATCGCTTGGCCTGCGCCGCCTGAGCCGGAGCTTCAGGCGCGCCGGTCAACGCGAACGCGCCCCCGGCCAGCAAGGCACCGATCGCAACCGAATGGAACAGCTTCATGGCATTTCCCCCTCTTAACCCAGCAAATGTTCCATCCGGTAAAACCGGGCCGCTGTCCCGGCATAGAGCGCGGCCTTCTCGTCCGCCGATGCGCCCAGGGTCAGCCGCTTGAAGGCGTTCCACAGCACCGGATAGCTCGCGCCCCACTTGTCGACCGGGTAGTTGCTTTCGAACATCGCGCGATCCGGCCCGAAGGCTTCGATGCAGGTTTCGATATAGGGCCGCCACATCGCTGCCAGCACTTCGGAGGACAGCCCCGCCGCCGGGCCGTGATCGGGCATCCCGGCGAAGGACATGGCCAGCCCGCCCAGTTTGACCGAGACGTTTGGACACTGCCCGATCGCCCGGATCTTCTCGCGCCAGGTGTCGAAGCGCTCGTGCAGCTTGCCGTGGTAGGAGCCCATGCCCAGCGGCGTGCCGCAGTGGTCGAGGCAGATCGGCTGGCCGGGGAAGGCGCGGGCGAGGCTGAGCACATCGTCCAGTTGCGGTTCGAGCAGCCAGGCATCGAAAGTCAGCCCGCGCTTGCCCAGTTCGGCAAAGCCCTCGCGGAACTTGGGGTCGAGGTAGAGCCCGCCGGGGTGATGGAACGGCGGGCCCAGCACGTCGGGGTCCCGATCCCAGGCGGCGGCATGGCGGATGCCCTTGAAGCGCGGGCTGGCGGCGGCAAGCGCGTCGAGCACTTCACCGGCTTTGGCGCCCAGCGTCAGGTCGGCATGGCCGATGATCGCGTCGCACAGCCGCATGTTGCCATAGAGGCCCGAGGCGCTCTGCGCGGCGACGCCGTTGACGTATTCGACTTCGCCGACGACCTTCAGCGCATCGCTCGCCCCGGCGCGGTAGAAGGCGCCGCATTCCATGAACACCGTGCCGATCACGTTGTGTCCGCTGGTCGCATCGGCGTGGATCTCGTTGAAGGTATAGTACGGTGAGAGTGCGATCGCGGCGATGAAGTGGTGCCGTGGTTCGGGGAAGGCGGCCATCAACGGGCGCAGGTCCCATAGGTGATGATGCGGATCGATGATCGGCAGATCGGGTTCAAGGATCGCTTCGCTCATGTCGGCCTCTCCAGGGTCATGGTTTGACAAGCGTTCGAGGCCTGCCCATTAACCGTTCGATTAATGCCATAGGGAGCGGGCGATGCAAGGCGATACCGATTTTACCGGCAAGCGCGTGCTGGTGGTGGGCGGATCGAGCGGGATCGGCAACGGGATCGCCCATGCTTTCCGTGCACGCGGGGCCGAAGTCCATGTCTGGGGTACGCGGGCCAGTGCCGCCGATTACGATCCAGCGGACGGGTCGGACCTGAGCGGTCTGGGCTATAGCTCAGTCGATGTCGGCGATCCCGATGCAATTGCCGCCGCGCCGCTGCCATTTGACAGTCTGGATGTGCTGGTGCTGTGCCAGGGCACCGTGATCTACAAGCGCGGCGAGTTTGAACGGGCCGGGTGGGACCGGGTGATGGCGGTCAACCTCGACAGCCTGATGCACTGCGCGGGCAAGTTCCGCGCGCAACTGGCCGAAGCCAAGGGCAGCGTGATCATTGTCAGCTCGGTCGCGGGGTTCAAGGCCAATATCGGCAACCCGGCCTATGCCGCATCGAAAGCCGGAGCGGTCAGCCTGGTCAAGTCGCTGGGGCAGGCCTGGGCAGGCGAGGGGATCCGGGTCAACGGCCTCGCCCCTGGGCTTGTCGCGACCAAGTTGACCAAGGTCACCACCGATCATCCCGAGCGGCTAGCCGGCGCGCTGGCGCGTATCCCCGATGGGCGGCTCGGTACGCCCGAGGACATGGCCGGGACTGCGATCTTCCTCGCATCGCCGCTCGCCAGCTATGTCACTGGGCACACCGTGGTGGTCGATGGCGGGCTATCGCTTTAGGGCGAGCTTGCCTCGTTCGCTGCGCTCAGCACCGCCCGCACGCTGGCCGTGGCAATGTCCTCGTCGATCCCGACGCCCCAGATGGTCTTGCCCGCAGGTGTGACGCATTCGACATAGGCCGCCGCGCGCGCATCGGAACCGGCGGTCATCGCGTGTTCGGTGTAGTCCTTGACCTCAAGCGCGACGCCAAAGGTTTCGGCAATCGTCGCCACCACCGAGCTGATCAGCCCGTTGCCGCGGCCCGAAACCGATTGCTCCTTTTCGTCCACCGCGATCTTGCCGGCGAAGATTCGGGTGCCGTCTGCCGCCTTGGTTTCCTCGTAATCAACCAGCTGGAAATGCTGCGGATCGTTCACATGATAGACCCGCTGGAACACGTCCCAGATATCGTCGGCAAACAGCTCGCGCCCGGCTTCGTCGGCCAATTCCTGGACATGCTTGGAGAAGTGCGCCTGCATCCGCTTTGGCAGCTTGAGGCCCTGGTCCTGTTCGAGCACCCAGGCGAAACCGCCTTTGCCGCTTTGCGAATTGACCCGGATCACCGCTTCGTAATCGCGGCCCAGGTCAGCCGGGTCGATTGGCAGGTAGGGCATTTCCCAGGTCTGGTCGTTCTGCTGCTCGCGCGCGGCAAAGCCCTTCTTGATCGCGTCCTGGTGGCTGCCGGAGAACGAGGTGTAGACCAGCTCGCCCACATAGGGATGGCGCGGGTGGATCGGCAGCTGGTTGCAATAGGCGACGGTCGCCGCGATCTCGTCGATGTTGGAGAAATCGAGGTCCGGATCAACGCCTTGCGTGTACATATTGAGCGCGACGGTGACCAGATCGCAGTTGCCGGTGCGCTCGCCGTTACCGAACAGGCAGCCTTCGACCCGGTCGGCCCCGGCCATCAGTCCCAGCTCGGCGGCGGCAATCCCGGTGCCGCGGTCATTGTGGGTGTGGAGCGAGATCACCACCGCCTCGCGATTGGGGATCAGACGGCCGAACAGTTCGATCTGGTCGGCATAGACATTGGCGGTCGCGCATTCGACCGTGGCCGGCAGGTTGAAGATGATCGGCTTTTCAGGCGTGGGTGCAAGCACGTCCATCACCGCTGCGCAAACCTCGACCGAGTATTCGACCTCGGCGGTCGAGAAGGTCTCGGGGCTGTATTCAAAGCGCCAGTCGGTGCCGTGATACTTGGCGGCCTGATCGCGCAGGACCTTGGCGCCTTCTATGGCGATTTCCTTGATCTCGTCCTTGGTCATCCCGAACACGACCCGGCGCCAGACCGGCGAGACCGCATTGTAGAGGTGGACGATCGCAGTCTTCGCGCCTTCGAGGCTGGCGAAGCTGGTCTCGATCAGGTCGCGGCGAGACTGGGTGAGGACCTGGACGGTGACGTCTTCGGGGATCTTGCCCCCGCGCACCAGGCCCGAAATGAAATCGAAATCGGTCGCGCCCGAAGCGGGGAAGCCGACCTCGATCTCCTTGCAGCCGACTTTCAGCAGCAGGTCGAAGAAGCGCATCTTCTTTTCGGCGCCCATCGGATCGATCAGCGCCTGGTTGCCATCGCGCAAGTCGGTCGAAAGCCAGCGCGGGGCTTTCTCGATGACCTTGGAGGGCCAGGTGCGGTCGGGCAGATTGATCGGCGGAAAGGCGCGGTACTTGACGCCCGGGTTCTTCAGCATGGTCATCTCGGTATCTCTGAAATTGGCTTTGCGACGGTGTAGCGGTGTCTCTTATCCCTTGAGCGGCGCTGCGTGCCGCCCATGCGCACGCCAGCTCACGCCCAAGGGCGGATAAGTCGCAGGGTAAGGCCAATCGGCGAGATCATGGGCATATCCTATGGCGAGGGGAGGCGGCGCTGTAAAGAGGTCAATGTTCGCAGCATTGTCCTTGCTCCAGGGGGCGGCCGCAAGCCTTGCACGAGGCATAGGGCCCCGGCACCAGCCCATGCCCCACACTCACCCGCTCGTCGAAGACGAAGCATTCGCCCCGCCACCGGCTCTGCTCGGCGGGCACTTCCTCAAGGTACTTCAGGATTCCGCCCTTGAGGTGATAGACCTCCTCAATCCCCTCGGCCTTGAGGAAGGCGGTCGATTTCTCGCAGCGGATTCCGCCAGTGCAGAACATCGCGACTTTGGGCGGCTTGCCCTGGCCGAGCAGTTCGTCGCGTTGTGCGCGGAACCACTCGGGGAACTCGCGAAAGCTGCGGGTGCCTGGATCGATCGCGCGCTCGAACGTGCCGATCGCGACCTCGTAGGCGTTGCGGGTGTCGATCACCACCACATCGGGATCGGCGATCAGCGCGTTCCAGTCCTGCGGGGTGACATAGTGCCCGGTTTCCAGCGGATCGATGTGGGGCTGGCCCATGGTCACGATCTCGCGCTTGATCCGCACTTTCATCCGTTGGAACGGCAGGTCCGGCGTGCGCGAATACTTGATGTCGAGTTCGGCGCAGCCAGGCAGGCCGCGCAAGGCCTTAATCACCGCGGCGACACCCGCATCGCTCCCGGCGATGGTGCCGTTGATCCCCTCGGGTGCAATCAGCAGCGTGCCTTTGATGCCCTGGGCCTGGCACTGCTCCAGCAGATGGCCGCGCAGCTCTGGCAAGTTCGCCATCGGCGCGAAGCGATAAAGCGCGGCAACACAAATCGGCAGGGGCTGGTCTTCCATGCTGTGGCCCTATGCCAAGCTGCCAAGATTTGGCCAGACCTGATTGAACGCATCGGCCGAAGCCCTTGAAAACTCGCCCGCAGTCACCATATCAGCCGCATCGCTTTGACCATACTGCATGTTGGCGACTGAGAGACCGCCCGCGCTCCCGCACCAGGAGCGATGTTTTGGATCTCAATTCCCTACTTTTCAGCCACCAGGTTGCCTTGATCCGCGCCGACGAATTGTCACGCATTGGCGGCATCCCATGTGGCTCGGCGATTGCCGATCTGGCTGGCCGGATCAACGTCCTGCGCGCGCAACTGGGCGTCACGCAATATGCGCTGGAGCTTGGCGCGTGAGCCGGGCAATGAACGCGCGGCTGCCCCAGGCCGAAGTGACCGCACTGTGCCACGGTGCCAATGTCGCGATCAGCGCAATCGAAACGCTGCCTTCGGGCGGCACACACCTGGTGTGCGTGACCATCGAAGGTGCCGACGAGATGCGCCAGAAGCTCACGAAGCACCTGATCGAAGGCCGGGTGAAGCGCTATGCCTTCCTGACCGCCAACAAGTACTGAAAATCTGGATCAAGGCGGGCTAACCAGCCCACCTTTGATCCCCTTCGCGCTTGCCCTCCTGCGCGCTACCCGCAATAGTCGGTGCGAAACTGCAACCGATCTCGGCGGGGCTCCATGACCATCACCCAATCCACCGGCAAGTTCGATCCCGCGCGGCTGGCGCGGATCGATGGCTTTGTGAAGGAACGCTATCTCGACACCGGCCTGCTGCCGCACGCCCAGGTGCTGGTCGCGCACAAGGGAGAGATTGCGCATTTCTCCTCACAAGGCCCAGCGCGGGAAGGCGGCAAGGGAATCGACGAAAGTTCGATCTTCCGCATCGCCAGCATGACCAAGCCGGTCACCTCAGTGGCCTTCATGCAGCTGCTCGAACAGGGCAAGGTCGCGCTGGAAACGCCGGTCCACCGTGTCCTGCCCGAGTTCAAGGGCCTGGGGGTCTATACCGGCGGCGGGGGCGGGGTGCCGTTCCTGACCCGGCCTTGTGACCGCGTGATGACCATGCAGGACCTGCTGCGCCACACCTCTGGCCTGACCTATTCGTTCCAGTACCGCAGCAATATCGACCTCGCCCACCGTGAGGGCAAGCTGGAGAACTGGCACGGCAACCTGACGCTGGACGAGCTGGTCGCGGCGCTGGGCAAGCTGCCGCTGGAATTCTCGCCTGGCTCTGCGTGGAACTATTCAGTTTCGACCGACGTGCTGGGCGCGGTGGTGCAACGGCTTTCGGGCCAAAGCCTCGATGCCTATTTTGCCGAACACATCTTCCAGCCGCTGGCGATGCACGACACCGGCTTCATGGTCCCGGCGGACAAGATCGACCGGCTGACCGATTGCTACACTTTCGTGCCAGGCAAGGGCCGGACGATGCACGACAAGGGCGAAGACAGCGCCTGGAGCCACATGCCGCGCCAGCTTTCAGGCGGGGGCGGGCTGGTCTCGACCGCACTCGACTATCACCGCTTCACCACCATGCTGCTGAACGGCGGCACGCTGGAGGGCGAGCGGGTGATCGGGCGCAAGACGCTGGAATTGATGGCGCAGAACCATCTGCCGGGCGGCGCGGACATCGCCTCTATGTCGAAGTCATTGTTCAGCGAGGAGGCATTTGGCGGGGTCGGGTTCGGGCTTGGCTTTGCAGTCAACCTCAGCCCGGCGCGTTCGATGCTGCCGGGAACGATTGGCGAGTACAACTGGGGCGGCATGTTCTCGACCTACTTCTTCGTCGATCCGCTCGAACAGGTCAGCATGGTCTTCATGACCCAGCTATCGCCCAGCAGCACTTATCCGGTCCGGCGCGAGCTCAAGACCCTGATCTATGCAGCGATGAACTGATGGCTGAGAATTCGCTGTACGAAGTGATGGGGTTGACCCGGATCGTCTCCATGGACGGCGAGGCTGGGCGTTCGTGCCTCGAATATGCCGCCAAGCCCGAGCAGTGCCATTCGGGCGGCGTGGTGCAGGGCGGGTTCGTTTCCGGCTGGATCGATGCCGCGATGGCCCATGCCCTGATCGCCAAGCTGGGCGATCAGTTGGTGCCGATGACGCTTGAGCTGAAAGTCAGCTTCCTCGCCCCGGCGCGGCCTGGGCCGATCTTTGCCGAGGGCTGGATCGTCAAGGCCGGGCGCAAGGTGGCCTTTGTCGAGGGTAGCCTGAAAGACGACGAGGGGACCCTGTTGGCGACCGCGAGCAGCACCTTGATGCTGGCGGATCGTGGGCGGGTTGAAGCGGCATCCAAGGCGGCGGTGGGGTGAGGTCAATTCTACGCTTCCCCTATCCCCGACTATCCTGAGCTTGTCGAAGGACTGTCCTTTTCCTTGGCCAACGTCGCAAAGAAGGGCAGTCCTTCGACAAGCTCAGGATAGTCGGGTTTGGGGATGGGGCGGTTGCGGACAAGTTTGGGAGATTTTGCATTACTGACATACGCCCCTTCACGCTCGACATTCCCCAGGTCCAACTCGACGACCTCAACCAGCGGCTCGACCTGGCGCGCTGGCCGGACAAGGAAACCGTGGTTGACTGGTCGCAGGGCACACCGCTGGCGGTGCTGCAGGACCTCGTCCATTACTGGCGGCACGAATATGACTGGCGGCGCTGCGAGGCGCGGCTCAATGCGCTGGGGCAGTTCACAACCGAGATCCAGGGCCTCGACATTCACTTCCTCCACGTCCGTTCAGCCCGCGCCGATGCGGTGCCTTTGCTGATGACCCACGGCTGGCCGGGATCGGTGATCGAATTCATGGGGGTGGTCGACCAACTGACCAATCCACCCGAAGGCGAACTGGCGTTCCACGTGATCGCGCCTTCGCTGCCGGGCTTCGGCTTTTCCGGCAAACCGACGGAAACCGGCTGGGGCGTGCCGAAGATCGCCTTCGCCTGGATCGAGCTGATGCAGCGGCTGGGCTATGACCGGTGGGTCGCGCAAGGGGGCGACTGGGGAGCAATCGTCACCACGGCGATCGGGATGATCCGCCCGGCCTCTTGCCTTGGCATCCACGTCAACATGCCCTTCGCGCGGCCGCTGCCCGAAGACCTGGCCGATCCCGCACCCGACGAGGCCCGCGCATTGGCGGCGCTCAAGCACTATCAGGACTGGGATTCGGGCTATTCGAAACAGCAGAGCACCCGGCCGCAGTCGCTGGGTTACGGGCTGGTCGATTCGCCGGTCGGCCAGGCTGGCTGGATTTTGGAGAAGATGTGGGCCTGGACCGACAACCAGGGCTCGCCGTGGGACGTGCTGAGCCGCGATGCGGTGCTCGACAATGTGATGCTCTATTGGCTGCCCGGCACCGGCGCGTCTTCAGCGCGGCTCTATTGGGAAAGCTTCAGCGCGACTGGCGAAGTGGCAGTTGAGCTGCCCACGGCGGTCAGCGCCTTCCCCAAGGAAATCCTGCCGACCCCGCGCAAGTGGGCTGAACGGACCTACCGCAACATTGTCCACTGGGGCGAGATGGACAAAGGCGGGCACTTCGCCGCCTGGGAACAGCCCGAAGCTTTCGTGCGTGAGCTCAGGACAGCCTTCGCCTTGATGGTCTAGTAGAGCCTGATGACATTAAGTTGAGGCAATTTTCTCCCCTCCCCGTTGGGGAGGGGTTGGGGGTGGGGGTTCGACGCCAGCGTGGAACCCCCATCCCAACCCTTCCCCAACGGGGAAGGGCTATGCGATTCGACGCAATGTCATCGCGCTCTAAACGCCTGAACTAAACCCGCTCATGCTGAGCTTGTCGTCCCGAAGGGGGCCGAAGGCCAACCACCCGCCTGTTACGCTGCCGTCACCTGAACACGATGGGCCTTCGACGGGCTCAGGCTGAGCGGGTTTGAGGTTTCGGTTCGAGTATCTTGAGCGATCTAACGCTCAAACGCGGCGCTGATCTCAAGCCCGACTTCGTCGCCGACCAGCGGGACATAGCCGTTGATCCCCCACAGCGACCGCTTGATCCGCGTGGTAGCGTGAAAGCCCAGGGTTTCCTTGCGGGTCAGCGGGTTCTTGCCCGCGCCGACGAATTTCGCCTCCAGCGTGACCGGGCGGGTGGCGCCGTTCATGGTTAGCCGCCCTTCGATTGTCGCGCTTTTCCCATCGGCACCGGGGGTGACCTTGGTCGAGACGAACGTGGCGTCGGCCGGTTTGTCGCCAAAGAATTTGGCCCGCTCGGCACCGGGGCCGGGGGTGAGCAGGTTCTGCGTCAGCCCCTTGCTGGGGGTCAGGACCTTGGCAATCGGCACGCGGACCGAGACCTTGGCTTGATCAAGCTGCGCCGGGTCAATCGTCAGCGTGCCGGTCACATCACCGAACAGTCCGAAATAGTCGTTGAAGCCCATGTGATCGACCCGCCAGCTGATCAGGGTATGGCTGGCGTCGGCCTGATAGGTGCCGACAGTGACCTTGGCGACATCGGGCTTGCCGGGCACCTGTGAGCCCGCGGATGCAAGCGGCAAAGTGAGGGCGAAAGCCAGCGGCAAGGCGAATTGGGCAACACGGCGCATCGGTATCTCCTGTGGGGCGGCGCACACTTGGCGCGTGCCCTTGGCCCGGGTCAAGCCCGCAGCCGGGGGAGACTGCACTCGCGCCCCTTGCCACTGGCTGAACCGCCGCTAAGCCTCTGCACCGGGGAGACTTGCCGCATGACCGACTACAAGGATATCGATGTTGCCGCCGCTGGAGAGGAGGTCCAGCTGGGCAAGAGCCTGGAGAACCGCCACGTCACCATGATCACGCTGGGCGGGATCATCGGGGCGGGGCTGTTTGTCGGGTCATCGACGACCATCTCGCAGGTCGGGCCGGCGGCAGTGGTCTCGTTTGCCATCGCAGGCCTGGCGGTGATGCTGGTGATGCGAATGATCTCCGAAATGGCCAGCTCGCTCGATGGCGTGCAGGCCTTTCCCGATTTCGCGCGCGCCGGGCTCGGCCACTGGGCCGGGTTCCTCTCGGGCTGGCTCTACTGGTATTTCTGGGCCGTGGTGGTTGCGGTCGAGGCGGTGATCGGGGCCAAGATCATTGCCGAGTGGTACCCCCAGTTCGCCGAGTGGCAGATCGGAGTGGCGCTGATGCTGGTCCTGACCGCAGTCAACCTGCTTTCAACCCGCGCATATGGCGAGTTCGAGTTCTGGTTCTCATTGATCAAGGTTGGGGCGATCCTGGTGTTCATTGCCATTGCCGGAGCCTGGGTGCTGGGGCTGACCAATCCGGCCGGAGCCAGCCTGGCCAACTGGACCCAGCACGGCGGCTTTGCCCCCAATGGTTGGGGACTGGTCTTGGCTGCCGTCGCCTCGACCATCTTCACCATGTGCGGCGCGGAAATCGCAACGATTGCGGCGGCGGAAAGCAAGGAGGGCCCCAAGGCCATTGCCCGGCTTTCGATGTCGGTTTCGGCGCGAATCCTGATCTTCTACGTCATTTCCCTCTCGCTGATTGTCGCCATCCTGCCATGGAACGGCGTGGTTGCGGGCTATTCGCCATTTGCCGCGACGCTGGAGGCGATCAATTTGCCCTATGGCAAGGAGATCATGACTGGCCTGGTGCTGGTCGCGGTGCTCTCATGCCTCAACTCCAGCCTCTACATCACTTCGCGAACGCTGTTTGGTTTGGCCAAGCATGGCGATGCGCCGCAGTGGCTGGTGGCGGTCAACAAGCGCAAGGTTCCGGCCCGCGCGATCCTGATCGCCAGCCTGTTCAGCTATGTAGCCTATGCGGCCGAGCGGCTTTCGCCTAACACGGTGTTCAGCTTCCTGGTCAACAGCTCAGGCGCGACCATGCTGCTGCTCTACATCCTGTGCGCCGTGGCCCAAATCCGGATCCGCAACCGGCTTGAAGCGAACAGCCCGGAGAAGTTGCAGATCCGGATGTGGCTGTTTCCCTGGCTCACGTTGGCCACCATCGGTGTAATGGCCGGCGTGCTGATTTTCATGGCGATCAGCCCCGCGCGCCAGCTTGAACTGTTCACCAGCCTGCTGGTGGCCGGGTTGTTCCTGGCGGGCTATTGGGGAATGAAAAAGGCCCGGGGGTAATTCCTCCCCGGAACGGGGAGGGGGACCACGAAGTGGTGGAGGGG
>JAGXTB010000193.1 GCA_018334165.1 Sphingomonadales bacterium | reverse complement strand
CTGTGGCAAGAGCCGAACTCCCCCACCGACCCGCCTCCGGCGGCCCACCTCCCCCAGAGGGGGAGGATCTTCTCCCCCATCACGCAACCTTATCTGGCAAATCGCCGCACACGCGGCTAAGGGCCGCGGCATGATCCTGGTCATCGACAATTATGACAGCTTCACCTGGAACCTGGTCCACTACCTGATGGAACTGGGGGCCGAGGTGCAAGTGGTGCGCAACGATGCGATTTCGGCGGGCCAGGCCTTGTCGAGCGGCGCGCAGGGCTTCCTGATTTCGCCCGGCCCCTGCACACCCAACGAAGCCGGGATCAGCCTCGATCTGGTCGGGGCCTGTGCCGCAGCCGGAAAGCCGCTGCTGGGCGTGTGCCTGGGCCACCAGTCGATCGGCCAGCATTTTGGCGGACAAGTGGTGCGCGGCGGGCTGATGCATGGCAAGACCAGCACGGTCACCCACGACGGCACCGGGCTCTTCGCCGGTATCCCTTCGCCTTTCCTTGCCACGCGCTATCACTCGCTGATCGTTGACGATGTGCCCGACGGTCTGGTGGTCAACTGCACGTCGGACGATGGCCACGTGATGGGCTTCCGCCACCGCGAACTGCCGATCCACGGCGTCCAGTTCCACCCTGAAAGCATCGCCACCGAACACGGCCACGCGATGCTGGCGAACTTCCTGCGGATCTGCGGAATGCCGGTGAAGGAACTGGCGTAAAACATGGCTCACCCTCAATTCCTTCGTCACCCTGAACTTGTTTCAGGGTCCATTTCTCCCCGCAGACCGATGGGTGAAATGGCACGATGGATGCTGAAACAAGTTCAGCATGACGCAAGAGGGTAGCGATGAGTTTGGGTATCGAAGAAGCAGAGACCCTGTTCGCCCGCATGCTCGATGGTGAGCTGGGCGACGATGAAATCCGCGAAGTCCTGATCGAGCTGGCCGATCGCGGCGAGACTGCGCCCGAAATCGCCGGGGCGGTTCTGGCGATGCGCGCGCGGATGAAGCGGATCGCTGCGCCCGAAGGGGCGATCGACGTCTGCGGCACAGGCGGCGATGGGCAGCACTCGCTCAACGTCTCAACCGCGGTGGCGCTGGTAGTCGCGGCCTGCGACGTGCCGGTCGCCAAGCACGGCAACCGCGCGGCGAGCAGCCAGGCTGGCGGGGCGGATACGCTCGAGGCACTGGGCCTCAACCTCGCCCGCGCCAGCGAGATGGCCGAAGCGACCCTGCCTGACCTTGGCATTGCGTTCCTGTTCGCCCAGGCCCACCATCCCGCCCTCGCCCGCGTCGGACCGATCCGCAAAGCGTTGGGGCGGCGGACGATCTTCAATTTCTGCGGCCCCCTGGCCAATCCCGCCGGAGTGACCCGGCAACTGGTGGGCGTCGCCCACCCCAGCCTGATCGCGCTCTACCGCGAGACGATGGAGCTGCTCGGAACCGAGTGCGCCTTGATCGTTTCGGGCGAGGAAGGGCTGGATGAGCTGTCGATTGCCGGGACCAGCTATTGCGCCGCCATCGGACTGCCGCACTTCCCGGCCGAAGTGATCCCCGGCGATGCGGGTCTGCTCCCCCACCCGCTCGAAGACCTGCGCGGCGGCGACGCCCACCACAACGCCGCCGCTTTGCGTCGCCTGCTCGACGGCGAAAAGGGCGCTTACCGCGACGCCGTAGTCCTCAATTCCGCCGCTGCGCTGATTGTCGCGGGGCAGGCCGGTGACTGGTACGAAGGCGCCGAGGAAGCTGCCGAAGCGATCGACAAGGGCCTGGCCAAGGCGCTGCTGGATTGCTGGGTTGAGACGGTGAAGTAGGCCATTGGGATTCACCCAAAGAACCTAAGATGTTGAGCCGCGCCGCAGGCCTCTTCTCTTCTCTTGATCGCCACGCAAATCAGAGAATTTCAATTGCAGGCGGCTTCGCCGCGAACACCAAATCTTAGGTGCTTTGGGTGAACCCGAAAAGCCTCGACACGCCCTTCCCCGAAACGCTAGAGGCCCAGCGATGACCGACAAACTCGCCGAAATCTGCGCCACCAAGCGCGAAGAAGTGGCTACTCGCAAGGCCTTGGCCACTCTCGCTGACCTCGATGCGCGCGCCGCCACGCAATCACCCGTGCGCGGATTTGAGGCGGCGCTGCGCAACGCTGAGGCCCTGGGTTTTGCCTTGATTGCCGAAATCAAGAAGGCCAGCCCTTCCAAGGGCCTGATCCGTGCAGATTTCGATCCTCCGGCCCATGCCCGGGCCTATCAGGCGGGCGGCGCGGCGTGCCTTTCGGTTTTGACCGATGCGCCTTATTTCCAGGGGCATGAGGACTACCTGATCGCCGCACGCGCGGCTTGCGATCTGCCGGTGCTGCGCAAGGACTTCATGGTCGATCCCTGGCAGGTCGCCGAGGCCCGTGCGATCGGGGCCGACGCGGTGCTGATCATCGTCGCCGCGCTGGACGACGTGCAGATGGCCGAGATCGAGGCCGCCGCACTCGAACGCGGAATGGACGTGCTGGTAGAAGTTCATAATGAGGATGAAATGACCCGCGCATCCGCCCTGAAATCAAGGTTGATCGGCGTCAACAACCGCGACCTCAAGCGGTTCGTCACCGACCTGGCCACCAGCGAGCGACTGGTCCAGCTGGCCCCGGAAGGCACCCTGCTGGTAAGCGAAAGCGGGATCAATTCGCATGCTGACTTGGTACGACTGGAAACGAGCGGGATCCGCACCTTCCTGGTCGGCGAAAGCCTGATGCGGCAGCAGGATGTGGAGGCGGCAACCCGAGCATTGCTGACCGGAACCTGAGCTTTCCTACACCGCCTCTCCCGTGCCATAGACTGGCGTCATGATCGTTTACCGGCCTTCTCACCCCTTTGCTGATGGGGCTCGATGCGGGCACGGATTTTCTTTCTCTGGACTGTGGTCCAAGCGGTCCACGGGTAGCAGACGGGATAGTTCACAATGAGTCTCACCCACCTCGATGAACATGGCAAGGCCCGGATGGTCGATGTTGGCGGCAAGGCCGAAAGCCAGCGCCTCGCCGTAGCCAAGGGCCGGATCGCGATGTCGCCAGCTGCCTTGGAGGCGATCCGCGATGGCAATGTGCCCAAGGGCGATGTTCTCGCCGCTGCCCGGATCGCCGGGATCATGGCTGCCAAGAAAACCGCCGAGCTGATCCCGCTGTGCCATCCGCTGGCACTCGATGCGGTCCATGTCGATTTCGCGCTGGAAGCGGACGGGGTGCGGGTGACCGCTTCGGCCTCGCTCACCGGGCGGACCGGGGTGGAAATGGAAGCCCTGACCGCCGTCTCGGTGGCATTGCTGACGATCTACGACATGGCCAAGGCAATCGACAAAGGCATGGTGATCTCCGGCATTCGCCTGATCGAGAAGCGCGGCGGCAAGTCGGGCCACTGGAAGGCGGCTGACTGATGGCGCTGCTGCCGGTCCCCGAAGCCCAGGCGCGGCTGATCGCGCTGGCGAGGCCCTTGCCGATCGAGCGGGTGCCAGTGGGCGAGGCCCTGGGACGGTACCTCTCCGAACCTTTGGTGGCAGCACGCACGCAGCCCCCGGCGGACCTCTCGGCGATGGACGGCTATGCCATGCGCCAGGCCGACATGCCGGGCCCCTGGCGGGTGGTGGGCGAGAGTTCGTGCGGGCATCCCTTCGGCGGCGCTTGCGGAACAGGCGAAGCGGTGCGGATCGCGACCGGGGCGCTGATGCCCGCAGGCACCGACATGGTGCTGATGCAGGAAGACGCCGCGCGCGAAGGGGATGCGCTGACGCTGACCGGCACTCCGCCCGATCCACCGGGCAAACATATCCGGCGCACCGGCAACGATTTCGCGGCGGGTGCTCAGTTGCTGCCAGCGGGCACGCACCTGGGCCCGGCGCAGCTTGGGCTGGTGCTTTCGGCCGGGCACAATTTCGTCGCCGTTCGCCGCATTCCCCGGATCGTGGTGATCGACAGCGGCGACGAGCTCTCTGACGATGCAGGGGGCTGCGCAGTGCATCAGATCCCCGCCAGCAACGGAGTGATGCTCGAGGCGATGATGCGCCAGGCCTTGCCTTGCGCGGTCGAGCGGATCGGCCCGGTTGTCGATACCTTGGAGGCTTTAGCCAAGGCGCTGAAAGCCGCCGAGCAAGCCGATGTGGTGGTGACCAGCGGCGGAGCCTCGGTTGGCGATCACGACCTGATTCGCCCGGCGCTGGCCGATTGGGGCGCGGCGCTTGATTTCTGGAAAGTGGCGATCAAACCGGGCAAGC
>JAGXTB010000192.1 GCA_018334165.1 Sphingomonadales bacterium | reverse complement strand
CGAACCCCCATCCCAACCCTTCCCCACAGGGGAAGGGCTTTAGGGGTCCGGCCCAGTTCGTTATCCGCGAATTTCGCCCAGCCGCCGTTCCCATTGCAGCGCATGGGTGACGATCGTGTCGAGATCGGCGTACTTCGGCTGCCACGGCAGGGTCGCTTTGATCCGGCGGTTGTCCGAGATCAGCGAATCGGGATCGCCCGCGCGGCGCGGGCTGAGCTTGCGTTCGATCGTCAGGTTGGTCACCCGGTCCACCGCGTCGAGCACTTCGAGCACCGAGAAGCCCCGGCCATAGCCGCAGTTCATGGTCAGCGACTGCGCCGGATCGGCAATCAGGGCCTCCAGCGCCAGGACGTGCGCATTGGCCAGGTCCGAGACGTGGATATAGTCGCGCACACCGGTGCCGTCCGGCGTGGCATAGTCGGTGCCGAAGACTTCGACGTGGCTGCGCTTGCCCAGCGCCGCCTCGACCGCAACCTTGATCAGGTGCGTGGCCCCGGCAGTCGATTGCCCGGTGCGGGCGCGCGGATCGGCCCCGGCGACGTTGAAATAGCGCAGCGCGCAATAGTTGATCGGATGCGCCCGCGCGACATCGCCCAGCATGGTCTCGGTCATCAGCTTCGACATGCCGTAGGGATTGATCGGCAGCTTGGGGCTGTCCTCGCTGACCGGCGAAACCTCGGGAATGCCATAGGTCGCCGCGGTTGAGCTGAAGATGAAATGCGGCACCCCGCCCGCCACAGCGCTGGCGATCAGCGCGCGGCTCTTGGCGGTGTTGTTGTGATAGTACTTCAGCGGGTTCTCGACCGATTCCGGGACGATGATCGATCCGGCGAAATGCATCACCGCCTTGATCCCCTGTTCGGCAATGATCCGCGCCAAGAGCTCGGCATCCTCAATGTCGCCCTGATAGAACGGCACCCCTTCGGGCACCGCCCAGCGAAAGCCGGTGGTCAGGTTGTCGATCACTGCGACCGGCCAGCCGGCATCGGTGAGCGCAAGGACTGCGTGGCTGCCGATATAGCCGGCGCCGCCAGTAACGAGGACGGGGACTTTGCTGGTCATGACGCCGACGCAGCTAGCATGTTCCGGCAATTAAGTGGTTAACGCTGATGTGTTCATCTGCCTGCAAGGTAGTGAGGCCGAAGAGTGGTCTTGCCCCCTTCAATGCCTGAGGTTTCCGATGCTCCTGTCGCGCTCATCTTTGCTCACAATTGCCATTGTCGTCGTACTGGCCACCACCGGAACCGCCTTGATGGCGCAGCCGGGGCATTGGGGGCGGACAGGATGGAGCGGCGATTCGGGTTGGGGCCATGCCTCTGCGCGCCGCGCGCCTTCGCTGGAAGGCCGGATCGAGGTCGCGCGGTTCCGCGCCGAGGGTGCTTCGCTGGATCCTTCCGGGCCGATCGCGGTAGGGCCGATGGCGGATGAGGAGGGGAGCAGCGATCCCCGGATCAACGCCACGTTCCAGGCCGCGGTTGAAAGCAAGCTGCTCGCTTCGGGCTTTGCTGCTTTGCCCAGCGGTTCGAGCCAGGGCCCGATTGCGGAAGTCCGCGTGGTCCGCAGCGAAGCCGCTCCGGCCGAGGAAAAGCGCAAACCCCTGTCGGGCCAAATGTCTATGGGGGTTTCCAATTACGGCACCATGCTGGGGCTGGGGCTGCGCTACGATGCCACCAAGCCTCGCCCGGCGCTGCTCTCCACCCGGCTCGAAACCCGGATCAAGGACCGCTCCACCGGCGCGGTGCTGTGGGAAGGCCGGGCTGAAATCGTCACCCGCGAAGGCGACAACAAGTGGGACGACCAGGCAATTGCCGACAAGCTGGCCAAAGTGCTGTTCGAGGGCTTTCCGGGCAAAGTGGGTGAGCAGACGCTGAAGCGTTAGCCCTTGGCGCCACCAGATCGAACCACAATAGCCCTTCCCCGCCGGGGAGGGGCTATTGGAGCCAATTGGGTCGGCACGTCCTAAACCCTTGCATCGCGGGGCTATCGGATTCACAATCCCGCCGACGCCCTTTTGAAAGGTTGCCCGCGATGAAGCGCTTTGTTCCCGCCCTGGTGTTCCCCGCCTTGCTCGCCCTGTCCGGCTGCGTCACGCCGGTCGGCCCGGTCGAGGTGACCCGCTTCCACGCTGCCGATGTCTCGATGCTGGGCAAGGGCACGATCTCGGTCGAACCGGCGCCGGGCACAGATGGCAACAACCTCGAATGGCAGAGCTACCGCGCGGCGGTGATGCGCCAGCTGGTGCTGCTGGGCTATACCGAGGCAACGCCTGGCACCGGCGCGCAAGTTGCCACGATGACCCTCTCGCGCCAGACCTTGCAGCCCGAAGGTGGCCGCAGCCCGGTCAGAGTCGGGCTGGGCGGATCGACCGGGACCTATGGGTCAGGGCTGGGTGTCGGGATCGGGCTCAACTTGTCGCCCAAGCCCAGTGCAAAGGTTGCGACTGACCTGGCAGTGACGATCAAGGATCGCGCCAGCGGGGCCTCGCTGTGGGAAGGCCGTGCCAGCTTCACCGTTTCGAGCAAGTCGCCGCTTGCCAACACCGCGCTGGGTGCGCCCAAAATGACCGAAGCCCTGTTCAAGGGCTTTCCGGGACAGTCGGGTGAGACTATCGAGGTCAAATGACCCAAATCCAGATCGACGCCGCGTTTGACGGCGGCAATATCGAAGTGCTGTCGATTGACGGCACCACGGCCCGCCTCAAGGTCCGCAAGGATCATCTCAGCGACTTCTTCCAGTGGTTCCACTTCCGCGTCTCGGGCTGTCAGGGCCGCGAGCTGGAACTGAAGATCACCGGGCTGGAGGGCTCGGCCTATCCCGGCGGCTGGCCCGACTACAACGCGGCGGTCAGCGAGGACCGCGAGTTCTGGGGCCGTGCGCCCGCCAGTTATGACAAGGCAGAAGACGGCGGCACGCTGACGATCCGTTTTGTGCCTGACGCGAACATTGCCTGGTTCGCCTATTTCGCGCCCTATTCGATGGAGCGCCACCACGATCTGGTCAGCGCAGCCGCGCTGGAACTGGGGGTAGAGCACCGCGTGCTGGGCCACAGCCTTGATGGCCAGCCGATCGATTGCCTCAACCTGGGCGAGGGGCCCAGGCAGGTCTGGCTCTATGCCCGCCAGCATCCGGGTGAGACGATGGCCGAATGGTGGATGGAAGGCGCGCTCGATTGCCTGACCGATCCGGCCGATCCGGTCGGGCGCAAGCTGCGCCAGCTCTGCACTTTCCACGTCGTGCCCAACGCCAACCCCGATGGCTCGCGCCGCGGGCACTTGCGCACCAATGCCGCAGGGATCAACCTCAACCGCGAATGGGCCAGCCCCAGTGCGGAGAAGAGCCCCGAAGTGCTGTGCATCCGTGATGCAATGGACGCCACCGGCGTGGACTTCGCGATGGACGTCCACGGCGACGAGGCGATCCCGGCGGTGTTCCTGGCGGGCTTCCACGGCATCCCCTCGATGCGGGATGGACAGCAGGAAGGCTATGATCGCTACTGCGCGATCCTCAAGCGGCGGACCCCCGATTTCCAGACCCGGCTCGGCTATCCGATCGCCGGCCCTGGCAAGGCCAACCTGACGATGAGCACCAACCAGCTCGCCGAACGCTTCGGCGCGGTGGCGATGACGCTGGAAATGCCGTTCAAGGACAACAATGACCTGCCGTGCGAGGCGCAAGGGTGGAGCGCGGAACGTAGCGCGATCCTGGGCCGCGATTGCATGGGGGCCTTGCTGGAGTGGTTAGGCGAGAGCTGATCGCTTCCACAAGCTAAGAGTCTCCCCCTTTGGGGGAGGTGGCTCGCGCAGCGAGACGGAAGGGGGTTAACCGAAAAAGCTGCGGCAGCAGCTTGCGCGCTGCCGCGCGCAATTTGCCCACCCCCCTCCACCGCTTCGCGGTTCCCCTCCCCCGTGGGGGGAGGATCTTTAGGCGAGGCTTGACGGACCAAAGCTGCGCGGCAGCAGATCCGACAGCCGCAGTTCCAGCACTTCCGCTTCCCCGACGCACCACACCTGCGGATCGCTCTCGCCCAGCGCGGCCACTTCGTTGAGCACCTGGCGGCAGCGCCCGCATGGCGTCACCGGATCCCCAGCGCCGAGCGCACCGGACTTGCCGCCGATCACCGCCACGGCCTCAAGCCTGCCGCGCCAGTCTTCGCTGAGCGCCTTGCCGACCGCGACAGTCTCGGCACAGAGCGTCAGGCCGTAACTGGCATTCTCGACATTGGCCCCGGTTACCACCGAGCCATCGGCAAAGCCCAGTGCCGCGCCGACGTGGAAGTTTGAGTAGGGGGCATAGGCCTTGCTGGCGGCTTCGCGGGCGGCGGCGATCAGGCTTTCGCGGGTCCAGCTCACCGGCTTACCACCACCCAGCGCAGCGCATTGGCGCTGGCTTCGCTGTTGAGCATTGCATTGGCGGTCCACAGCGTCCAGGGGCGCCCCGCATATTCGGGCAGCATATAGGTGCTCTCCAGCCAGAGGTTGCGGTCGATCCGCGCCGCGAGATGATAGCGTTTTTCGAAGCTGCGTGAAATCTTCAGGATCGTCGCCTTGCCGGTGTGGGTTTCGATCTGGTTGAGGAAAGTCATCAGCTCGCTCAGCACCGCCGCGTCGGTGACTTTGACCGGGCAATCGTCGGCCAGCATGTCGAGCGCGAGCGCGGGCGGCAGCATTGCGGAATCGCGGGCGACCACGGTCATGAAATTGGCCGCCTGCTTTTCGGCCGGCTGGCACGGATCGTACTGATGCACCGCGCCGATCTGAAGCCTGGCCGCGCGCGCATCCTCCAGGTTCTGGCTGAAGGCCGGATCGCGGGCAAAGGCGCTGGCCGAGGCATCGAGATAGGCAAAGCTCGCCCCGATCGCCTTGGCCGCCTTCCAATCGACTTTCCCGTCCTCGCTGCCAACCTCGATCCCCTGGACCGGATAGTCGCTTTTCGCGGGCCGCCAGTGATGGACCGTCCACCAGCCCCAGCCCGCCGCGATCAGCGCCAACAGCAGCACCGCGCCAAACAGGCGCAGCCGCCAGCGACTGGTCTTGGTGCGTGCCATGAATCTGCGAACCCCTGTGTTGGTCAGTCTAGATTGTGCCGAGATTCAGTCCAGGGTGCCATCAGCTGGATATCGGTGCAATCTAGCCTCTGATATGCAAAACGCAGATTAGCGTAAACAGCCGCCGGGCGGTGGCGAAATCGGTTTCGACTTTGCCTTGCAGCCGTTCGAGCAGCAGTTCGGCCGCCTCGTTGTGGACCCCGCGGCGGGCCATGTCGATCGTCTCGATTTCGCTGGCGGTGGCCTTGCGAATCGCCTGGTAGTACGAATCGCAGATCGCGAAATATTCGCGGATCGGACGGCGGAACCGGCCGAGGCCCAGGATCAGCTGTTCGAGCAGCTGCCCATCCTGGTCGGCCACTTCGAGCAGCAAGCGTCCGTCATCGACCGCCAGCTTGATCCGGTAGGGTCCCTCGTGCCCGGCCTCCCAGGCGCGCATGGGTTTGAACAGGTTTTCCTCGATCAGATCGAAGATCGCGATCCGCCGTTCCTGCTCGATATCGGCATTGCGCCACAGGATCGTCGCTTCGTCGAGCTCGATATGGATGATCCGCGGGTCGGGCATGCTGGCGGGCTTTTCGCAGATGCAAGATTCGCGGGCAAGGCCCTTCCTCCCCGGAACGGGGAGGGGGACCACCGAAGGTGGTGGAGGG
>JAGXTB010000191.1 GCA_018334165.1 Sphingomonadales bacterium | reverse complement strand
CCCGCGGCTGAACGCGGTGATCGCGTTCAATCCGGCAGCGGCAGCCGAAGCGGCGCGGCTTTCGGCGACTGGGCGGCTCAGGGGGCGGACCGTGCTGGTCAAGGACAATGTCGAGACCAGGGAGTGGGCGACCACTGCGGGTAGCCTGGCGCTGAAGGACAACAAGACTGGCCGCGATGCGCCGCTGGTGGCGCGGATCCGGGCCGATGGCGCCGTGGTGCTGGGCAAGACCAACCTCAGCGAATGGGCCAACATCCGCTCCAACGCGAGTTCCTCGGGCTGGTCGGGCGTGGGCGGGCAGACGAAGAACCCGCATGCGATCGACCGCAACCCTTGCGGTTCCAGCTCGGGCAGCGGGGCGGCGATTGCGGCGGGGATGGCCTGGGCGGCGGTCGGGACCGAGACCGACGGGTCGATCACTTGCCCGGCCAGCGCCAACGGGATCGTCGGGTTCAAGCCCACCGTCGGGCTGGTCAGCCGCACCCATGTGGTGCCGATCAGCCACAGCCAGGACACCGCCGGGCCGATGGCGACTTCGGTTGCCGACGCCGCGCTGCTGCTGGGCGCGATGGCCGGCAGCGACCCGGCTGATCCGGCGACGCTGGAGGCCGACAAGTACAAGACCGATTATACCGCAGGCCTCGGCCTCTCCAGCCTCAAGGGCGTGCGGATCGGGGTGCTGAGCAAGCAGAGCGGCAAGCATCCCGGCGTCAACCGGGTGTTTGACCGGGCCTTGATGGACCTTTCTGCCGCCGGCGCGGTGCTGGTGCCGATCGCCTATGACTTCCCCGGCGAGCTCGGCCGTGACGAGGGCGTGGTGCTCTATTTCGAGCTGCGCGAGGATCTGAATGCCTATCTTGGGGGCCTGCCCGGCACGCCGCCGGTGCGCAGTCTTGCCGATGTGATCATGTTCAACAAGGACCACGCCAACGAAGAGCTGCGCTGGTTCGGGCAGGAGACTTTCATCAAGGCCGAAAGCCCGGTCGACCGCGCGGTGTACCAGAAGGCCCGGGCCAATTCGCTGCGGTTGGCGGGGCCTGAGGGGATCGACAAGCTGCTGGCCGACAACAAGGTGGTGGCCTTGATCGCCCCGACCGAGGGCCCGACCTGGCCGATCGACCTGGTCAACGGCGATCACTACATCGGGATCGGCGCCGGATCGCTGGCGGCAGTGGCGGGCTATCCGCACCTGACCGTGCCGATGGGCGATGTCGAAGGGCTGCCGGTGGGGCTGAGCTTCATCGGGCCCAAGTGGGGCGACAAGCTGGTGCTGGAACTGGGCGCCGCCTATGAACGCGCGCGGACAGTGACGCTGAAACCGCCCAGCTTCAAACGCTGGGGCGAATGAGCGTCCGCATTGGCCGAAACTGATCTGGATCATTTCATCTCCGGCACCAACCGGGCGCTTCTTGGGCGCAAGTTCGCAGCAGGAGTTCGAAATGACCCGCAACGAAGGAACGATTGACCGCGTCGCCCGCGTGGCGCTGGGCGTGGTGCTGCTGGTGCTGGCCTTTCGCGGGCTCTACACCCCCTGGACCTGGATCGGCGTGGTGCCGCTGCTGACCGGGCTGGTGGGCGCCTGCCCGCTCTATTCGGTGCTGGGGATCAGCACTTGCAAGGTGCGCTAGATGTGAGCTTTCAGGAGGTTGTTCATCCGGCCTGACCGGACCAGACTGAGGTTGCAACACTTCGAGTCTGGAGGAACGACCGGATGAACAACCTCCTGAAAGCTCACACCTAGATCACAACGACAAAGGGCCCCGGATCGCTCCGGAGCCCTTTGAGAACTGGTCTGGCGAGAAGCTTACTTCTTCGCCGCAGCCTTCTTGGGTGCAGCCTTCTTCTCAGCCTTTTCAGCCTTGGGCGCCGCTTCCTTCTTCTCGGCCTTGGGCTTGGCTTCCTTGGCCGGCTTGTCTTCGGCCTTGGGCGCCGCTTCCTTCTTGGCAGCGGCCTTCTTGGGCGCGGCCTTCTTGGCCGGAGCCGGAGCAGTCTCTTCGGCTTCGATCGCGGCCTGGAGTTCTTCCTTGGTCACGGTCTTTTCGGTGACTTCAGCCTTGTCGAACAGGAAATCGACGACCTTGTCTTCATAGAGCGGCGCGCGCAGCTGGGCGGCAGCGAGGGCATCCTGCTGGATGTATTCGACGAACCGCTGGCGGTCTTCCGGGCGGTACTGCTGAGCAGCCTGCTGCATCAGCATGGACATTTCTTGGCTGCTGACTTCGACCCCGTTGGCCTGGCCGATTTCCGAGAGCAGCAGCCCCAGGCGCACGCGGCGCACGGCGATGGCTTCGTATTCGCCCTTCTCGTCCTCGATTTCCTTCAGCGCAGCGGCCGGATCGGCGTCCTGGGCAGCTTCCTGCTGGAGCTGGGCCCAGATCTGCTGGAATTCGGCCTCGACCATGCTCGGCGGCACGTCGAAATCATGCCCGGCGGCCAGAATGTCGAGCAGCGCGCGCTTCATCTGGGTGCGGGTGAGGCCAGCGGTTTCCTGTTCCAGCTGGCCGCGCAGCAGGCCCTTGAGCTGGGCGAGGTCGGTCAGGCCCAGGCTCTTGGCAAATTCGTCATCGATCTTGGTTTCGCCAGCGACCTTGACGGCCTTGACCACGATGTCGAACTGGGCGTCCTTGCCCTTGAGGTTCTCAGCCGGATAGTCGGCCGGGAACGTCACGGTGATGGTCTTTTCGTCACCAGCCTTCACGCCGACGAGCTGTTCCTCGAAGCCCGGGATGAACCGGCCCGAGCCGATTTCGAGCGCCGCATCTTCGGCCTTGCCGCCGTCGAATTCGACGCCGCCCAGCTTGCCGGTGAAGTCGATGATCAGCTGGTCACCGTCTTCGGCCTTCTTGCCTTTCTTGGCATCGACGAAGCTCTTGGCATTGCCGGCCAGGCGCGCGACCTGTTCATCGACTTCGGCATCGCTGACCGGCACGACCAGCTTGTCGAGCTTGAGGCCGTCGATCGACGGGGCCGGGATCGTCGGCAGAATTTCAAGGCTGACGCTCAGCTCGGCGTCCTTGCCTTCTTCATAGCCTTCACCCAGCGCGATCTGCGGCTGCATCGCAGGGCGCAGCTTGTTTTCGCCCAGCAGCTTCTGGATCGCTTCCTGGACCGAGGTGTTGAGCGCTTCCTGGTGAAGCTGCGGCCCGTGCATCTTCTTGACCAGATTGGCGGGCACCTTGCCGGGACGGAAGCCGGGCATGCGCACTTGCGGGGCGATCTTCGCCACTTCGCCATCAATGCGCGCGGCAATATCCTTGGCCGCGATCTTCACGCTGTAGGCGCGCTTCAAACCCTCGTTGGTGGTCTCGACAATCTGCATGACTAAACAGGCCTTTTCGAACTAATTGCCCCGTTGGACGGCGATGCCAGTGGAACTGGTGCGGGCGAAGGGACTCGAACCCCCACATCTTGCGATACTGGTACCTAAAACCAGCGCGTCTACCAATTCCGCCACGCCCGCGGCCCGACGAAGCCACACCCCCGCAGTTGAGCGCGAGAGTCTGGAATCAAGGCGTGGCCCTTAGTGGCCCCTTTGCCAAAGGGCAAGCGAGGATAGTGCACCTCAGCCGATCCCCAGCACGGTTGCCAGTTTGAGCAGCCAATTGGACTGCTTTTCGAGCCGAACACCGCCCACCGGGACCGGGCAATCGAGGCACAAAGCTTGCGCCCCGCGCGCCTCGCCCAGCCAGCTCAATTGAGCCAAGGCACGGCTCTGCTTGGCCTGCTCGCGCAGCGCCATCTGGGCGAACAGATCGCGCCCCTGCCCGGCGCTTTTTTCCTCGCCGCCGCCCAGCCGTTCCAGCAGGCTGGCATAGGGATCGGCCTCGCCGCCATAGTGCCGGGCGTGCCAGCTTTCCAGCTTGGCCTGCTTGGCCGCCCAGGCCAGCGCATCGTCCAGCCCGCCGAACTGATCGACCAGCCCGTTCTGCCGCGCCGTGCCGCCATCCCAGGCGCGCCCCTGGGCAACCGCATCGACCTGTTCAGGGGTCTTGCCGCGCGCTTTGCTGACCAAATCGATGAACCGGCGATAGCCGGATTCGATCGAGCCTTGCATCAGCTCGTGGGTTTCGGGGGTGAAGCCGCCCATCACATCTGGCTGGCCGCTGAGCGGTGTGGTACGCACCCCGTCCGAGGTGATCCCGTATTGCGCCAGGGTCCCTTCAAACGAAGGCATGATCGCGAAGATTCCGATCGAGCCGGTAACGCTGCTCGGCTGGGCGAAGATCCGATTGCCGCCGGTCGCGATCCAGTAGCCGCCGCTGGCAGCAACATTGGCGAAGGACACCGCCACTGGCTTGCCCTTGGCCTTGAAGCGTTCGACTGCCTTGCGAACCTGTTCGGACGCCAGCGCTGAGCCGCCGGGCGAATCGATCCGCAGCACCAGCGCGGCGGCATCGTCGGCATTGGCCTCGTCGATCAGCCGGGTGATTCGGTCGCCCCCGGCAGTCCCCGGCCCGGCCTTGCCGTCAACAATGTTGCCCGCGACCGTCACCACCGCGATGGCCTTGCCATCCTGGTCCGCCGGATGTGCGGCCAGCAATGCGCCCATGCCCGAATGGGCATAGCTGCCCGGTTGCTTGCTCGACCCGTCCTCTCCGGCCAGTTGCTTGACGCGTTCGCCGAATTCCACCGCATCGCCCAGCTTGTCGACCATCCCGGCCTTGAGCGCGGCCTGAGCCAGATCGCCATTCGAAGCCTTGACCCATGTCACCGGGTCCTTGGCGACCTGGGCATATTGCGCCTTGGGCCGGGCCTTGCTGACATTGGCCAGCCAATTGTCGAAGATTGATTCGAGCAGCGCGGTGCGTGCCTCCTTCGAAGGTGCCGAGGCCCGGTCGAGCAGATAGGGTTCGACGAAATCCTTGTAGGTCCCGACCTTGTAAATATGGACCTTGACCTTGAAGCGTTCCAGCAGCCCGGCGTAGTAGGTCTGGTTGCCGCCCGGTCCGGCGATGGCCGCGCCGCCCATCGGATGGACCCAGGCCTCGCTGGCATGGGCCGCCAGCATCACCCCGTCGTCAAGATAGGCGATGCCATAAGTCAGCACCGGCTTCTTGGCGGCGCGCACTTCGTCCATCGCCGCGGCGACTTCCTCCACATTGACCAGCCCGCCGCCGGTGAAGCTCGACAGGTCGAGCACCACCGCCTTGATCCGGTCGTCCTTGGCCGCCAGCTTGATCGCGCGAACCACATCGCGGGTGCGATATTCGCGGATTGGGGCCCCGCCCATCAGCAGTTCAAGCGGATCGCTTTCGGACGGTTCCTCAACCAGTGAGCCATTGAGCTTGATCAGCAGCGCGCCGTCCTTGACCAGACCGGCGCTGGGCCGGGCAGTCAGCGCGCCATAGAGCATGATGAAAAACAGCAGCATGAAGAACAGCACCAGGCCATCCTTGATCGCGACCAGGAGGTGCCAGACCTTGCGGGCAAACAGCATTGCTTGGGGCTTTCTTTGAAGGGACTTGGCCGAAGACATAGGCAGCGCCGGCGCGATTGGCCAGTGTGCTGTCGATGAACCGCCGACTGCGGCTTGCGGATGACCACTATGGCCGCTAAGGCACCGTCTTCAATGACATCGCCGAACCTTGATGCTGCGGGCCGCTATCCGGCTGGCTCCGCCGCCTTCCCGCACCGCAGCCTTACGGGCCTTGCGGGGCTGGCCCCGTGGGAGATCCTGTTCCTGCTCGACGAAGCGGAACAATGGGTCGAACTGAACCGCCAGCCGCACAAGCGCAATGACCGGCTGGCTGGCCTGACGATCATCAACGCCTTCTTCGAAAACAGCACCCGCACGCTCTTAAGCTTCGAGATCGCGGGCAAGCGGCTGGGCGCCGATGTGGTCAACATGCATGCCGCGCAAAGCTCTGTGAAGAAAGGCGAAACGCTGATCGACACGGCGATGACGTTGAACGCGATGCACGCCGATGCGATCGTGATCCGGCACCAGAGCAGCGGCGCGGTGCAGCTGATCGCGGACAAGGTCGATTGCCCGGTGCTCAACGCCGGCGACGGCCAGCACGAGCATCCCACTCAAGGCCTGCTCGATGCACTGACGATCCGCCATGCCAAAGGCGCGGAGTTCGCAGGGATGCGGGTGACGATCTGCGGCGACATCCTGCACAGCCGGGTCGCGCGCTCGAACATCCATTGCCTGACGACGCTGGGCGCTGAGGTGCGCGTCTGCGCCCCGCCCGCGCTGATGCCCGCCGATATCGAAGCGCTGAAAGTTCACCCGTTCCACGATTTCGACGCCGCGCTGGTTGGCAGCGACGTGGTGATGATGCTGCGGCTTCAGCAGGAACGGATGAGCGGGCAGTTCATCCCCAGCCCCCGCGAATACCGCCACCTTTACGGCCTGACTCTGGACCGGCTGGCCAAGGCCAAGGGCGATGCTCTGGTGATGCACCCCGGCCCGATGAACCGCGGGGTGGAGATTGACAGCAATGTCGCCGATCTGGCCCAAAATGCCTCAGGAGCGCGCAGCGCGATCACCACCCAGGTCGAAATGGGCGTGGCGATCCGCATGGCCTGCCTTGACGTGCTGACCCGCCGAACCCGCGGGCTGGAGGGCTGGGCATGAGCGCGCCGCGTCCCTTGACCATCACCGGCGGCCAGCTGGTGCTGCCCGGCAAGCCGCCGGTGCCCGGATCGCTGCGCTGCGAGGGCGGGCTGATCCGCGCTGTCGGCGGGGCGATAGCCGGGCCTGACGACCTGGTGATCGATGCCAAAGGCGCGTTGATTGTGCCCGGGCTGGTCGATCTGGGGGTCTTCGCGATCGACAAGCCGGCCTTTCATTTCGGCGGGATCACTCGTGCGGCCTTGATGCCCGATCAGGGCGTGGTGCTGGACAAGCCCAGCTCGGTCCGGTTTGCCGCGCAATCGGGCAAGCCCGACCTGTGGGTCCACCCGCTGGCCGCCGCGACCCGCGATCTTGCCGGATCCGAAATCGCCGAACTGGCGCTGATGCGCGATGCCGGGGCCAAGGCGGTTGCCACCGGGCGACGCTGGATCGGCGATTCAGGCACCATGCACCGCTTGCTGTCCTATGCCGCGATGCTGGGTCTGGTTGTTATCACCCATGCCGAGGATGCCGGGCTGACCGGCGGGGCAGTCGCCACCGCCGGCGAAATGGCGACCCGGCTGGGCCTGCCTAGCGCCCCGGCCGAAGCCGAGGCGCTGGCAATTGCCCGCGATCTGGCGCTGGCCGAACTGACCGGCGCGCGGATTCACTTCCGTCAGGTGACAACAACCAAGGGCCTCGCGCTGGTCCGCGCCGCCAAGGCGCGCGGGATCAAGGTGACCGCCGGGGTGACACCGGCGCATTTCATGCTGTCCGACACCGCGATCGGCGATTTCCGGACCTTCACCCGCCTCTCCCCGCCGCTGCGCAGCGAGGCTGACCGGCAAGCTGTGCTGGCCGGACTGAGCGACGGAACCATCGACGTGATCTCATCCGGCCACGATCCGCGCGGACCCGAGGACAAGCGGCTGCCCTTCGCGGATGCCGAACCGGGCATGGCCGGGGCCGAAACGCTGCTGCCGCTAACGCTGGGCTTGGTCCGCGACGGCGTGATTGACCTGCCGCGCGCTTTCGAACTGCTGGCCGCCAACCCCGCCGCACTGCTTGGGGTCAAGGCAGGCCGGATTGAGGAAGGGCTTGAAGCCGACGTTGCCTTGATTGACCCGGCCAAGCCCTGGGTGGTCGATTCCGACATGATGGCGGCCACTGCGGGCAATACCCCGTTTGACAAGCAGGGCGTCGAAGGCCGCGTGCTGGCGCTATTCAAAGGCGGCATGCTGATCGCGGATTAGCGACGCCCAAACGCAAAACCCCTCCCGCAATGGGGAGGGGCTGCGATCCCGTTATGGGCCCGTTATGGGGTCGTTTTCGCTTATTTCTTGCGGGTGTTCGAAGGACCGGCAGGACCCTTGACGACCGGAGCGGCCTTGGGCTTGAACGCCAGCTTGGGGCTGGCCTTGACCTTGGCCTGGGCCATCATCTGGCCGCCGCGCGCCGGGCTGACCGAATAGGCGAAGCAGACCCCGCCGCGGCTCTTGACTGCCGAGCACAGGCCACCCGCACCGCGGCCATCGAGGCCGGCTGCGGCAACGCGCCAGTAACGCTTGCCCTTCACCGTGGCCTGGCTGATCGCCATTTTGAAATTGCGCAGTTCGGGATTCTTCTTGGCGTAGTAGCCCCAGGCGCGGCGAGCGCCCTGCTCGCTGCCGAACGAGCCGAGCTGGACGGCATGGCTGCTGCCCTTGCCGGCCACGCGGACGCTGGCCTGGCGCGGACGCAGACCCGGACGGTGCGCAACCGCCTTGGGCTTGGCCGGAACAACCGCAGCGGCGACGCGAACCGGGCGCGGCTTGGCCACCGGAGCGGCTTCAGGCGAAACGGCAGGAAGCGGCTGGACCATTTCGACATTGGCAAACTGCGAAGAAAATGCCTCGGGCGTTGCTTCGGGCGCAGCCGGAGCATCGACCGGACGGTACTGCGCCAGCGCAGTGGCGCTTTCGCCGGTCGCGGGCAATTCACCGGCCGGAACCGGGTTGCGCGCGGCGCCGACTTCGGCGGCAAGCTGAACCTGATCGCCATTGGCATTGAGTGCCAAGGCAGTCGGCTGGCCCGGATCGGCGCGCATCGGGACCTTCAGGAGGCCCGCGACCCGCTGCTTCGAATCTTCAGGTTTGGCCTGAGCGGCCCAGGTCGAAAGACGCGCATCGAGTTGGTCGGCGGGGACGTCCTGCGCGGCCATCAGCCGGGCTTCGCGCCAGCGCCCGTCGAGCGCGAAGGCATAGGCCAGGTTCTGGCGCAGCTTGGGCGACTTGTCGCCCGAACGCAGCGCATCGGTCAGGATCGCGGTGCCGCGCCCGGTTTCCCCGGCCAGCGCATAGGCGAGGCCCAGGTCGGACGCGGGAATGGCATCGCGCCAGTCGTTGAGGATCCCGACGGCCTCGGCATTGCGGCCCGCACCGACATAGGCCAGCGAGAGCGACAGCGCGGTCTTGCTCGAATTGTCACCCAGCTTCATCGCATCGTTGAACGTGGTGACCGCCGAAGTGAAGCGTCCGGCGCGCAGGTAGGCCTGGCCCAGCAGCGCACGATAGCTGGCTTCGCGCGGATTGGCCGCAACGATGCCTTCAGCCAGCACGATCGCCTTTTCGGCATCGCCCTTGGCCAGCGCCTTCTGCGCTTCGGCGGCGGTCTTGTCGGGGGTGTTCTTGGCCACGGCCCCGGTGCTGACCCCCGCGCCTGCGGCCAGAGCGATGGCGATGGCGCCAGCGACCCCGATGGGCAGGACAGAGCGAGTGATGCGCTTGCTATTCATGGGAAAACTCCCTTCCTCTCAAAAACTTAATTGCGACGTTTGGCCACCTGAGCGGCCAGATCGGAAATATCGGGCAGGCTATCGAGCAGTTGGTCGAGCGCCTGGGTCACCAGTTGCTGGGCGCTGCGACCTTTGACGGTGCAGGCCAGCCGCAGCTTGAGGTGGCGTTCGGCATCGACCCGCAGCGTAAAAGCCGCGCGGCGGCCGTCGGCCAAAGCCGAGCGGCGCTCGCTGGCAACCTGGCGGGCAATCGCGCGCTGCTGGCGGACCACTTCGGGCACTCCGGACTGGCCGTGCGATTCGCCGTTGATCGGCACAATTTCGGCTTCGTGGGGTTCGTAGCCCATGTCGTTCCAGCCAAGGTCTTCGTGGCTGACCATCACCGCGCTGGCCTGCGAACGCATGGCCGGCTTGGCACCGCCCTTGCGCGCCAGCAGCGCGGGATTGAGCGACGCGAATGGTTTGGGATCGGCCATGCCCGCGCGGCTCCCTTAAGAACCGGCGACCCGGCGGCCGAAGCCTCCGGCCGAGCGATGCACGCCCTGGATCGAGGACACTGTGGTCGGCGCGGCAAACACGGTGCGGCGGAAGTTCTTTTCGAGCCGGTCCGAAATGTAGTTCCACAGCGCGACAACTTCGGCGGCGCTGCGGCCATTGGGATCGACTTCCATCACCGTGCGCCCGTCGATCATCGAGGCCGCGAAATCGGTGCGGTGGTGCAGCGTAATCGGGGCAACGGTGCCATGCTGCGAAAGGGCAACAGCAGCTTCCGAAGTGATCTTGGCCTTGGGCGTGGCAGCATTGACCACGAAGATCAGCGGCTTGCCTGCGCGCTCGCACAGGTCGACCGTGGCGCCGACGGCGCGCAGATCGTGCGGGCTGGGACGGGTGGGGACAACAATCAGTTCGGCGACCGCGATAACCGACTGGATCGCCATGGTGATCGCAGGCGGGGTATCGATGACGGCCAGGCGGAAGCCCTGCTGACGCAGCACCGCAAGGTCAGCGGCGAGCCGCGCGACAGTGGTTTGTGCGAAAGCGGGGAATTCATCCTCGCGCTCATTCCACCAATCGGCCAGTGAACCCTGGGGGTCAATGTCGATCAACACGACCGGACCAGCGCCAGCGCGCTGGGCCTGCACGGCCAGGTGCCCGGACAAGGTAGTCTTGCCCGATCCGCCCTTCTGTGATGCCAATGCCAGTACGCGCAATGCAATTCCCCCTAAACAAAAGCAGGAGCCCAATTGGACTTGCCGTGGGGGATCGCAGATCGTTCCTAATTTTGAGTTAACGCCCACGCTGGGCTGCGGCCTGAGGCGAGGTCAGTGGGTGCATTAATCCATTGCTAACGTGCCATTTACTATGTCAGTTAAGCATTGCAGACCGCTGGCGGGTCTGGCGCGGGCTGCTTTGGCGCCGCCCTGGCTTAATCCGCCTGCGTGGGGACAGGAATTTTTCAATGGGCCGCAATTATTTGATCGCCGCACTGGCGCTGGGTGCCGGAGTGATTCTTTCCGCCCCCGCACATGCCGATACCAGGGCCGGAGTCGATGCCTGGACCAAGGGCGACTATGCCGGCGCGGTCAAGGAATGGCAGGCGCAAGCCGCCAAAGGCGATGCCGACGCACTGTTCAACCTGGGCCAGGCTTACAAGCTGGGCAAAGGCGTCAAGCAAGACCTGATCAAGGCCGAACAGCTGTTCGCCCAGGCAGCCGCCATGGGCCATCTGCAGGCGGGCGACAACTATGGGCTGCTGCTGTTCCAGCGCGGTGATCGCCAGCGTGGCCTGCCCTATATCCGCGCCGCCGCCGATCGCGGCGATCCGCGCGCGCAGTACCTTTTGGGCGTGATGCATTTCAATGGCGAGCTGGTGCCCAAGGACTGGGTCCGGGCCTATGCGCTGGTCACTCTGGCGCAGCAGCAGGGCTTGCCCCAAGCGGCCGGCGCGATGGCCCAGATGGACCAGCACATCCCTTATGAGCAGCGCCAGCAAGGCGTGCAGCTGGCCGCAGAGCTCGCCAGCCAGGCCGACGCCACCCGCGCACGCCAGCTCGCCGCAGTCGATCTGGGCAGCCAGGTGCCTGGTCCCGTTCCCGCCCCGGTCAGGGGGCCAACCGTAGCTTCGGCCCAGGGCGCGGCCCAGTCGGCGCAAGGGGCGTTCCCGGTCTTGACCCGCCCCAACGACAGCGCCGAGGACACGCGCATCCGCCAGGCAGGGGCCAGCCCGGTGCGCGTGCACCAGGGCCCGGCGCCGGGCGTGACCCCACCCGCACCGCGCCCGGTTGCCGCTCAGCCGCCGCGTCCCGCCCCGCCGCCTGCTCCCGCACCGATGCCCGCTGCTGGCGGATCGTGGCGGATCCAGCTGGGCGCTTTCGGGGTTGCGGCCAATGCCGACGCGCTGTGGGCCAGGGTCAAAGGCCGCCCGGAACTGGCCGGGCACCCGCGGCTCAACGTCAAGGCTGGCGCGGTGACCAAGCTGCAAGCCGGGAACTACAGCCAGGCGGGCGCGCAGGCTGCTTGCGCCCGGCTGAAAGCGGCGGGCTTTACCTGCGTTGCCGTGCCCGGCTGAGGCGTGAACGCCGACGCCCCTGACCGGATCCGCACGCTTGACCTGATCCGCGGGGTGGCCGTGCTGGGCATCCTGGCGGTCAACATCACCAGTTTCGCTGCACCGTCATCGACCAGCTACTCCCCCAACCTGCCCGCTCCGGGCAGCGCGGCCGACAACTGGGCCTTCGCGTTCAATCTGCTGTTCTTCGAAGGCAAGATGCGCGCGCTGTTCTCGATCCTGTTCGGGGCCAGCATGCTGCTGTTTATCCAGCGCCGCGAAGAGCAAGGCCGCGACGGCGCTGGCCTTCAGGTCCGCCGGCTGTGGTGGCTGGCATTGATCGGCTGGCTCCATTTCGCGCTGCTGTGGGATGGCGACGTGCTGTTCATCTATGCCTGTATCGGGCTGGGCGCGCTGTACATGCGCAACACCTCGCCGGGGCAACTGCTGGGGCTGGCGCTGCCGGTGTTCCTGGTCTGGCAGATCTGGGGCATTGCCAACTGGGCACCAAGCGTCCTGCAGGAACAACGCGTCGCCGAAGGCACTGCCAGCGTGCAGGAACGCCGGGACTATGCCGTGATCGTCGCCGAAAAGCGCCGGGCAGACCAGGCCGACACGGTCAACACCTTAGGGTCTTACACAAACGAAGTTGCGGCCCGCCAGTCCGCCCATCCCGCCTATCCGCTGGCGCTGCTTGCCACGATCTGGGGAGAAACCCTGACCTATGTCATGATCGGGATGGCGCTGCTTGGCAGCGGCTTCTTTGCCGGTGAATGGCCGAGGCGCAAGCTGATGGCGTTGGCTGTGGGGGCAACCGGGCTAGGACTGATCGGCACGCTGGGCTTCACCGCCTGGGCGCATCCGCGCGGCTATCCCGAATTGGCGATGCAGATGGCGATCAGCTATCTGCTGAGTATTCCGCACCTGCTGGCCGCGCTGGGCTATGCCGCATTGCTGGTGCTAGCCACTCCGCGCCTGCTGGCAACGTGGCTGGGGCAGCGGCTGGAAGCCGCCGGGCGCATGGCCTTTTCGAACTATCTGGGCACCACGGTGGTCATGTGCGCGATCTTCTATGGCTGGGGACTGGGCCTGTTCGGGCAATACGGGGCCGCCGCCTTGTGGCAGTTCGTCTTCCTGGGCTGGGCGCTGATGCTGGCCTGGAGCAAGCCCTGGCTGGCACGCTATCGCCAGGGGCCGCTCGAATGGCTGTGGCGCAGCCTGACCGAATGGAGAATGCTGCCTATACGCAAGCATTGATTGCGCCATTATTCATCTGCGATTAAGGCCCGGGCACGGATCAGACCCGGAGCAAAAAGGGCCCCCTAATGACCATCTCCAAGACTCCTATTTCGCGCAAGATCAACCTTTCGATGCGGCCGCTTGCCGGCGCGCTGGCAGTCGGCCTGGCGGCCGTCGCCTCGCCGGCCATGGCCACCTGCACTGCGGTTGGTCTGGTGGTGACCTGCACCGGAACCTCCGGCCCCTATGCCAATGGCAGTTCGGGCGTTTCGGTCGATGCCCAGGCGGGCGGCACCGTAACCGGGCCGATGACCATCGGCAGCTCGGCAACCGTCGTCAATTCGGGCACCTTCAACGGCGCGGCCGGCACCGCCGCCCTGACTGTCGGAGCGAACAGCACCGTCACCAACGCCACCGGGGCCTCGCTGGTCCAGGCTGGAACCACCGCCGGATCGGAAGGCGTGGTGCTGGGCGATTTCTCGACCCTGACCAACAACGGCACGCTCAGCGCTGCGGCAGGCTTCAACGTCGCCCGCTTCGGGGTCGGCGGCACGTTCATCAACAATGCCAGCGCGCCCGCCGCGGTGACCGGCAATGTGGTGTTCGGACCCAGCATCGGGGCCAATGTCTCAACTTTCACCAACAACAACATCGCTTTCGGCTTTTCGGGCAACGTAGCGGCAACCGGCAATCTCAACCTGACCAATGCCGGCAAGTTCAGCGGCTCGATCACCCAGACCGCCGCCACTGGCACGGTCAACATCCAGAATACCGCAGCCGGGATCTTCACCGGAACGATCAACACCGGTGATGCGACGACCGTGAACAATGCCGGGACGATGACGCTGACCGGTGCTTCGGTGATTGCCCAGTTCACTTCGGCCGGAACCTCGTTCACCAACTCCAATCGCCTCAATGTGGGTAGCGGCAACGTTCGCCCCTTGCTGAACATCAATGGCAATTTCGTGCAGACCGGCGCTGGCACGCTTGGTATCATGGTCGGCCCGCAGACCACCACCGGACCGGTTGCCGGGGGCACCTACAGCCAGGTTCGCGCTAGCGGCACGGCAACGCTTGGCGGCACCCTGGCGCTGACCGTGACCAATGCCTATTACCCCACCAACACGCTCTACAACGTGGTGGTCGGCGATCAGGGCGTAACCGGCAGCTTCAGCGCGATCACCGGCAACGTTCTGACCTTCATTACCTTCACGCCGGTCGGGATCGTTACCCTCGCGGGCGCCCAGCAAGCCTTCCAGCTGCGGGTTGACCGTACCACCACCTATGCCGCCGGGCTGGGTTCGGGCGCGACGCCCAACCAGCTGGCGGTTGCCGCAGGCTTCCAGCCGCTGGTCGCCTATGCCGACACGCACCTGACCACCGATTCCGCCGCGCTGGTCGGCTCGGTCGATATCCTGACCGCGGCCCAGGCCCAGACCTTCTTCGATTCGGTCAGCCCGGCGGGCTACCTGGCCTATGCCAATTCGATGCGTGACCATGCCAGCCTGTTCCAGCGGCAAGTTTCGGCCCGCATGTACGATCACAACAGTGATCAGGCCCAGAAGGGCTGGTGGCTGAACTTCGGGATGCGTGCGCTGGGCGGCAACGTCACCGGGACCGACAAGACCAAGGTGACCGGCTTCAACTTTGCCGGCGGCTATGACTTCTCCAGCCCGAACTACCTGATCGGCCTGACCGCGGGCTATTCGAAGGGCACGCTGAAATATGGCCCGGGCACGATGCAAGGCAGCGACAGCGCCTATCAGCTGGGTGCCTATGCCAAGTATTCGATGGGTCCGCTGTTCGTCAGCGCAATCGTTGATTACCAGTTCGGTAAGCTGAAGGCGACCAAGACCAGCACGGCGGGCACCGCCGTGCGCGTCGCTGCGGCCAATTCGAAAAGCAAGCTGCTGACCGCCAGCGGGCGGATCGGGGCCGATCTCGATGCCGGTCCGATCACGTTCCGGCCCTTCGTTGGGGTTGAATACAACAAGGGCTCGATTGACGGTTTCACTGAAACCGGCGCTGGCGCAGCCAACCTGATCGTGGGCAAGATCAATGCCGACCGTACCGACCTCCTGGCCGGCGCCACGCTGACCCGCAGCGAGGGCAAGTGGCGGCCCTACGTCAAGGGCACCTACCGCAGCATGATCGGTACCGGGCCCAGCACTGGCGTGACCGCAGCCTTTGTCGACATCCCGACCTCGACCTTCACGGTCACCGGGCGCGGCGCGGCCAAGACGCAGTTTGACGTCGATGCCGGGCTCAACTGGGTTTCGGACGACGAAGGCGGGCTGTTCCTGGCCTACCAGGGTTCTTACCGCGACGATTACACCAGCCACGGTGTGGTCGCAGGCATCCGGCTGATGTTCTGATCCGGGCCTTCACGGCCAACAAAGGGGGCGCGGCGAAAGCTGCGCCCCTTTTTGCTGGGTCGGCGAACAAGCGCCCCTTAACCGGTGCAGGAGATTCCCCCCTCCCCGGCGGGGAGGGGTTGGGGGTGGGGGCTCCACGCCCGAGAGGTAGAACCCCCATCCCAACCCTTCCCCACCGGGGAAGGGCTTTTTGTTGCATCCAGCCCGAACCGGTTTCAGCTCTTGAACGGGTTCTTCGGGCTGCGCAGGGTCAGCCGCACCGGCACTGCATCAAAGCCCAGGTCGCGGCGCAGCGAGTTGACCAGGTAACGTTGATAGCTGGTCGGCAGGTCATCCAGCCGGGTCCCGAACAGCACGAAGCCGGGCGGGCGGGTCTTGGCCTGGGTGATATAGCGCAGCTTGATCCGCTTGCCGCCGGGCGCGGGCGGCGGGTTCTTTTCAAGCGCTTCTTCGAACCAGCGGTTGAGCAGGCCGGTCGGCACCCGTTTTGACCAGGCCGCGCGGATTTCGAAGCCGACCTTGATCAGTGTATCGAGCCCTTTGCCAGTCCGTGCCGATACGGTCAGCACCGGCAGGCCTTTAACCTGGCTCAGGCCATCTTCCAGCGCGGTCTTGATCCCGTTGAACAGGGTCGAGGCATCTTCCTCAGCGTCTTTGCCCGCGACGTCCCACTTGTTGATCGCGATGATCAGGGCCCGGCCTTCTTCGAGCACCATCGAGGCGATCTTGAGGTCCTGGTGCTCTAGCCCGCGCGTCGCGTCGAGCAGCAGGACCACCACTTCGGCGAAATCGACCGCGTGGCGGGCGTCGGCCACTGCCATCTTTTCCAGCTTGTCGGTGACTTGCGCCTTCTTGCGCATGCCCGCAGTGTCGATCAGCCGCACGGGGCGCACCTCACCGTTGTCGGGATCGGTCCATTCCCAATCGATCGCAATCGAATCGCGGGTGATCCCGGCTTCGGGTCCGGTCAGCAGCCGGTCTTCCTTCAGCAGGGCGTTGATCAGCGTCGACTTGCCGGCATTGGGGCGTCCGACGATCGCCAGCTTGAGCGGCGCCGCATTCAGCGCCTCTTCGTCTTCTTCGTCGAATAGTTCAAACTCTTCCGCTTCGGGCTGCTTGCCTTCGAGCAGCGGCAGCAGCGATTCGAACAGGTCGGCCATGCCGGTGCCATGTTCTGCGGAAAACGGAATCGGTTCGCCCAGCCCCAGCGCGAAGCTTTCGTAGATCCCGTGATCACCTGACTTGCCTTCAGCCTTGTTGGCGATCAGCACCACCGGAACGCTCGATTCGCGCAAGTAACGGCCGATCTCTTCATCGAGCGGAGTGAGGCCCGCGCGCGAATCGATCACGAACAGCGCGACGTCTGCGCCAACCAGCGAAGCTTCGGTCTGCTGGCGCATCCGCCCGGGCAGGCTGCCAGGATCTTCGTCCTCCCACCCGGCGGTATCGACGATCTGGAAATCGAGCCCCAACAGGTGCGCCTCGCCAAAACGGCGGTCGCGGGTCACCCCGGGCTGGTCATCGACCAGCGCCAGTTTCTTGCCCACCAACCGGTTCCACAGCGTGGACTTGCCGACATTGGGGCGACCGATAATGATGACCTGCGGGAGTTTTGGGGGAAGCGCCATGAGCGCGCCTGTGCGCCGAGCGGCAATTTTTTGCAAGGCGCACGGCAAATGGTTGCCGCGCTGTTAACCAAACCGCGCAGCCTCGCCCTAACCACCTATCCCTATGTGCAGGGACCATGATCAAGCGGATTCTCACGGTGGCGGGCGCGGCGGCGAGCATTCTGGCAATGCCGGTGAATGCCCGAATCGAGATAAATACTGACGACAGCGCGGTTACCGGCGGCGGCGGCGCAAACCTGCCGCCCTACCTGCAATGCGTCCCCTATGCCCGCCAGCTGACCGGAATCCAGATCCGCGGCGATGCCTGGACCTGGTGGAACCAGGCCGCGGGCCGCTATTCGCGCGGCTTTGCACCCAAGGTTGGCGCGGTGATGGCGCTGAAGCCGCACGGCAATTCCCGGCTGGGCCATGTCGCCGCCGTCAGCAAGATCATCGATTCGCGCACGATCCTGATCCGCCATTCGAACTGGAGCCCGATAGGTGGCCGCCGCGGCCAGATCGAGGACAATGTCAAAGTGGTCGACGTCTCCGAAGCCGGTGACTGGAGCGCAGTGCGGATCTGGTACGCGCCGATCCAGGCACTGGGCGGCTCGCACTGGCCGGTCAGCGGGTTCATCTATCCGGGGAAGCCCGCCAAGGCCGAGAAACTGACCCGCCAGCCGCTGCTCCCCTGGCCAGACGCGCCCAAGGCAGGGAAGCCGGGGAAGCCTGCGAAGGCAGAGAAAGCAGCCAAGCCGACGAAACCGGGCAAGGATCCGATTGCGGACCTGATCAAGAAGAAGACGGGCTGGTAATCCTCCCCGGCACGGGGAGGGGGACCATCCTCGCAGAGGATGGTGGAGGGGGACGGGCAAG
>JAGXTB010000190.1 GCA_018334165.1 Sphingomonadales bacterium | reverse complement strand
CTGGCCAGCTCGACCCAGTCGGCGGGGCTCCCGGCCAGCAATGTGCGGACCGGATCGCGCAGGTGCCGCGGCAGCAGCGGCAAAAGGCAGAGCGCGGCGAATTTGCGGGGCAGCGGGCGAGCATCGGTCGGTTCGCCCCGCAAGGCCTTGGCCAGCGCGCTCCAGCGCCCGCGCAGCAGATACTCGGCCGAATACCACGGGGCCTCGGCACTGAAGCTGAAATTGCCGAAATCGGCGGTCAGCATGGTGTCACAGCCGTGCTGCCTGGCCGCTTCCCAGACCCCGTGGAAAATCCCGACATTGGCGACATTGGCGGTGGGCGTATCGGTGCAGGCCAGCAGATCGCGCAGTCGGTAGTCGAAATCGTGCCCTTCGGACGAGGGAAAGTGCGGTTCGATCCGCCGGTGACAGGCCGCGAATGCCCGCACGAATGCGCGTTCTTCCCCGAAGTGATGTGCGCCGACCGACTCCTGCCAGTCCGGATGGGGTCCGAAAGTAAAGCTGGGCAGCACCTGGTCGGCGGGCATCTGCCGCACCACGGCTTCGGCCACGATCGGGCTGTCGAGCCCGCCCGACAGCATGATGCCCGGGCGTTTCGCCTGGGCCAGAGCCACTGCTGCGGCGCGATCCACCAGTTCGCGGGCAGCGGCGAGATAATCTTCATCGCGGGCGAAGCGGACCGGCGCAGGCGAGCAAGGGTCGTAGTATTTTTCGAGTTTGACCCCCTTGTCACTGAGTTCGACTGCGCAGCCCAGCGGGACCCGGCCGATCCCGCAGTACCAGCCGCGCGGCTCGCAATCGTGATGGTCCTGCAGCAGCTGGTCGATCAGGTGATCGGCATCGACCTCACGCGGGTGACCGGCATCAAACAGCACGCGCAGCACGCTGGAGGCCATGCGGTGCTGCGCATTCGCCACGAAATGCAGCGGCGGCGCGGACCAGGGCGAACGGACCAGCCGCAAACGCCCGCCCGCCAGCGCGGTGATCGCGCAATAGCTTCCGATCAACCGCGCATCGACCGCGCGGCCCCAGTGGTTCAGTGCTGCGGTGTAAAGCTGGCCCGGTCCGGTTTCGGGCGAAAGGCCGAGTTCGCGGGCGATTTCGGCCGAATTGTCAATCCAGCCATAGACAACACTGGCGCCGGGAGGGTCGGAACCCGGCTTCTCGGCCGGTCCAACCAGCGTGCTGCCTTCAAATTGCTGCCAGCCTAACGCGGTGCGGAGCGCCCTCGCCAGCACGGTTTCCACTTTGCCGCGGTCAACAGGTGTCCGACCGGCGGCAAATCCGGCAATCATATGGGCGCGTTAGCGGCAGGAAAGCCGGTTACGACTTGCTGTTGGGGCCAGCCTGGGAGCCGATTCCGCTCGGTCCGGCCACATCGGTGATCTTGCCAAGGCGGATCAGCTCGGGTCTGGTCCATTGCTGGGTGGTCTTTTCCATGATCGATGCTCCGTCGAAATTACCGGCTGTGGGTTGCGAACCCGGTTCCTTAGGGGGACCTATGCCCACTTTTCCTGCAATAAAGCAATTGCAAAATTGTACCAAACCAAGGAATTCAGCCACCGGGCGGCGGGTAAATCTGCAGCCACGGGCCGGGCAGCTCACCCAGGACAATGGCGTCGCCGCATTCAACCCAGGCGTGCAAAATGTTGTCGCTGCCGCGCATGGCTGGCGGGCGCACCGCCAACACGACGCGATGCGCGATCGCGCGGCGACGCAATTGCCAGCTCAGCACGATTGCCTGAGGCAGGCATTTGACCGTGAAGGGCAGCCGCCAGGCGGCGCGTTCGATCTGCGCAGCAAGGTGCCGCGCCGCTACCGGATCGCTGCGACTGGCTAGGACCGGGGACGGCCCCAAACTGCGCCGCCACCACCGCAAAGGAGCCAGTCTGACCAGCAGCCAGGCCAGGCACAGCAGGCCCGCCGCCCCGATGGTACGCAGCCTGGCCGCCCAAGGATCAGGCGTTGCCAATCAGCCCCGCCTGGCTGAGCTGGGCGACAAAGGCATCGAGATCGTCCGCGATTTCGGCTTCTTCGCAGCCATAGTGACCGGCCAGCGCGGTCAGCAGCGCGGCGCGATCGCGATTGCCGTCGATCAGCTGCCAGATCGTCCGCGCGGTCCCGGTCAGCGAGAAGAAATCGCCGCTATCCAACGACATAACCACGATCTCCTCGTCGATGGCGGTTTCGCTGAACTGGTCGGTCCGCTTGGTCAGCATCTTGGTCAAACTTCACTCTCCTTTGCCGGCAACGCCCAGCCTGGCCGCAGCCAGATCGAGCGAAGCGGCGAATCCCTCAGCCGAAATTGGCCGGACCAGCCGCGCCATATCGACTTGCGCGGCCAGCCGGGCCCGCAGCGCAAACTGCATTTCGCGGTCAGGCCGGACAGCTTCGCGGTACAGGTCCTGCGTGTAATGGTCATCGGCCAGCCGTGCAAACCGTTCGGCACCGCCGATGGCCTGCCATTGGCAGACCTGGCCCTGCTCAAGGAACACCAGTCTGGCCAGCGGCAAAGGCTCGCGCACATCGCCGGCCGGCGGGGCGACATAGCTCTTGCCGGTTTCGGCCCCGACCGGCTGCTGGGCTGCGGTGCCGGTCAGCGCCAGAGCCTCGGGCGTCAGCTTGAGCCGCTTGTGCCCGGGCAGGGCCACGATCCTTGCCGGGTCCGACAGGTCAAGCAGCAGCGTATCGTCGCAGAACATCGGCAGACCGCGCTGGCCCAACCCGGCAACCAGCGTCGATTTTCCGGCTCCGCTTGGCCCGGTAAAGGCGTGGACCTTGCCGTCCACCGCGATGGCCGAAGCATGCAGTGGATAGAACCCGTTGAGGCAGGCAACCGCGCTATAGACGCTGCCATAGAGCCACAGCGTCTCCTCATCGGGATCGCCTCTGGGCGGACGTTCGATCGTCACCCCTTGGCCGGGAGCGTAGTGATAGCCATAGCCGCTTTCGCAGCGCAGCAAGAATTGCCCCTCAGCGAACAGACGAAAACCCGGCCCGATCGCTATACCGTCCAGGCCATGCGGTACGGGGCCATAGGCCGCGCGGGTTTCGCGGGCCATCAGCTCCATGGCCTGGCTGGGACTACGCGGCGCGGACATGGCTTGCGCTGTGCCGCCAAGCCTTTGCCGCGTCAATCGCGGTGAGCCGAGTCGGGCAAGCGCCCAGTCGCGAGATGTAGTGTGGAAAACAGCGCGCCTGCGCCTTGTGACCCCCAGATGCGGTGGTTACGGCAGTCCAAACGGGAGCCGTTTCCAGCGCCATGGCTACACCTCTTATTTCGCCTTCGATCCTCTCGGCCGATTTCGCCCGGCTGGGTGAGGAAGTGCGCGCAATTGACGCCGCCGGGGCGGACTGGATTCATGTCGATGTGATGGACGGACACTTCGTGCCCAACATCACGATCGGGCCGATGGTCGTCAAAGCGCTGAGAGGGCACACTCAAAAGCCCTTTGACGTACACTTGATGATCACACCAGTGGACCCATACCTTCAGGCCTTTGCAGATGCGGGTGCGGACATCATCACCTTCCATCCCGAAGCCGGCCCGCACGCCCACCGCACCGTTCAGGCGATCAAGGCGCTGGGCAAGAAAGCCGGGGTTTCGCTTAACCCGGGCACGCCGGCCAAGATGCTCGACTACCTTTATGAGGAAATCGACCTCGTGCTGGTGATGAGCGTCAACCCGGGGTTCGGCGGGCAAAGCTTCATATCCAGCCAGCTCAGGAAGATCGAGGCGATCAGGAAGTCGATCGACAAGGTCGGCCGCGCAATCCACCTGGAGGTCGATGGCGGGGTCGATGCGGTCACCGCGCGGCAATGCCTGGATGCCGGGGCCGATGTGCTGGTCGCGGGCTCGGCCACCTTCAAGGGCGGGCCCGATTGCTACGCCGCCAACATCGCCGCGCTCAAGGGGGCGGGATGATCCATGTCGGATGCCGCGCTCTCGTCCCGTCCCGCGCCCAGCGATCTGGCCGATGCGCCGGCCATGCCGCTGGGAGCCAGCGATGAGGGCGGGCTGGTGAGCGACGCGGCGCCCGAAGAAGCGCCCGCTCCGGGCGAAGTGGTCGAGCCTGGCCGCGCGTTGGCCTTGGCCGATTTTGCGCCGCCCTCGATCAAGGCCGGAGAGCGGCTGATTCGGCTGGCCTACCGGCTGGGCATTCCCGGATCGACCCTCACCGCGCCGCTGCGCAAGGCGGCCAAGCCGCGCCTTCTGGCCACAGTCACCAATCCGCTGCCGGGCAGCAAGGTGGCGGGCACCGCGCTGCGCGCCGGGCATTTCCTGGTCCACGGGGTCAAGTCGCCGATCGCCCAGATCGATTTCGCCGGCGCAGCGCGGATGGCGCCGCCGCTGGAGCGGGTGGTTCATTCCTTCGCCTGGCTGGCCGACCTCGAAGCCTGTGCCCCGCGTGAAGCGGTGGCCGGAGTGGCCGAACGGATCATGGGGGCCTGGCTCGCCGCCAATCCCAAGCCGCCCTCGCGCCCGGGCAGGGGCCCGGCCTGGACGGTCGGCAATGCCGGCCTGCGTGAGCTCAACTGGCTGGTCCATGCTCCGCTGATCCTCTCGGGCCAGGACAAGGTGCTGCGCGCCAAGATGCTCGCCGCGCTCAGCGATACCGCGCGCTGGCTCGACAAGAATGTCGGCCGCGCCGAAGACCTGCTGGGCGAAGTCGCGGGCTGGTGCGGGATCGTCGCCGCCGGGCTGCTGCTGCCCGATGGCAAGCCGCGCCGCCTGTTTGGCGAAGCGGGCCTGATCCGCGCGCTGGGCGAGCTGGTGGGCGATGATGGCGGGGTGCTTTCGCGCAGTCCGCTCGGCCAGATCGAGGCCATCACGCTGCTGGTGCGGCTGCGCGCCTGCTATCAGGCAGTGCGCCGCGATCCGCCGCAGGCGCTCGAGGCGATCATGGGGCTGTTGGTGCCGCCGCTGCTCGCACTGACTCACGGCGATGGCTCACTGGGTTCGTGGCAAGGCTCCTGGGCGATGGACGCGCAGGAACTGGCCGCGCTGGTCGAGGCGAGCGGTGTGCGGACCCGGCCTTTGCGCGATGTCCGCCAGTGGGGTTACCAGCGGGTGGTTGCGCAGAAAGGCATAGTCCAGTTCGACGCCGCCCCGCCGCCGCTGGCCAAGCATGCCCGCACCGGCTGCGCTTCGACGCTGGCCTTCGAATTCAGCCATGCCGGACAGCGACTGGTGGTCAATTGCGGCGGTTCGGCCTGCGCCGGGGGACTGATCCCGGTCCGGCTTGAGCAAGGGCTGCGGGCAACGGCGGCGCATTCGACGCTGGTGCTTGATGATGCCAATTCGACCGCGGTGCTGATCGGCGGCAAGATCGGTTCGGGCGTGTCCGAAGTCGATCTCGACCGGCGCACCCTGATTGGCGAGAAGAACGCCGGGGCGACCCGGATCGAGGCCAGCCACAACGGCTATGTCGGCCGGTTCGGCCTCACCCACCGCCGGATCCTGATCCTGCGCGACGATGGCACCGAACTGCGCGGCGAGGACCTGCTGATCCCGGCCGGGCGCAAGGGCAAGACCGGCAAGGTCGGCTTTGCGATCCGCTTTCACCTCGGCCCTGGGGTCGAGGTCGGGCTCAGCGAAGACGGCCAGGGCGCGGGCCTCGCGCTGGGCGATGGGTCGTACTGGCAGTTCCGGATCGGCGGCGAAGGCCAGCTGGCCATCGAGGAATCGCTCTGGGCCGACGGGCAGGGCCGTCCGCAGCCGATCCAGCAACTGGTGATCCAGGGACTGGTTTCTCGCGGCGGCGGGACTTTCGCCTGGCTGCTGAAGAAAATGGGATAACACCGCGATGAATGACGTAACGATCCGCCGGGCGCTGCTTTCGGTGTCCGACAAGGCTGGGCTGGTTGAACTGGGCCAGGCTTTGGCGGCGCGCGGGGTGGAGCTGGTTTCGACCGGCGGCACCGCCAAGGCGCTGCGCGATGCGGGCCTGACGGTGATGGACATTTCCGATCTGACCGGCTTTCCCGAGATGATGGACGGGCGGGTCAAGACGCTGCACCCCAAGGTTCACGGCGGGCTGCTCGCGGTGCGCGACAATCCCGAGCATGCCGCCGCCATGGCCGAGCACCATATCGGCGCGATCGACCTGGCGGTGGTCAACCTCTATCCTTTCGTCCAGACCGTGATGAAGGGCGCAAGCCGCGACGAGATCATCGAGAATATCGACATCGGCGGG
>JAGXTB010000189.1 GCA_018334165.1 Sphingomonadales bacterium | reverse complement strand
CCCGCCGCCGCAGCCCAACGAAGGGTCGGTCCTGCTGGTAGAAGCGGGTGGTCTGGCGGTTGGCGGTGACCAGCACCTCGCCCAGTTCCGGGCCATTGACCTGCGCGGCGGGGCCTTGCTGGGCCGGGGCCGGGATTGCCGTCAGCGATGCGGCAAGCACGGCGGCCAAAGCGAGCGGAGCTTTCATTGGCATGCCTCCTCAATCGCGGGAGGATATGTTGTTTTATTCGTTTGGCAATGGGGATTTATGAGGGGAGGCGGCCTAGCTCTTGAGCGAACTCTCACGCACCAGCAGCCGCACCGGCACGCGGCGGGCCTCGCGCGTTTCGCCGGCGATCTCGGCGAGCAGCTTGTCCACCATCATCTCGCCCGCGGCGCGGAAATCGGGTTCGACCGAGGTCAGCGGCGGGGCGGAGTAGGCGCCGGCGCGGATGCCGTCGAAGCCGACCAGGCCGACCTGGCCGGGTACGGCAAGGCCGCGGGCGTGAAGCTCGTCGAGCGCGCCCAAGGCGATCGGATCGCAGACCGCGAACAGCGCGTCGAACGGGGTTCCCGCCTCGATCAGCGCCTGCACGGCGCGGCGGCCCTGCTCCTCGCGGGGCAGGCCCTTCTCGATCGGCTCGAGCACCGGCTTGAGCCCGGCGGCGCGCATTTCCTCGGCATAGCCTTCGTAGCGTTCGAGGAACTGGCGCTGCGGCGAGGTTTCCGAGCCGAGGCAGACAATCTGGCGATAACCCTGTTCGATCAGGTGCCTTGTGGCGAGCCGGGCGCCGCCGTGATTGTCAGAGCGGATCCATTCGACATCGTCGAACGGGGCGCCCCAGCAGACCCAGTGCATCCCCTCGCGGCCCAGCGCGCGGAAATAGTCCCAGGCCGAATAGTTCTCGGTCGTGCCGATCACTGCCAGGCCATCGGCCTTGCGCTGTTCCTGGTAGCGACCGTTGAAATTGTCTGGCCCGTCCTGGAAGGAGACCAGCGTTTCATAGCCCCTCAACGAAGCCGCACCGCACAGCGAGGCGAGCAGTGCCGAGTGGAACGGGTTGAGGTCCTTGCGGTCCTCGCCCGGGCGGCAGACTACCACCACCGCCAGCGTGCCGGTGCGGCCGGTGCGCAGGCGCGCGGCGTTCTCGTCGACGTAGTAGTTGAGCTTGCGGGCGGCTTCGGTCACCCGCAGGCGGGTAGCCTCGCTGACCACCGGATCGCCCGCCAGCGCGCGGCTGACCGTGGACTGGCTGACGCCCGCTTCGGCCGCGACATCGAACGATGTCACACGGAACGGGCGGGGCTTGGTCTTGTCCGGGGTGTCTCCCATGCGTTCGTCCTAGCGGGGAATGGACTGTGAGGGAAGGCGGGGGCCGCTTGTCTCCCCTCCCGCAGGCGGGAGGGGGACTTGGTCACATCGCCGAGATGCCGCCGTCGAGTTTGAGTTCGGCCCCGGTCATGAAGCGGCTCTCGTCAGAGGCGAGGTAGAGCACGCCATTGGCGATATCGTCGGGATGACCGACGCGCTTCAGCGGGATCTGGCGCGCCAGCTTGTCCATGATCACCTCCTTGCTCTTGCCGGTGCTGGCGACCATGCCGTCGAGGATCGGGGTGTCGATGAAAGTCGGGTGGACCGAGTTGCTGCGGATGTCCCAGCCCATCTTGGCGCAGTACAGCGCAACCGACTTCGACAGCATCCACACCGCCGCCTTGCTGGCGTTGTAGCCGGGCATGGTGTCAGAGGCGATCAGCCCCGCGATCGAGGAGATGTTGATGATCGAGCCGGGCTGGCTTTCCTTCATCAGGGGCAGTGCCTTCTGGCAGCCCAGGAACACCGATTCGACATTGATTGCGAAGCCGCGCTGCCATTCGGCCAGGGTGCAGGTCTCAATATTGCCGCGCACGCCCACGCCTGCATTGTTGACCAGTACCGAGAGCCCGCCCATCAGTTCGCTCGCGGCATCGACAGCGGCAATCCATTGGTCTTCCTGCGTGACGTCGAGCGCGACCGAATGGGCGGTGCCCGCACCCAGCTCGGCATTTATCGCCTCAGCCTGGGCAGCAGCGCCTGCCGCGTTGATATCGGCCAGCAGCACTTGTGCGCCATGCCGGGCAAGCATCATCGCCTGCGCCGCACCCAGACCTTGCGCTGCGCCAGTGATCAGCGCCTTCTTGCCTTGAACCCGTCCGCTCATTTCGTTCCTCCCAATAGAGCCGGAGCCAGCAGCATCAGCACGCGCACGTCAATCCCCAATCCGCGCGCACGGGCCATTTCGACGAATTGCGGCAAGTGGGCGAGGGCGACGCGGTGGACGGTGATGTCCTCACCATCGGTGCCGCCGCCGGGGCCGACCCTGGTCAGGCCGTGGGCTCGGACCAGGGTGAAGCTTTCGCTGACCATGCCGGGAGAAGAGTAGAACTCGCCCAGGCTTTCGATCCGCTCCGCATGATAGCCAGTCTCTTCCTCCAGCTCGCGCACGGCGGCGGCCAGGGCATCTTCGCCTTCCGCGCCCTGGTCATCGCCGATCAGCCCGGCGGGCAGCTCTAGGCAGCGCTTCTGGAGCGGCACGCGGAACTGCTCGACCAGGATCACGTGATCCTCAGCATCGATTGCCAGGATCACCGCGGCACGGATCCCGCGGGCGCGGGTGACATATTCCCACTTGCCGCGGGTGCGGGCGGTGATGAACTTGCCCGCCCAGCGGATTTCTTCTGGTTCGTCGACCATCTGTCTCACCCCACAAAAACTCGTCACCCTGAACTTGTTTCAGGGTCCATCGTGCGGTCTGCTCAACTGCCGATTGGTATGCCCGGCGGCGCGGCTCTGTTGCCAAACTCTACTTCGGTCTGTGGGGAGAAATGGACCCTGAAACAAGTTCAGGGTGACGGGATGAAGTGGAAAGGTTGCGCGTTCCTCAAACCTCGATCAGCCGATCCGGCAATTCGTTTGTGTCGTCCCCGGCGCGCGGGAAGTGCTGGGCCAGCACCGCGCCAACTTGCTGGACCGCACCGCACAGCCCTTCGCCGGCCTTCCCGGCGCGGATTCCGCCGACCAGTGTGGCCATTGCCTCGCCCCAGACCTCGGGCGCGACCTTGCTGGCGATCGCTTCGTCGGCAACGATTTCGGCGCGGTGTTCGGCCAGGCTGAGGTAGATCAGCACCCCGGTGCGCCCGTGGGTGCGGCGTTCGGCCCCGATCTTGAAGCTCATCACGGCCCGTGCGCGCACTCGCCGGTGCTTGAGCGGCCCGGGGACCAGCGCCAGCCGCAGCGGCCGCCAAAGTTGCAGCAGATACATGCCCGCGAACTTGAGCGTGGCGATAACGAAGGCCAGACCCATGATTTCTCGCGGCCCCCAATCGCTTTGCCAGGTCCCGCTCAGGCGGTCGATCAGGCCCAGGTAGAACGGTGCAAACCAGCCCACCACCGCCAGCGCCAGGAAGGCCACAAAGGCCGACCACCACAGCGCGATGTCATGATAGGTGTCGCTGCGATCAGCCATGATCGTCACGATCTCGCCCGCGCTCTTTTCCTCGGCTGCGGCCACGGCTGCGCTGACCGCCGCGCGGTCGGCATCGGTCAGGATCAGGTGTGTTGCCATTGTCCGTCCCCTACCAGCTGCCCGAAGCACCGCCGCCGCCGGACGAACCGCCGCCGCCGCTCCAGCCGCCACCGCCGCCGCCCCAATCGCCGCCGCCACCGCCGCTGCCGCCGCGGGCCATGCCTTCCAGCACGCTCCACAAGATCACCTGGCCCACGCCGCTGCGATCATAGTGCCGTCCTCCGGCCGCCCGGCGGATTAGCGGCAGCACGAAGAACAACAGGAAGATCACCAGCCAGAACAGCATGGCGGGATCGAACGAAACCCCGCTGTCGCGGCTGGCCGCAGCTTCGGTGGCAACTTTCTGCGCTTCTTCGGCGGGCAGGCTCATCTGCGTGATCAGCGCGTCGGCCCCGGCCTCGATCCCGCCGGGCATGTCACCCGCCTTGAATTGGGGGACGATCACCTTGTTGATCACCAGGAACGAGATCGCGTCGGTGACGGTGGCTTCCATCCCATAGCCAACCTCGATCCGAAGCTTGCGCTCAGAGGGCGCGACCAACAGCATTACGGCATCGTTGCGTTCCTTGTCACCCAGTTGCCAATCGCGGAACAGCCGGTTGGCATAGTCGGCGATGTCATAGCCCTCGAGGCTGGCGACGGTCACCACTTGCAGCTGGCGCTGCGACTGGCTCTTGAGCGCGAGGATCTTCTGGCCGATCCGCGCTTCCTGATCGTCAGGAATGACATTGGCCGCATCGACCACCGGACCAGTCAGTTGCGGAAAGCTCTGCGCGTGGGCCCAGGCAGGCACCAGCAGCGCCAGCAGCAGAAGCAGCGCACCCGCCGCCTGGGCGAACGCGCCAATCCTTGCGGGGAAGGGGCGGGGCCCCATGGTCATGCCGCTGGCCTAGAGCTTGCCTTCGAGGCTGGGTGCCTTTTCGGCCCCCGGGGTAACCGCTTCATAGGGGACCAGCGGCTTGGAGCCGTAGATCACCTTGGCCCCGACCACGCTCGGGAAAGTGCGGATTTCGGTATTATACTGGCGCACCGCCTCGTTGTAGTCGCGGATCGCCACGCGGATGCGGTTCTCCGATCCTTCGACCTGGCTTTGCAGCGCCAGGTAGTTGTCGTTGCTCTTGATGTTGGGATAGGCTTCGACACTGACCATCAGGCGGCCGATCCCGGCCCCAAGCTGGCTCTGGGCGTCCTGGAAGGCCTTCATCTTGGCCGGATCGCTCAGATCGCCGGGGGTCACCTGCACGCTGGTCGCCTTGGCGCGGGCTTCGGTCACACCGACCAGAATGCCTTTTTCGTTGGCACCGGCGCCTTTGGCGATTGCGGCCAGATTGTCATAGAGGTTCGCGCGTTCCTGGAAGGCGGCCTGAACGTCGGCCCACTTGGCCTTGGCCTGTTCTTCGGCGGTCGGAATCGAGTTGATCCCGCAGCCGGCCAGGCTGGCAGCGCCAGCGACAACGATCATGCTGCGGGTAAAGCTGGTGGGAAACGAAGCGGACATGGGCTGTCATTCCTCTTGGTGGCCTGACCGGGACGGCCAGTGCTCGCCGGGTGAATGTAGCGCTCGCCCGCGCAGGTTCAAGACGCCGGGCCAAATATGCCTGACGCCATGGCGGCTTGGCTTGCCGGGCAAATGGTGGCAGACCGTGCGGGCAGGGGAACTGCAATGGGGAGAGGGACTATGATCAGCGAATTCAAAGCCTTCATCGCGCGCGGCAACGTGCTCGATCTCGCGGTTGGCGTGATCATCGGCGCGGCCTTTGGCAAGATCGTCTCGTCGATGACCGATGACGTGATCATGCCGGTGATCGGCGCGATTGTTGGCGATACCGACTTTTCCAACAAGTACATGGTGCTCAGCGGCAATGTCGCCGCGGGAACCCCGCTGGCCGCCGCCAAGGAAGCCGGGGCCAACGTGCTGGCCTGGGGCAGCTTTGTCACCGCAGTGATCAACTTCCTGATCCTGGCTTTCGTGATCTTCCTGATCGTGCGCCAGGCCAACAAGGCAATGCCCCCCGCCGAAGCGCCCGCAGGCCCGAGCGAGGTGGAACTGCTCACCGAAATCCGGGATTCGTTGAAGAAGTAAGATCGGTTCACGCGGAGACGCGGAGGGTCTTCGCCGAATGGCGAAGCCGTTTCTGGCACCATGGTTCTATTGAATCGGGGATGCCTTCGGCAGTCCTCTGTCGCTCCAGATCTCCGCGTCTCCGCGTCTCCGCGTGAAATCAAGCGCGCTCACTTCACATTAATCGCCAAGCGCCTATATAGGCGGTGCCGGACTCGTCCGGCTATGGTGATAAATTGTTGCGTGCAATAGATGCAGCGGACCCGGGGGCGGTACCCGGCGGCTCCACCACTTCCCCTGTTCCGGCAGGGGCAAATGACGGGGCCGAACTAGGATCGACGTGTGTTGAAAAGCGCAGTTTTCACCCGGGCTGAGTAACCCGTTCAAGGCTCAAAACTCACAAGTGCCAACGATAACGAAGCACTTGCTCTTGCTGCGTAATTCTAGGGCCTAACGGCCTGAAGTTACACACCCAAGAACGGGGTCCGGGGCGTACCTAGCAACAGAAACGCCCCACTATTCCTCCCCGGAACGGGGAGGATCTCAAAACACCGTTTCAGGTTGATCTTTCACCCGCTTTTCGTGCTTCAGGCAGTCGAGGATCTTGGCACCGGCCATGAAAACCGCGCCGGTGCAGGCCAGGAACAGCAGCTTGCCGCCAAAGCCGGGATACTGGACCAGATAGATTTTACCGCGTTCCACTGCGCCCAGCGCCAGGGCATAGATGATCAGATACGCCTCGAACGGGTGCTTGATGATAAAGAGGCGTTTGACCTTGGTGAGCATGGTGTTCCTGATTCCTTAACAACTGGAACAGCAATCATCATGCCAAGCGCCGATTTGCAAGCCGGGTAATGATTAACGCCTGACCCTAGTGTAAAGGTGCCCGACAGCGCTCAGAGCAGCTCCGCCAGATCAAGCACCCCCAGCAGTTCGGTGCGGGCCGTGACCACGCGTTCAGCCAGTTCCGGATCGCCCAGCTCGGCTGGTGAAATCGTCTCGGGCCAGAAGGCCGCGATGACGTTCTCGATCTGGCTCGCCTTGGCTTCATTCAGCAGGAAGCGCGGATCGACATGGGCCGGATCGGCCACCACGCGCAGCCGCAAACAGGCCGGACCGCCGCCATTGGCCATCGACTGGCGGACATCGACCGGCAGCACCCGGCGGATCGGGCCATTGCTGGCCAGCATCCCATCGAGCCAGGCACGCACGCGCGGGTGTTCCCAGGCTTCGAGCGGGATCACCAGGCCCATTCCTGCCCCGGGCCCCGACCCGGGGTCGCCCGAGGGCAGGGTGAGCAGCTGGGCGTTGAACAGGTAGCTCTTGATCGCGTCAGCCAGGCTGACCGCATCGGCCGGAACCACTACGATTTCCGCCTCAGGCAGCGCGGCACGGATCGCGGCATAGGTGCCTTCGGGATCGGCAAAGGCCAGCTCGTGGGTGAACAGCACCCGCTCGTTGGCCACTGCGACCACATCGTTGTGGAACGCGCCCGCTGCGATCGCGTCAGGATTCTGTTCGACAAACAGGCAGCGCGCCGGATCGAGCCCGTGGAGGCGCGCGACCGCGCGGCTGGCCTGTTCATGCTGGCGCGCGGGGAAGGCACCGCCGGTCTTGCCGTAAACGAAGATCTCCAGCCCCGGTGCGCTGTGGTTCACGCCCATCCGCATGTGGTTGGCGGCGCCTTCGTCGCCGAAGCAGGGCGGCACCGCGTCGTGCACCGCGAAATGGGCCGGATTGGCGAAGGCCACACGCAGCTGGCGCGCGGTATCGCCCCATTCCTGGCTGCGGTGCGGCATGGTCACCAGGTTGGCCGCGGTCAGGTGGCAGCGGCCGTCGGCGGTGTCGGCGGCGGGCGAGACGGTCGCGGCATTGGCCGTCCACATCGAGCTGGCCGACCAGGCCGCCGCCATCAGCCGCCGGTCCTCGCTGCCATCGGCGCCAATTGCGCTCAGGAATGCGCCATTGGGGCGCGGCAGGGGCAGCAGGAAGCCCTGCGTCAGCCCCAGGCCCAGATTGTGCCGCATCTTCGCCAAGCCCTGCAACGCCGCGGCGCGGGGGTATGAGGTTTCCCCGGCATTGTTCGCCGAGGCGAGATTGCCCAGGCTGAGCCCGGCATAGTTGTGGCTGGGGCCGACGATCCCGTCGAAGTTGATTTCAACAGTGCTCATCGCTCACCACCTTGCGACATGGGTAACGCTCTGGCCCGGCTCGATGCCCAGGACCTTGGCGCACATCGGATCAATCGCGATCCCGTCAGCGCGGCGTTCGATCCAGCCATAGGCGGCGCGGAACGAATCGAGCTGGCCAAAAGTGATCAGGCGCTTCTCACCCTGCTTGTGATCGCCCAGCCTGTCATCCAGCGCGACGATCGTGTCATCGAGCGCTTCCTTGACCGAGCGGATCTGGTCGGTGCGGGCAGACATTGTCGGGCCGCCGTCGAAGATGTCGACGTAGTTTTCCCAGGCAAACCCCTCTTCCTCCAGCATCCGCATCGCAGCCCGGCCGGATGGGTGCGGCACGCCGATCACCGCGCGGGCGCTGTCGGGCAGCATCGCGATATAGACCGGGTGCTTGGGCATCAGGTCGGCGATGAACTGGTTGCCGAACTTGGCGTTGAATTCGTCCGCATCCTGAAAGCTCATCCCGAAGAACCGGCCCGCGACCCCATCCCAGAACGGCGAACCACCAGCCTCGTCGATCACTCCGCGAAGTTCCGCGAAAGTCCGGTCGGCAAAGCGGGCGCGGTGGCTGCGGATGAACAGATAGCGGCTGCGCGCGAGCAGCATGCCAAGCCCGCCCGAACGTTCGCCGGGGTGCAGGAACAGCCCGCCCACTTCGGACTGGCCTTCCATATCGGTTGAAAGGTTGAGGATATCGGCGCGGAACGTGCGGCCCAGCTCTTCGCTATGCTGGGTCAGCGCGCCGATCCGGTAGGAATAGAACGGCCACTTCTGGCCCACCGAGGAAAAGATCTGGCAGGTGCCACGCACTTCCCTGGTCTCGGTGTTTTCCAGCATGAACACGAACAGGTCGTCGCCTACCACGTCTTCGGTCTTGGCGAAAGCGGCTGCGGCGCGCTCCAGCTTGGCGGTCAGCGCCTTGCGATCGGGCGGCAGGTTGGTGAAGCCGCCGCCGGTGCTTTTGGCCATCTCGTAGAGGTGCTGAAGATCGTCGGCCTTGGCCGCGCGGATTACATGGGTCAAAGTCGGTCTTCCTTAGTGATTCCAAACCCAAAACCGTTCGCCCCGAGCGAAGTCGAGGGGGTGCCGTGCACGCGACCCCTCGACTTCGCTCGGGGCGAACGGGGGAGGGATGAGGGTGCAAAATTCAAAGCGGAGCCCCGGTTGCCAGACGGTGGAGGACCAGCGCGGACAGTTTCGCGCGTTCCTCAAGGCTGGGGACGATCAGGAATTCGTCCGGGGAATGGATCGCGCCGCCGCGCACGCCCATGGTATCGACCACCGGCACGCCGCAGGCCGCGATATTGTTGCCATCGCAAACCCCGCCGCTGCTGATCCGCGAGATCGGCGTGCCGAGCAGCGCCGAGCATTCCTCGACAATCCCGAACAGCTTTTCGGCGCGGGCATCGAGCGGCTTGGGCGGGCGCGACATGCCGCCGTGGCGGTGAATGTGGACTTCGTGCTCGCGCTCGACCTGTGCGATCAGCTCGGCCAGGCCGACTTCGAAGGCTGCGGCCAGGTCCAGTTCGCGCGGGCGGATGTTGAAGCGCAGAATTGCCAGATCGGGCACGACATTGTTGGCACTGCCGCCGTCGATCTTGGCCGGGTTGACCGAGAGCCCCTCGCGCTCCAGCGCCTTGAGGCCCAGCGCCAAAGCGGCGGCGGCGACCACTGCGTTGCGCCCGTCGCCGGGGTTGCGCCCGGCATGGGCCGAGCGGCCATGGATCGTCAGCGACCAGTTGCCGCTGCCCGCGCGCGCTCCGGCGAGCGTGCCGTCGGGCAGGGCAGAAGGTTCGTAAGTCAGTGCCGCTGCCTTGCCGCGCGCCAGATCTGCGATCAGCGGGGCGGAAGAGAGGCTGCCGGTTTCCTCGTCCGAATTGATCATCACGTCATAGCCGACCTGGGCGGCGGCTTCGCAGCTCTCGAACGCTTTCAGCGCCGCGACAATCACCGCGATCCCGCCCTTCATGTCGGCCACGCCGGGGCCGTTCAGCGTGACATCGTCCAGCCAGGTCTGCTGCTGGAACGGGTGACTGACCGGGAAGACGGTGTCCATATGCCCGGTCAGCAGGAAGCGGCGCTGGGCCTCTGGGCGGACCCGCAGGACCAGGTGCTTGCCATGCTCGATCGCGCGTTCGGTGCCGTCCGCGCCGACCGAGGAGACTGGCGCGGGCTCTTCCAGCGTCACTTGGCCGGGCAGCACGGTAAAGGCCTCGGCCAGCAAGGCGGCCTGCTCGGCCAGCCCGGCCAGGTTGCCGGTGCCGGTGTTGACCGCGCTCCAGGCCTGGACCTGGCTCAGCATCGGCGAAGCATCGACGGCTGCGAGCAGCGCCGTTTCGGAAGGCGAAAACTGTTGCATGTGAAACTGCCTCTAGCCGAGCGCAGGGAGCAGTCCAACCCCTAGCGAAACATCTCCCATCCTCCGTTCGTGTCGAGCGAAGTCAAGACACTGTGCGCGGCATCTCGACTTCGCTCGATGCGAACGGAGTTGGGGGGTGAAATTCTAGTCGCGAACCTTCCCCCAAACCCGTTCGTCCCGAGCGAAGTCGAGGGACTGCCCCGCCGCGCTCCCTCGACTTCGCTCGGGACGAACGGGTGTGGGGGAACATGAAGCAATGTTGCGCTCTCTTCGCAACTGCGGCATAGGCCCATGACTTCCTCCCCGGAAATGTTGACTATCACCAGCTGTGGCGCTCTGGGTGCCATGGCGAATTGCAGTTGTGAGGATCACGTGAGCGAACGGGTTGAGAAGGCAGGTCTGAAGGTTGATGCGGCGCTGGCCGCTTTTGTCGAGGGCGAAGTGCTGGCCCCGCTCGGCCAGGACGCGACCGCGTTCTGGGCCGGATTTGCCGCGCTGCTTGACCGGTTTGTCCCCGTAAACCGTGCGCTGCTGGCCAAGCGTGATGACTTGCAGGCCCAGATCGACGCCTGGCACCTGGCCCGCGCCGGGCAGGCCATCGACCAGAGCGAGTACCAGGCCTTCCTGCGCGAGATCGGCTACCTCGTCCCCGAGCCTGCGCCGTTCCAGGTCGGCACGCAAAACGTCGATCCCGAGATCGCGACGATGGCCGGGCCGCAACTGGTTGTGCCGGTGCTCAACGCGCGGTTCCTGCTCAACGCCGCCAATGCGCGTTGGGGCAGTCTCTATGATGCCTATTATGGCACCGACGCGCTCGATGCTGCCCCGGCACGACCGGGCGGCTATGACGAAGCGCGCGGCGCGGCGGTGATCAAGGCGGCGCGGGCCTTCCTCGATGGCGCGGTGCCCGGCTGGCAGGCCGTGTTCGAGGGCGGCTCCAGCGAATACCTGATCGCCAGCAAGCCCGGCGGCTATCTGTTCAAGAACAACGGCCTGCATATCGAAGTGGTGGTCGATCCTGCGCACCCGGTGGGCAAGACTGACCCGCTGCACATCGCTGACGTGGTGCTGGAAAGCGCGCTGACCACGATTTGCGACATGGAGGATTCGGTTGCGGCGGTCGATGGCGAGGACAAACTGGCGGCCTATCGCAACTGGCTAGGCGTGATCCGCGGCGACTTGTCAGAAAGCTTTGAGAAGGGCGGGCAGACGCTGACCCGCACGCTCAGCGCGGATCGCCAGTGGGGCGACTTGACCCTGTCCGGACGCAGCCTGCTGTTCGTGCGCAATGTCGGCCACCTGATGACCAACCCCGCGGTGCTGCTCGCCGATGGTAGCGAGATTCCGGAAGGGATCATGGATGCGGTGGTGACCAGCGCGATTGGTGCGCATGATGTGCTGGGTAAGGGGCACCTTGGTAACAGCCGAACGGCCTCGATCTACATCGTCAAGCCCAAGCAGCATGGGCCGGAAGAGTGCGGCTTTACCAACGACCTGTTCGATGCGGTGGAAGACCTGCTCGGGCTGGCGCGCCACACGATCAAGGTGGGCGTCATGGACGAGGAACGGCGCACGTCCGCCAATCTCGCCGCTTGCATCCACGCGGTGAAGGACCGGATCGTGTTCATCAACACCGGCTTCCTCGACCGCACCGGGGATGAAATCCACACCTCGATGCGCGCCGGGCCGATGATCCGCAAAGGCGACATGAAGAAAAGCGCCTGGATTCAAGCATATGAGAGCCGAAACGTCCAGATCGGCCTTTCCTGCGGCCTCTCGGGAAGGGCACAGATCGGCAAAGGCATGTGGGCCGCACCTGACCTGATGGGTGAGATGATGGTCCAGAAGATCGGCCACCCCAAGGCCGGTGCCAACACCGCCTGGGTCCCCAGTCCGACTGCCGCGACGCTCCACGCGATGCATTACCACGCAGTCGATGTGTTTGAAGTGCAACGCGAATTGGCCGGGCAGCCGACGCCGGGGCTGGAGCCGCTGCTCTCGGTCCCGCTGGCGCAGGGCACCAACTGGTCGGAAGACGAGATCCGCGAGGAACTCGACAACAACGCGCAAGGGTTGCTCGGCTATGTCGTGCGCTGGATCGACCAGGGGGTCGGCTGCTCCAAGGTGCCCGACATCAACGACGTGGGGCTGATGGAAGACCGCGCCACCTTGCGCATTTCCAGCCAGCACATGGCCAACTGGCTGCTCCACGGGGTCTGCACCGAAGCGCAAGTGATGGACTCGCTGCGCCGAATGGCCGCCAAGGTCGATGCCCAGAACGCCGACGATCCGCTTTATGAGCCGCTGGTGGGGAATGAGGATGCCCCGGCGTTTCGCGCGGCGCTCGATCTGGTGTTCAAGGGCGTCGAGCAGCCGAGTGGTTACACCGAGCCGCTGCTGCACGCGTGGCGGCGCGTGAAGAAGGGCTAAGCCAATTCCTCCCCGTAACGGGGAGGGGGACCATCCTCGCAGAGGATGGTGGAGGGG
>JAGXTB010000188.1 GCA_018334165.1 Sphingomonadales bacterium | reverse complement strand
CTCTAGGTTACCCTATGGGTGGCCGGGAGGGGGAGTGGGCCGGTGTTGCACCTGTTTCAGTGCAACTGAAACAGACCAGGGCTGCCTTGGCAGCCCGGCTCAATCGTCGATATTGCGCTTGAAGGTTTCGGGCAGGAACAGGATCCCCGCCACCAGCGTCAGCCCGGCGACGACAATCGGATACCACAGCCCGTAATAGATATCCCCGGTCGCCGCGACCATCGCGAAGGCCGTGGTCGGCAGGAACCCTCCGAACCAGCCGTTGCCGATGTGATAGGGCAGCGACATCGAGGTATAGCGGATCCGGCTGGGGAACAGTTCGACCAGCAGGGCCGCGATCGGCCCGTAAACCATCGTCACCAGCAGCACGAGCCAGGTCAGGATCGCGACCACCAGCACCTTGTCGATCTGGGCCGGATCGGCATAGAGGATCTTCGCTGGAGCCTTGGCATCCTTGGCCGCGGCCGGGTTGTCCTTCACCGGATAGCCCGCCTCTTGCAAAGCGGCGATCACGTCTCCGCCAAAGGCCTTGATCGCCGCGGCCTTGTCAGCCCCGGCCAGCCTGGCCGGATCGGGCGCGGTGATGACCTTGTCGCCGATCGTGACGGTCGCCACCGTGCCGGCCGGCGCATCGACCACCTGGTAGCTCACCGCGTTCCTCGCCAGGTAGGACTTGGCGATGTCGCAGCTCTTGGCATCGAACTTGTTGCGGCCGATCGGGTCGAACTGCAGCGAGCAGTCATTCTCATTGACGGTCACCGATACGGGTGCCGACAGGCTGGCCTGGGTCATCGCCGGGTTGGCCGCCTTCGACAGGGCATGGAACGCCGGGAAGTAGGTCAGCACCGCCAGCGCGCAGCCCGCCATGATGATCCACTTGCGGCCGATCTTGTCGGACAGCCAGCCGAAAAAGATGAAGAACGGCGTGCCGATGGCCAGCGCAATCGCGATCAGGATGTTGGTGGTGGCGCCATCGACCAGCAGGATCTTCTCAAGGAAGAACAGCGCATAGAACTGGCCAGTGTACCAGACCACCGCTTGCCCGGCGACCGCGCCGAGCAAGGCAATCACCACCCATTTGGCATTCTTCCACTGGCCAAAGGCTTCGGTCAGCGGCGCTTTCGACGTCGTGCCTTCGTCCTTCATCTTCTGGAAGACCGGGCTTTCGGCCAGCTGCATGCGGATCCACATCGAAACCGCCAGCAGAATGATCGAAACCAGGAACGGAATCCGCCAGCCCCAGTCCTTGAACGCGGCTTCGCCCATCGCGGTGCGCGTGCCGATAACCACCAGCAGCGCGGCAAACAGCCCCAGCGTAGCGGTGGTCTGGATGAAGCTGGTGTAAAGCCCGCGCTTGTTGTTGGGGGCATGTTCGGCAACGTAAGTGGCCGCGCCGCCATATTCGCCGCCCAAGGCCAGACCCTGGATCAGCCGCATCAGCACCAGCAGGATTGGCGCCGCAACCCCGATCGAGGCGTAGGAGGGCAAGAGGCCGACGATGAAGGTCGAAAGCCCCATCAGCCCCATGGTCACCAGGAAGGTGTTCTTGCGCCCGACCAGATCGCCGATCCGCCCGAACACCAGCGCACCAAAGGGCCGCACCGCAAAGCCCGCCGCGAAGGCCGCGAGCGCGAAAATGAACCCGGTCGTCTCGTTCACGCCCGAAAAGAACTGGGCGGATATGATCGTGGCGAGGAGGCCGTAAAGGTAGAAATCGTACCATTCGAAAATGGTCCCCAGCGACGCGGCGGTGATGACCCGCTTCTCGCTCTGGGTGGCGGCATGGTGCTTGGGCAAGGCGTTGTCGGTGGTTGCCATTATCGAATCTCTCCCCTTGCCTGAAGCTTGGACCAGAAACTGCACGTCACCGCAAATTCGGCCCGCTCGCTTTGACTAAACGCGCCTTTCTCGCCGGAATCCCGAAGGCCCCGGCGTGCCAGCGGCTGAAGGCGGCGACCGAGCTGTAGCCCAGCATCGCCGCGACATCGGTGATCCTGAGCCGCGGATTGGCGAGGTACTGCGCGGCGAGCTGCTTGCGGGCGCGGCCCAGCATCACGCTGAACTGCTCGCCCTCGCTGTCCAGCCGTCGCTGCAGGGTCCGCACGGTCAGTCCCAGCGCGGCCGCGCAGGCCTCGATCGTTGCCCGGCCCGATGGCAGCAGCAGGCGGATCAGCCCTTCGACTTGTTCGCCCGCGCCACGCGCCGTACCCTGGCCCACCGCGTCGAGCAGTTGCCGGGCGTGCGCCGCCATGCCCGGATCGGCCAGCACCCCGGGGCGGTCGAGATCGACCGAGGCGACCACCAGCGCGTTGAACTCGGCATCGAATTGGACCTCGCAGCGCAGCAGGCGGCGATAGATCGTCAGGTCATGGAAGGCGGGCGGCGGCCCGGTCAGGCAGACCAGCCGCGGCGACCAGCTTTCTCCCAGCACCACCCGGCACAGCCGCAGCAGCACGCCCAAGGCCAGCTCGTGCGACTGGCGGGCCGGTTCCGGATTGGCGAGCGCCAGATCCTCACGCAGGATCGCTTCGCCGTGCTGTTCGCTTACCCCCAGCACCAGTGTCGAATTAATCCGCCCGCGAAATTCGCCCAGCGCCGCCAGCGCCTGGCGCAGGGTTGGCTGGTGAACGATCAGCAGGCTGGCCGTACCCAGGTTGGCCAAGACCCGCCCCGCGGCGATCCGCAGCCCCAAAGTGGCGCACTTGCTCGCCTCGGCGCTGCGTTCGAGCAGGCGGACCACGGCCTGGGCCGGGAGCGTCAGTTCGGGATTGGCCAGCGATGCGCGGCTCAGCCCTTGCTCGCGCAGCAGCGGCACCGGATCGCAGCCCAGCGCGGCCATGCATTCAAGATAGCCGCTGAGCGAAGCGGCGCGCACCACCTGTGCCAATCGCTGACTCCCATCTGTCACCAAGTGTAAAAATTATGTCACGAAATGTGAAAATCGCAAGGGCATTTCGGGCTAGTTGGGCACTCAAGAACACGCGATGGGAGAAACCACCGATGGCCCAGGCCGTCCGATTCCACCAGATTGGCGGACCCGAAGTGCTGATGCTCGAACAGGTGAGCGTCGGCGATCCGGGGCCGGGCGAAGTGTGGCTTCGCCACCATGCGGTTGGCTGCAATTTCGCCGATACCTATTTCCGTTCGGGCTATTACCCGGTCCAGCCGCCCTGCGGGATCGGGGTAGAAGGCGCGGGCGAAGTGCTGGCCGTGGGCGAAGGGGTGACCTGCGTCTCTCCCGGGGACCGCGTTTCCTACAACGGCGGTCCGCTGGGGTCCTATTCGACCGAACGCTTGATGCCCGCCGCGCCGCTGCTCAAGCTGCCGGATAGCGTTTCCTATGAGACCGCCGCCGCTTCGACCATGCGCGGGCTGACTGCGGTCTATTGGATGATGAAGGTCGATCCGCGGCTGAAAGCGGGCGACACGGTGCTGCTCCACGCTGCCGCCGGGGGCGTCGGGCTGCTGGCCATCCAGGTCGCCAAGCTGCTGGGCCTGCGCGTGATCGGCACCGTCTCGAGCGAGGAAAAGGCCGCCAAGGCCCGCGCGATGGGCTGCGACGCAATCATTTTCTATCGCCGCGAGGATGTGCCCGCGCGGGTCAGGGAACTGACCGGGGGCGAGGGCGTGCAGACGGTGTTCGACAGCGTTGGCGCCGATACCTTCGAAGGCTCGCTCATGTCGCTGCGGCGGCGCGGCATGCTGGTTGGCTGCGGCACCGCCTCGGGCCCGTTCCCGCCGATCGATGCGCTGCAACTGGCGATGCAGGGCTCGGTCTATTTCACCCGGCCCGCTTTCGTCGATTACTTCGCCGACCCGGTCGAGCGCGCCGAACTGGCGGGCTGGTGGTTCGATCACCTCGCCGCCGGGCGGATCACGGTCGAGATCGGCGCGCGCTACACCCTTGACCAATGCGTCCAGGCCCACCGCGATCTGGAAGCCGGAAAGACCATCGGATCATCCATTTTCACTCTGGGAGACTAACCATGGAAGTGACCCAACTGACCTGCAACATCGGGGCCGAACTGAAAGGCGTCCAGATCAAGGACGCCATCGCCAGCGATGACCTGTTTAACGAGATTTACCGGCAGATGCTGGGCCACAAGGTGATCTTCTTCCGCGATCAGGACCTGACGCCTGAGCAGCATGTGGCCTTCGCGCGGCGCTTTGGTGAGCTCGAGGATCATCCCGCCGCCCAGCTTGGCGACCGGATTCCGGGCCTGGTCAACATTTTCAAGGACGAGAACAGCCCGCCAGCCTACCTCGAAAACAACTGGCACACCGATGTCACCTGGCGCGAGGCGCCGCAGAAGATGGCAGTGCTGCGCTGCGTGAAGTGCCCCGAAGTTGGCGGCGACACCATGTGGGCCAACATGGCCAAGGCCTATGCCGACCTGCCCCAGCATATCAAGGACCAGATCGACGGGCTCTACACCCGCCACTCGATCGAGGCGAGCTTCGGGGCCCATATGCCGATCGAGGAGCGCCACGCGCTCAAGGCGCAGTTCCCGGACGCCGAACACCCGGTGGTGATCACTCACCCCGAAACCGGCGAGGAAGTGCTCTATGTCAGCGCCTATTCCACTCATTTCACCAATTTCCACACCGGCGAGAACGTGCGCTATGGCAACGATTTCACTCCCGGACATCACCAGCTATTGATCGATCTTGTTCGCCGCGCGACGATCCCCGAATATCAGGTCCGCTGGAAGTGGACGCCGAACAGCGTGGCAATCTGGGACAATCGCTGCACCCAGCACTATGCTGTGGCCGACTATCCGCCCAGCGTACGCCAGATGCAGCGCGCCGGGGTGATCGGCGAAAAGTTGACCCGCCGCCTCGCCACGCCGCCCAGCCATCGGCGCGCCGCCTGATGCAAGTCGATGGCACCTGCCATTGCGGCGAAATCGCCTGGGAGGCCGAGATCGACCCCCAGGCGGTGCTGGTCTGCCACTGCAGCGATTGTCAGGTGCTGGGCGGCGGGGCGTTCCGCTGGGGCACGCTGATCGCGAAGGAAGCCTTCATCCTGCTGCACGGCTCGCCCAAGCTCTACCGCAAGACCGCCGCCAGCGGGGCGCTGCGCGATCTGGCCTTCTGCGGCACTTGCGGCACTTCGCTCTATGGCACCCATGCCGACCATTCGACCACGCTGTCGCTGCGGCTGAGCGGTGCCCGCCAGGCGCCCCAGCTTCGGCCCGCCATGCAGATGTGGACCGCCAGCAAGATCAGCTGGCTGGACAGCCTGTGCGATCTGCCCGCCATCGAACAGCCCATGCCTTGAGCGAGAAGGAACCCCTATGACCAAGACCCCGATCAGCGATGCCGCGCGCGCCAGCGGCGGCTGGAACCAGGCCTGGGACCAGGCCGCTGCCTTTGACGCGGAATGGATGGAGAAGTTCCTCGACATGGGCACCCATGCCCTGCGCAAGGGCGTGCTCGATCCCAAGACTTACGAATTCCTGGCCATCGCGGTCGATGCCAGCTGCACTCACATGTATTCGCCGGGGGTCAAGCGGCACATTGCCAGGGCGCTCGATCTGGGCGCGACACCGGAGGAGATCATGGCCGTGCTGCAATGTGTGGCCGTGCTGGGGATCCACTCGGTGGCGCTCGGCACCCCGCACCTGGTCGATGAAATGAACGCGCGCGGCATGCCCGTGCCCGAACCCAAGCCCGAACTTAAAGAGGACTGAGCAATGCAATTCTTCGATGACAGCCTGCTGCCCGAAACCCAGGACCCTCTGGTGATCCAGGTCGCGCCCTATGCCCCCAGCTTCCTGCCGCGCGACAGCGACGACATTCCGCTGAGCTTTGCCGAACAGGTCCAGAAAGCAGTCGATTGCTACAACGCCGGGGCGACGGTGCTCCATGTCCATGTCCGCGAACCCGATGGCAACGGCTCGAAAGACCTCGACCGCTTCAACGAGATGCTCGATCGGCTGCGCAGCGCGGTGCCGGGGATGATCCTGCAAGTCGGCGGTTCGATCAGCTTTGCCCCCAAGACCGAGGGCGAGGCGGCCAAGTGGCTCTCGGACGATACCCGCCACATGCTCGCCGATCTCAATCCGCGGCCCGATCAGGTAACCCTGGCGGTCAACACCAACCAGATGAACGTGATGGAACTGATCACCGAGGACGACGCGCGCGGCACCTCGATGGGCGAGACCAACTACGCCGATGCCTATACCGAGATGTATTACGAGGCCGGGCCCAAGTTCATGAAGGAACACATGAAGCGACTGACCGCGAGCGGCATCCAGACCCATTTCATGATCGGCTGCGTGCGCGATCTCGAAACGGTCGAGCGGCTGGTCCGCACCGGCCACTACATGGGTCCGCTGGTGCTCAACTGGGTGGCGATTGGCGGCGGGCACGACGGCCCCAACCCGCGCAACCTGATGGAATTCGTGGGCCGGCTGCCGCAGAACGCGGTGTTCACCGTCGAAGGGCTGATGCGCAACGTCTATCCGCTTTGCACCATGGGGATCGCGATGGGCTTTCACGTCCGCGTCGGTCAGGAAGACAACCTGTGGGGCCGCAAGGGCGAGCGCGCCAGCTCGGTCCAGCAGATCGAAAAGATGGTGCGGATTTCCGAGGAGCTCTACCGCCCGGTCGCCACTGCCGACGAAGCCCGCCGGATCTACAAGATCGGCACTTTCTATGGCAGCATCGATGAGACGCTGCGCGAGAATGGCTGGCTGCCCAACCGCAATGCCAACTTCGGCGTGGCCAATGTGCGCTCTGCGCCAGTGGGGGCGCTGGTCTAGCCCATGGCCGGGCCGGTCCTGATCGATGACAGCCCCGGCCCGGACCGGGCGAGTGCCTTCGCCTGGGCGGTCTTCGCACTCAGCTTCGGCCTGTTGATGAGCGACCATATGGCGCGGCAGGTGCTGGCCGCGGTCGGGCCGCAGCTCAAGGCTGAGTGGAGCCTGAGCAATGCCGAGCTGGCTTCGCTGTCGAGCGTGGTCGCGCTGGCGGTGGGCTTGCTCACTTTGCCGCTGTCGTACCTGGCCGACCGGTTCGGGCGGGTCAAAAGCCTGGTCGCGATGGCGACCTTGTGGAGCCTTGCGACCCTCGCCGGGGCCTGGGTGCAGGACTATCCGCAGATGCTCGCCGCGCGGCTGCTGGTGGGCGTGGGTGAGGCAGCCTACGGCAGCGTCGGGATCGCAATTGTGTTGGCGGTGTTCCCGGTCCATCTGCGGGCTACCCTGTCATCCTCGTTCCTGGCCGGATCGGTGGTCGGCCAGATGCTGGGGGTGGCGGCAGGGGCGCAGATCGCGGCGGCCTATGGCTGGCGTTCGGCCTTCGCGGCGATCGGCCTGTTTGGCCTCGCGCTTGCCTTGGTCTATCCGCTGGTGGTGCGCGAAAGTCGCCTCGGTACCCGGCCGCTGCGCACCAAGACCGATTGGGGTGAGCTGGCCCGGTTGCTGCTGGGCCGCAAGTTGTTGTGGCTGACCTATTTTGCGGGCGGGATCCAGTTGTTCTGCACCGGCACCTTGGCCTGGGCCATGCCGCTGCTCTTGACCGAACATTATGGCATGGCCTTGCAGCAGGCCGGGCAGACCACCGCGTTGTTCCTGCTGGTCTGCGCGGTGGGCATGGTTGGCTGCGGGATGCTGGTTGACCGGCTATCGCGGCGCGATCCGGCGGTCACGCCCCGGCTGTCGATCGTGTTCTCGCTGCTGTCGGCCGCGCTGTTTGCTGGAGCGTTCTTCTCCCCACCGGGACCGCTGCAACTCGCATTGATCGCGGGCGCGCTGCTGGTGGTGGCCGGGATCACCGGGGTGACCGGATCGATGATCGCCAATTCCACCCCGCGCGCGGTCCACTCGACTTCGATGGCGGTGCTGGGGCTAAGCTACAACCTGCTGGGGCTGGCTCCGGGGCCTTATGTCACCGGGCTGCTGGCCGACCGGTTCGACTTGCTGACCGCGCTGAAAGTGCTGCCGCTGCCCTGCCTGCTTTCCGCGCTGGCGATGATAATGACCCGGCGCGACTATGCCGCCGAGGTCGGCGCGCCGAAAAAGTAAGGGGCGAGCTTGCCGAAACAAGCCCGCCCTGCCCCCGGCGGCGCGGGAGGGTGTGCCGCCTGCCTATTGGTTGTCAGATCGTCGGCGCCAAGAATTGCATGAAACAGACAAGTCACACCGGCATATTGTCGATCAGCCGGGTCCCGCCGATCCGTGCGGCGACGAACAGCCGGGCCGGGGCCTCGCCCAGCGCTGCGACAGGAGCGATCGACACGGCGTCGCGCACTTCGGCATAGTCGACCGAGGAGAAGCCGGCGGCGATCAGGTCAGCCTTGAGCTTTGCAGTCGCAGCGGCAAGTGGAGTGCCCGCGCGGATCGCAGCGATCGCCGCTTTCATGCCATCCGGTAAGGCCACTGCTGCCTTGCGGTCCCCGGCCGAGAGGTAGGCATTGCGTGAAGACAGCGCCAGGCCATCACTTTCGCGCACGGTCGGCACCCCCAGGATTGCTTCGGTGCGCGGCAGCACCAGATCGAGATCGCGGGCCATGCGGCGAATCACGGCCAGCTGCTGCCAGTCCTTCTCGCCGAACAGCGCCGCATCGGGGCGGACCTGGTTGAACAGCTTGCAGACCACCGTGGCGACCCCGTCGAAATGCCCGGGCCGCATATCGCCGCACAGGCCATCGCTGACCCCGGTAACCGACACGCTGGTGGCGTAGTCCTCAGGATACATCGCTGTCACATCAGGCGCCCAGGCCAAGCCGACGCCTTCGGCCTCCAGCAGTTCGCAATCGCGCTCAAGCTGGCGGGGATAGCGGGCCAGATCCTCCTTGGGGCCAAACTGGCGCGGGTTGACGAAGATCGACACTGCGACGTGGGTCGCCGCAGCGCGCGCGGCGCGGACCAGGGTCAGGTGGCCCTCATGCAGCGCGCCCATCGTCGGCACCAATGCCAAGGTGCCGCTGGCCTTGAGGGCATCCACGGCACTGCGCAGTGGATCAAGTTGCTGCACGATTTGCACGTCCGGGACCCCTTGGACTAAGACCGCTTGGCGGCTAAGGCTCGCCCGCAATAGGTCACAGACCCAAGGCCAGCAAGCTCGAGGTTTGAGTCAGAAGGGCTCAGCGCAAGAAGGAGAGGTGAAGGAATATGTCAATATTGCTAGCCGATCCGACGCCGCGCTGGGCCCTTCTGGCCAAATCCCTGCGGGACGCCCAAATGGCTGCCATCTCGACCCGAAATACGCTTGGAAAGGCAACCAGCCTTCCCGGCGCGCATTTCGGGTCGATATGTTTGCCATTTGGGCGCCTCGAGCTTGCTGGCCTTGGGTCTGTGACCTAAGCTGCACCGCAGCATGCGGCAACATTCAAAACAGGTCGATCAAACAAAGTGTCAGCAAGCCAGGGTCCCCACCGCATCGTCTTCGCCAATGAGAAAGGCGGGACCGGCAAATCGACCACCGCGGTCCACGTGGGAATCGCGCTCGCCTATCAAGGCGCGCGAGTCGCGGCGATCGACCTCGATCCGCGCCAGCGCACGCTGCACCGCTACCTCGAAAACCGCAGCGATACCGAGCGCCGCCGCGAGATCGACCTGCCCAACGCCCGCTTCGCGGTGTTTCAGGGCGAATCGGTCGAAGAACTCGACGCGCTGACCATCGAAATGGGTGAGCATGCCGATTTCCTGATCTTCGACACCCCCGGACGCGACGATCCCTTCGCCCGGCACGTCGCAACCGAAGCCGATACGCTGGTCACCCCGCTCAACGACAGCTTCGTCGATTTCGACCTGATCGGCCAGGTCGATGCCGAGACCTTCAAGGTCCGCAAGCTGTCGTTCTATGCCGAGCTGATCTGGGAAGCGCGCAAGAAGCGGGCGATGGCGACCCTCAAGGACAAGCGCCGCGAAATGGACTGGGTGGTGGTGCGCAACCGCACCCAGCACACCGAAGCGCGCAACATGAAGCGGCTGGACCAGGCCTTGACCGAGCTCAGCAAGCGGGTCGGCTTCCGGATCGCCAGCGGGCTTTCGGAACGCGTGATCTACCGCGAGCTGTTCCCCTCGGGCCTGACCCTGCTCGACAAGGGCCACCTGGGTGAACTGGGCACCAGCCACCTGGTCGCCCGGCAGGAACTGCGCGCGCTGATCTCAGCCTTGGCGCTGCCAATGCCGGGCGCGCGCGAGCCCGAACTGGCGCTGGCTGGCGCGCCCTAGGATGGGCAAGCTGATTGTCCTCTTGGCGCTGGCTGCGGTGTTGTGCCGGGTGCTGAGCGGGCTCTGGCCTTGGCAACTGTGGCAAAAAAGCGAACAATCGCAAAAGGAAGCCCTGGCGCGCAGCTTGCTTGGCGTTAACCGGGAGGCTACCCGCGCCGAGATAGTGGAAGCCCACCGGCGCAGATTGGCCCAGGTCCATCCTGACCGGGGCGGCACCAACGAGGCGGTCCACCAGGCCACTGCCGCGCGCGACCTTCTCCTCGCGCGGCTCGACAGGATTGAGGCAGGAAAATGAACAGCCACCAGTTCCACGCAACCGTGCTGCGCGAATACGATATCCGCGGGATCATCGGCGAAACGCTGGGCGAAGGCGATGCCTATGCGATCGGCCGCGGCTTTGCGACCTTGCTGGGCCGCGCCGGCGGGCGCACTGTGGCGGTGGGCTATGACGGGCGGGTCAGCTCGCCGGTGCTCGAAGCGGCGCTGGTGCGCGGGATCAACGATGCCGGGCTGGATGCCGTGCGGGTTGGTCTGGGGCCGACCCCGATGCTCTACTATGCCGAAGCCTCAATGGAAGATGTACAAGGCGGCATTCAGATAACTGGCAGCCACAATCCCGCCAATTACAATGGCTTCAAGATGGTGTTCCAGGGCCGACCGTTTTTCGGCGCGGACATCCAGCTGCTCGGCCGGATGGCGGCGCAGGGTGACTGGGCCAGCGGCAGCGGCACCAGCCAGCAGCGCGAGATCCTCAGGCCTTATGTTGACCGGCTGTGCCTGGGCCTGGCCGGGATCGACCCCGCCCAGCTCGCCCAGCTCGCGATCGGCTGGGACGCGGGCAACGGCGCCGCTGGCCCCGCGCTCGAATTGCTGGTCCAGCAGCTTCCGGGCAAACACCGGGTTCTCTATGCCGAGGTTGATGGGACGTTCCCTAATCATCATCCTGATCCTACCGAAGAGAAGAATCTGGCCGATCTGAAGGCCTTGGTCGCGGCCGAAAGGCTCGATTTCGGTATCGCTTTCGATGGCGACGGCGACCGGATCGGGGCCATCGACGGCACGGGCCGGGTGATCTGGGGCGACCAGCTGCTCATGATCTACGCCGAAGACCTCCTCAAAATGGAGCCCGGATCCGCGATTATCGCCGATGTGAAGGCCAGCCGGGCTCTATTCGACCGGGTCACTCAATTGGGTGGACGGCCGACTATGTGGAAAACCGGACACAGCCTGATTAAATCCAAAATGAAGGAGATCGGTGCGCCCTTGGCCGGTGAGATGAGCGGCCACGTGTTCTTCGCGCACCAGTATTACGGCTTTGATGATGCGCTCTACGCCGCGGTCCGGCTGATCGCCGCCTCGGTGCGGCTGGGCAAGTCGGTCACCCAGCTGCGCGGCGAAATGCCGGCCTTGGTCAATACGCCTGAAATGCGTTTCCAGGTCGATGAGAGCCGCAAGTTCGCAGTGGTCGAAGAGGTCAAGGCGCGGCTCTCGGCCCAGGGGGCCGATGTTGACGGGATCGACGGAGTGCGGGTGTCCACCCCCGACGGCTGGTGGCTGCTACGCGCCTCCAACACCCAGGACGTGCTGGTCGCCCGCGCCGAAAGCAACGACCAGGCTGGATTGGACCGCCTGCTGGCGGAAATCGACGCCCAGCTCGCCGCCTCAGGACTGGAGCGCGGCCCCCAGGCCGGACACTGATCAGCCTGTAAGCGCAGCCTCAGCCGGGCTGGACTTGACCCCGAAAAACAGCGCCGTGCCATCCGACTGGCGCAACACCGCCAGTTCGAGCACGGCGGCCAAGAGCGCGCGTTCGCGGTTGGCGCCGATGGTGCGCACCGACGGCCCTTGCTCGCTGCGCAAGGAGGCAAAGGCGCCGACCTGTTTCGATCCATATTGGATCACATAGTCATCGGGGATCATCGCCCGGATCGCCAGCATGGTGTTGCCGGTAGCGACGCATTCGAACACCTTGCGCTTGAGCTTGATCAGTTCGGGCCCGCCCTGATCGAGGTCGCCCAGCACCTGGCAGACGGTCAACACATGGCGCGGCCAGCGGCTTTGCGGCATTTCGTGGCCCAGTTCGATCAGTTCGAGCAGGCGGTCGATTGCGGCGGGTTCGGCGGTGAGGGTCTGGGTCATGTGGCGGGCTCCGGTGTTGCACCAAGCCTTGCCTCCGCCCCTCCCGGCGGCAATCCGCAATTGCTCCGGATGCGATCTATTCCAGGCCCTAACGCGTGGGGACCGGCGCGTCGCCCGAATAGTCATAGAAGCCGCGCCCGGTCTTGCGGCCCAGCCAGCCGGCTTCGACGTACTTCACCAGCAGCGGGGCCGGGCGATACTTGCTGTCGCCGGTAGTGTTGTAGAGCACCCGGACGATATCGAGGCAGGTGTCGAGCCCGACGAAATCGGCCAGCTCCAGCGGACCCATCGGGTGGTTGAGCCCCAGGCGGCAGCCCTTGTCGATATCGGCGATATTGGCGGTGCCCTGGCCCAGCACGAAAACCGCCTCGTTGATCATCGGCAGCAGGATCCGGTTGACCACGAAGCCGGGCTCGTCCTCGGCCATGACCACTTGCTTGCCCAGGCTTTCGGCAAAGGCTCGGGTGCGCGCCACGGTGTCCTTGGCGGTGGCAAGGCCCGGGATCACCTCGATCAGCCCCATAACCGGGACCGGGTTGAAGAAGTGCAGGCCGATGAACCGTTTGGGATCGGGCGAGGAGGTCGCCATGCGGGTGATCGGGATCGAGCTGGTGTTGGAGGCCAGGATCGCATCTTCGCGCAACACCTTGCCGACGGCTTCAAAGATCTTGCGCTTGATCTCTTCCTTCTCGGTCGCCGCCTCGATGATCAGGTCGGCCTCGGCCATCGGCGCATAGTCGGCGACCGGCGTGATCCGCGCCAACGCAGCGGTCGCCTGGTCGGGCGTGATCTTGTCGCGGCTGACCAGCTTGGCCAGCGCCTTGTCGATCCCGGCCACGGCCTTTTCGGCCAGTGCCAGTTCAACGTCGGACAGCAGCACCTTGATGCCGTTCTGGGCCACGGTCTGGGCAATCCCCGACCCCATCTGCCCCGCCCCGATCACCGCCACTGTCCGCATATTCCGACCCCTTCGCATGTGCAGCAAGGGCGGCTGGTTAGCGGTGATTGGCGGGGATTGCTAGCGATTCTGCCCCGGGACCCACAGCACATCGCCTGCGCCATTGCCGTTGATCGCGCGGGCCAGCACGAACAGCAGATCCGATAGCCGGTTGAGATAGGCCATGGCCGCCGGGTTGACCGGGTCGGCCTCAGCCAGCGCCACCGCGCGGCGCTCGGCCATACGGACCGAGGCGCGGGCGATGTGGACCCGCGCCGCCGCTTCGCTGCCGCCGGGCAGGATGAAGCTGGTCAAGGGGGCCATCGCAGCGTTGAGCCGGTCGATTGCGCCTTCCAGCCAGTCCACCTGGCTCTGCACGATCCGCAGCGTCATTTCGCCCGGCGCAAAGTCATCGCCTGGCGTCGCGAGGTCTGCGCCCAGATCGAACAGGTCGTTCTGGATCCGGGTCAGCAGCGCGGCGTGATCGCTTTGCGCCAGTTCGACCGAACAGAGCCCCAGCGCCGAATTGGCTTCATCGACCGCGCCGATCGCTTCCATCCGCGCGGCGTGCTTGGGCAGGCGCGAGCCATCGACCAGACCCGTCGTTCCATCGTCACCCGTGCGGGTGTAGATCTTGTTGAGCTTGACCATGTTGTCTCTGCTACTTCTGCGACATCGAAAGCAAGATCGCGACAACCCCGATCGCCGCGGCCTGGAACATGATCCGGCGGAACATCAGCTTGTTCTGCTTGAGCTGCATTGCCGAAGGGCCGCTGCTCTCCGGCCGCTCCAGATCCTCGCGGGTCGATTGCAGGAAGGCCGCGATACCGCGCACCAGGGTCACGACGGTCATCGCAATCAGGGCGATAATCACCAGGATCAGGAAAGTGTTCATGGGGCCGAGCCTAGCCCCGGATCGAGTGAAAGGCCAGCGGGGAAGCGCGCTGTGCGCAAGGCGGCGGCCAGCGCCCGCCCATCCTCGCCCGCGCGGCGCAACTGGGCCAAAGCGGGCGAGCCGCGCCGCTTGGCGAGCTTGCGGCCATCCGCTTCGACCAGCAGGCCGTGGTGGTGCCAGCGCGGCACCGGCAGGTCCAGCAAGGCCTGGAGCAGGCGGTGGACATGGCTCGCCCCGAACAGGTCGGCCCCGCGCGTCACCAGCGTTATGCCATCGGCGGCATCGTCGAGCGTCGCGGCGAGGTGATAGCTGGCCGGGGCTTCCTTGCGCAGCAGCACGACATCTCCGAACGGCGCGGGATCGGCGCGCTGCGGCCCGGCCAGTTCGTCGGTCCATGCGAGCGGCCCGGCCAGCTCAATCGCGCGGGCCATGTCGATCCGCCAGGCCGCGCCTGCGGGATCGACTTCGCGGTCGCGGCAAGTGCCGGGATAGACCGGCCCGTCTGGTCCCGCGGTTTCGGCTGCGGCCAGCACTTCGGCGCGGGTGCATTGGCAAGGGTAGAGCAGGCCCATCGCCTTCAGCCGCTCACCCGCCGCCGCATAGCTCGCCAGCCGCGCGCTCTGGAACACCACCGGGCCGTCCCATGTGAGGCCCAGCCATTCCAGATCGGCCAAAATCTCGGGCACCAGCTCAGCCCGGCTGCGGCTGCCATCGATATCCTCGATCCGCAGCAGGAACTCGCCTTCGCGCGCCCGCGCCAGATCGTGCGCGACCAAGGCCGCATAGGCATGGCCCAGGTGCAGCAGACCGTTGGGGCTGGGGGCGAAGCGCGCGCGGATCATGGCGGTGCTTCTATCGCCAAGGTGGGGTCGGGCGCCAGTGGTGGAATAGTTCACGCAGAGACGCGGAGAAGAAAAGCGAGACGCGGAGGGACGGCAGCACTTGCGGCGAAGCCGCTCTCATCACTGAAACGTGGGTTTGGCAAAGGGTCGGAGTGAATCATTGGTGCCTGCGGCGCAAAGCAACACCTCCGCGTCTCCGCTTTCTTCTCCGCGTCTCTGCGTTAACTATTCCCCCTGTGGATTGCACGCCACGTCCGGACTTGACGCAGCGAGTCCCGCCATGCTCTCTATCCCCATGCGTTGTCACAGATCTGCCATTGCCGCGAGCTACACGGAGCCATGCTCAAGTCGGAGCTGATCGAGCGCGCGGCCCGGTTCCGCAGCGCCGAGGGTGATCCCTCGCGGCATCTCAGCCAGTGCCCCGCCTTGGTGCTCAACGCAGACTACACCCCGCTGAGCTATTACCCCTTAAGCCTTTGGCCCTGGCAGACCGCGATCAAGGCAGTGTTCCTCGAACGGGTCGATATAGTCGCCTCTTATGCGCGCGAGGTTCATTCGCCCTCCTGGTCGATGCCGATCCCCAGCGTGATCGCGCTGCGCAGTTATGTGAAGCCCAGCGAGCATCCCGCCTTCACCCGCTTCAACCTGTTCCTGCGTGATCGCTTTTCCTGCCAGTACTGCGGCAACCCGCACCAACTGACCTTCGACCACGTCATCCCGCGCCGCCTGGGCGGACGGACCAGCTGGGAAAACGTCGCCACGGCCTGCGCGCCATGCAACCTCAAGAAGGGCGGCCGCACTCCGGCGCAGGCCAGAATGCCGCTGCTGGTCGCCCCGATCCGCCCGACCAACTGGCAATTGCAGGAACGCGGCAAGGGCTTTCCGCCCAACTATCTGCACGAAACCTGGCGCGACTGGCTCTATTGGGATGTCGAGCTGGAGGCTTAGGCCCTATTTCCCCGTGGTCACCTTGGGCACAAAGGCAAACGGCTTGATCCCCAGCTTGGGATAGATTTCATCCGGGAAATAGACCGTGCCGTTCTTGACCACCATGGCGATGCGCTTGATCGCCTTGAGGTCTTTGGTCGGATCGCCGGGCACCAGGAAGAAATCGGCCAGTTTGCCGCGCTCGATCGAGCCGAGCTGCTGGTCCTGGCCGAGGTACTTCGCCATATCGAGCGTGCCGCGGCGCAGGACCTGGCTGGGGGTCATGCCGAGCTGTCCGAACAGTTCGAGCTCGCGGTGATAAGTGAAGCCGCCGCCCAGATCGGTTCCGGGGATCAGCATGATCCCGCGTCGGTGCATCTCGCGCAGGGTCTCCATGATCTTGGCATAGGCGGCGATGTATTGCGCGCGCTGCTGCGGGGTATCGGTCCCGAACAGCGCCTGCTTCAATTGCCGCTGCTCTGACGGGGGCATGTGCGCGATATAGTCAAGCGCACCGGGGTTGGGCTGCGCGTCGAGCGCGGTCAGCCCCAGTTCGTGGATCGCGATGGTCGGCTCGTGCGCGGTGCCGCGGGCAACCATCATGTCGAGCGTGGTGCGCACTTTGGGGCCGTTCAGGTCGATCGTATCGAACCGCCGCATCGCGGTGAAGCGGAACAGGGTGCGGGTATCCTCGCCCGGATTGAGCACCCAGCCGAGCATCAGCTGGTTGACGTGGGTAATCTCGTCAAACCCGGCCCCGATCATCGCATCGGCGCTGGAAAAGGCCGGGACGTGGCCCGCAACGCGCAAGCCCAGCCGGTGCGCTTCCTTGACCACGGCGGGGGCCCAGGCGGGATCCATCGAATTGTAGAGCTTGGCCTGATGATAACCGCGCACCGCGCCCCAGCGCACCGCCTCGATCGCTTCGGCTTCGCTCGAAACCAGCGTGCCGGTCTGCGAGCTGAACGGGCTCTTGCCCTCGACAAAGGCCGAGCGGGTGACCCGCGGCCCGGCCACTTCGCCGCGCACGATCCGCCCCACCAGCACGTCGAGCACCGCATTGTTGTTGCCCATGTCGCGCACCGAGGTGATCCCGGCGAGCACGTTCATCAAGGCATCTTCCTGACCCAGATGCGCGTGCATTTCGTAGAGGCCGGGGACCAGCGTCCCGCCCTGGCCGTCGATTTCGGTCACGCCGGGCATGGCCTTGTCCTGGGCCGGTTGGATCGAAGTGATCCGGTTGGCCAGCATATAGACGTCGCTGGCGCCGCTGCGCTCACCGCTGACGGGATCGAACACCCGCACGTTGCGGATCCGCACCAGCCCTTCGTACTTGTGCGCGCCGTCCTTTTGCAGCTGGGCAAAGCGGTCCGAGGCGAGCTTTTCGGCCAGCGCGCGCAAAGGCTCGTCGGCCACTTTCTCATAGCCCTTGCGGGCGATGATGAAGTTGGCGCTCGCCACCGCGAACAGCTCGCCCTTGGTGTCGAGCGTGATGTAAGTCGGGTTGAGCGACAGGCCGGATAGCTCGTAGGTGATCACCTCGATCTTGCCCTGCGGCCCGTCAAAGCTGCTGCGGTCGCGTTCGGTCAGTCTGGCGGTACCGGCCGGAGCTACCGCGAAAGAGCGGTCGGCGTCGGCCAGCAGCGCTTTGGCCAGCATGCTGACATCCAGCGGCGAGCTGTTCTGGCCGATGTAGAAGCGCGGGGCATTGGCCCCGGCGATCCGCCCTGGTCCGGCCAGATCGCGCCATTCCGCCCCGCGCGGCGACCAGCGGAAGCTCTCGTTGACCGGATTGCCAAAAGTGGTGCGGCCGGTGATCGACCATTGCAGCGGGAACCCGGCACCGTCGAGTTTCAGGCTCTCCTTCAGCGTCGGGCCGCGCCCGTTCTGCTTGTAGTCGAAATCGACCGAGACATTTCGGCCTTGGGTATCGACGATGTAGTGGCCGATGTCGCGGCTCTGGGTCAGCACGCGGTATTCGAACCGTTCGGCCAGGCCAGGGGTTGCTGCGAGCGCGATGAGCGCAACGCCAGCCAGGATATGGGTCGGTTTCATCGGCTCGCTCCATTGGTTTGAATTGGGTTCAGCTTAGCGACTTGTTTGACCCCGGCCAGCATGTTTCAGCGGTCAGGCCCGCAGGGCCAGCTGCACCAAAGCAGCACCCAGCGCCAGCACCAGTGCCACCCAGACCCGCGGCCCGATATAGACCGAGACCTCACGCTGGGTCGGGAAGCTGAAAGTAGTCGGGATGCCCAGCAGCTTGTAGGGGTGGACCTTGGCGAACAGCGGATCGGCGACCATCGCGATCAGATCGCGGCGGCTGCGATAGCGCATCAGGGCGAAGATCGACCAGCCGGGATCGGCCTCGACATTCCAGGCATCGACATAGGGCCCAACCTTGCGCCCGACCATCACCGGATGCCCGCCGCGCCCCAGCAGCGCCCTGACGAAGGGATCGGAATAGCGCCGCATCATCGTGCGGCCCGGAACCTGCTCGCCGGTGTCGGGATCGTTCACCATGCCGTCCTCGATCTTGACCAGATTGAGCATGACGAATTCCTTGCCGTCGTCGGCCTCCAGGAACTGGCGCAAGACCGCGGGATCGTTGCTGCCGCCGTACTTGGAGTGGACCTCGGCAAAGAAGGTGTCGATCTCGGCCTTGGCCAGCGGACGGCGCAGGCCGTCGTACCACAGCCGGAACAGCAGATAGAGCGCCAGCGCGCTGCCCCAGATCCACCAGACCATCGTCCATCCCCTGCCCGTTTCGGCTCGCCGCAAGGTGCCGCGCGCAATTGACTCATGTCAATGCCCGGCCGCGAGTTTACTTACACCAATGTCAATTATTCGCGGCGCAATGGAGAGGTGGCGCGTGTGACTCATGTGACTTTCATTGATGTCCGGGGCGAGGCCCGCACGGTCGAGGCACCGGCGGGAATGAGCGTCGCCGATGCCGCGCTCGATAACAACGTCCCCGGGATCGAGGCCGATTGCGGCGGCTTTTGCGCCTGCGGCACCTGCCACGTCTATCTGGACGAGGGCTGGCTGGCGAAAGTGCCCGCACCCGACGAACTCGAAGCGGCGATGCTCGCCAGTCAGGTGATCGATCCGCGCCCCAACAGCCGGCTGGCCTGCCAGCTGAAACTCAGCGACGCGCTTGACGGCGTGGTCGTCCGCACCCCCGAACGTCAGTACCTGTAAGAGGAGAGAGCCATGAACCTTGCCACCCCCATTGCCGCGCGGCCGAAGGAAGACTGGCGCGTCAGCATGAACGCCGACGACATCTACAAGAACCCGATGGCGATCGCCTGGACCTTCGATTACCTGCTTTCGGGCGACAAGGTCGAAGACCTCTACAAGCGCGCCAAACAGGACCAGTGGGATTCGGACCAGTTGCTCAACTGGGATACCCCGGTCGATCCCTCAAAGCCGATGATCAACGATCGCAGCGACATTTATCACCGGATGCCGTTCTTTTCGAAGCTGTCGAAATCGCAGCAGGAAACCTTCACCGCGCATTCGACCGCACAGCTGCTCTCGCAATTCCTCCACGGCGAGCAGGGCGCGCTGATGACTGCGGCCTGCGTGACCCATTCGGTCCCGGATTCGACCGCCAAGCTCTATGCCGCGACCCAGACCATGGACGAGGCCCGCCATGTCGAGGTCTATGCCAGGTACTGCGACAAGATCGCGCTGGTCTATCCGATGTCGCCCTGGCTGAAGGCGCTGATCGACGCGACGCTGCAAAGCGACCGGTACGAGAAGGTCATGATCGGAATGAACATGATCGTTGAGGGCCTCGCGCTCGGCGCGTTCAACAACATGTACCGCACCACCCAGTGTGAGCTCTTGAAGGCGATCACTTTCAACGTCATGCGCGATGAAAGCCGCCACGTCTCGTTCGGCCATGCCTTCCTGGGCCCGGAAATCGCCAAGCTGCCCGAGGACGAGCGCGAAGACCTGGCCGACTTTGCTTTTCAGGCGATCAATATCCTGGCGAATGGCACCCAGACCGGGACGCTGGCCAGCAAGGTCGATCCGGGCTTCATGGAAGTGCTCTACAACGCCAACATCGACCCCGAAGATTTCTTCAAGGGGATGGAAGAAGCGAAAGAGGCCGGGATCATGCAGGAACTGCCCCCGGGGCAGATCCACGCGCTGAAAGACCTGATGCTGCCCGCGCTGGCCCGCGTCGGCCTGCTCACGCCAACGGCGCGCAAGAAATACGAGGAAGCCGGGATCCCGATCTTCGACGATCCGCGCGTGCTCCACGCAATGGAAGGCGGCAACCCGATCGCTGCCTGAACCTGCCTGGGAGGTTGAGACCCTGCTGTCATGGCTTTGACCCACCCTGACGGAGCCGAGTTTGTTCTGTAGCGAGGCGCGAGGAGTGCGCGATGCTGTAGCATCGTAATCGACGAGCAACGCTGTCCACAGTGCAAACTCGGCCCGCCCATAGGGTTCGTGGTGTAGTCCTGTGGACAGCGTTGCGGCCCTTGCAGGGGCAACCAGCCCCTGCCGCGCGCCGCGCCTTGCCACAGACTACACCACGCAATCAGGGTGGATCAAAGCCATGGCAGCAGGGTCTGGGGGTCAGGGCCGGAAGTCCGGGGGCGGGCTTCCGGCCCTTTGCGCTTCAGCCGATTCCGGCGATCGCTTTCTGGCGACGGCGCTGCACCGATGATCCCAGCCCGATAGCCTCGCGGTACTTGGCCACGGTTCGCCGGGCCAGGTCGAAGCCTTTTTCCTTGAGCAGATCGACCAGGGTATCGTCGCTGAGGATCGCCTTGGGATCTTCGGCGTCGATCAAGGCCTTGATCGCCGCCTTGACCGCGCTGGCCGAGGCCCCGCCTTCGCCATCGACCGCGCCAACGCCCGAGGTGAAGAAGTACTTGAGCTCGAAAGTCCCGCGCTCGCAGGCCAGGTACTTGTTTGAAGTGACCCGGCTGACGGTCGATTCGTGCATTTCGATCGCCTCGGCCACCGCGCGCAGGGTCATCGGTCTGAGGTGCGAAACACCGTGGCGGAAGAACTGGTCCTGCTGTTTGGCGATCTCGCTGGCGACCTTGAGAATTGTCCTGGCGCGCTGGTCGAGCGCCTTGATCAGCCAGTTGGCATCGGCCAGCTTGTCTGACAGCCAGCCGCGCGCTTCCTTGTCGTCCAGGCTGCCTTTCATCTCGACGTAGTAGCTGCGGTTGACGATCAGCCGGGGCAGGGTGGCCTGGTTAAGGCTCACGTCCCAGCCGCCCTCCTTGCCATCGACTGCGGCGCGCGCGGTGATCAGGATGTCGGGGGTCACCGGCTCGCCCCCGCCGCTG
>JAGXTB010000187.1 GCA_018334165.1 Sphingomonadales bacterium | reverse complement strand
GCTGGCGGGCCTGCGCGTCGCGCTGGACCAGTCGGTCGAGCGGCAGCGCGGTGAGCCCGGCGGCGAGCTTGAGCAGGCCGAGGCGCTGGCCATCGTGGCCCTTGCGGAAATCGGCGGCGAGCGGTTCGAGCGGTGCATCGCCGGTGCCGAGCAAGGGCGCCGGGAAAGCTTCATCCGGCTCGCCGTCGATCAGCGCGGCCAGCACCGGGCGATCCGGGTGGAGCGCGCGGAACAGTTCGATCTCCTGCCCGACCCAGCGGCTGGCGCGGGCGTTGGGACTGCACACCACTACCAGCGCGGCGCTTTGCTCCAGCGCTTCGCGGACCTGGGCCGACAAATCGGACCCGGCGGCAAGCTCGGCGCGGTCAATGAAAACCGGGGTCAGGCGGCTCTTGTCGGGCAGCCGCCAGCTTTCCAGCTTGCAGTGCAGCCAATGCGCAAATCTGGCGTCGCCATGGCTGTAGCTGATGAACGCGCGATAGCGCGCAGGCTCAGCCTTGGCCGGTTCTTCGCCCATCAATTGACCCCACCTGTTTGGCGCAGAGTGATACAGCACATGCGCGAATGCAACAGGGCAAAGGGTTGAAGCCGTGCCGATTTGAGCCGCCGGGCGCGCCTGGCGAATCGCGCGCGGGCCTTGCTCGACCACTCCACAGGTGTGGCAAGAACGCTACGGTTTGCGTCTGTTCTAACCAATCGCTTAAAAGCGGTTGTCAAGCGCGCCGGAGGATGGTCTATTCGGCGACGCAAACCGCCCGAAAGAGGGTCGGGCTTTATGAGGAGAGTGGGCTAATGAGGGGTAAATTGACCCTGCTTGCCGGTGTCTGCGCCGGTGCAATCGCGTTTCCTGCCTATGCACAAGATGCAGCGGCCGAAGAAGAAAACAGCACGGAGATCGTCGTTACCGCACAGCGTACGTCGGAACGGCTTCAGGATGTTCCGATCGCGGTTAGCGCCTTCAACACCGAAGCGCTTGAAAAGCAGCAGATCAAGAATACGTCGGACTTGCAGCTCAGCCTGCCCAACGTGACCTTCACCAAGACCAATTTCACCGGCGCCAGCTTCACGATCCGCGGGATCGGCGATCTGTGCGTGGGTACCACTTGCGATCAGGCCACCGCGATTCACATGAACGACGCGCCGCTGTTCGGCACGCGCCTGTTCGAAGGTGAGTTCTATGACCTTGCCCAGATCGAAGTGCTGCGCGGGCCGCAGGGCACTCTGTATGGCCGCAACGCGACTTCGGGCGTGGTCAACATCAAGACCGCCCGTCCCAAGCTGAGCAATTTTGAGGCCAATGGCGAAGTAGAATACGGCAACTATAACAGCATCAAGGTCAAGGGCATGATGAACGTGCCCATGGGCGATGTCGCCGCGGTTCGCGTGGCCGGCTTCTACCTCAACCGCGACGGTTATACCCTCAACGTCTTCGACAACCAGAAGCTCGACGATCGCAAGATGTTCGGCTTGCGCGGGTCGATCCGGCTTGAGCCCACTTCGGGCACGACGGTTGACCTGATGGTCCAGTACTTCCGCGAAAACGACAAGCGCATGCGCATCCAGAAGCAGATGTGCGACCGCGACCCGACCGGCGTGCTGGGCTGTCTGGCTGGCCAGCGCCAGTTCGAAATGACCAATGCCAACACCTCGTTCGTTGGCGTGCTGACCAGCCGTGAATTCTTCGCGACCCAGGGTCTGCCGACCGCGTTTGCGCTGGGCAGCATCTATGGCAGCGATCCCTATAACTGGGCGGGTGCCACCAATCCGGCGGATTACCGCACGGTCAACACCGATTTCACGCCGAGCTACTACACGCGTGAATGGATAGTCCAGGGCTCGATTGATCAGGATCTGGGTGGCGGCCTGTCGCTCAGCCTGGGCGGTAACTACCAGAACGTCGTGCTCGATTCGCGCCAGGACTACAACCTGTCGGTCCAGAACCGCGCCAACTACCTGCCCGCGTTGACTGCGCTGCAGGGTGCGGCACTGGCCAACGCAGTCGGGCCGGGCACTGCGCCCTGGTTCCTGCCGCTGTACAATGCCTTGACCCCGAACGGCCCCAACGGTCTGCTTTGCACCTCGCTGCCTGAAGAAACTGGTACTGGCGCGTTTGGCAACCACCGGACGTGCTCGAACACCCCGCAGGACTTCGACCGTTCGAACCTGCAGCAGTCCAGTTGGTCGGCCGAAGCGATCATCTCTTCCAAGTGGGACGGGCCGTTCAACTTCCTGCTGGGCGGGATTTACGGCAAGTACCACCTGAGCGAGAACAGCTACTACGTTAACGCGTTCGGGATTGACTATTTCGCCGGGATCTTCGGTTCGTTCACCTCGCTCTCGACCGGTCGTCCGCCAAGCTACCTTGGCACTCCGTTCTTCCGCAGCAACACCGACGATCTGACGGTCAACACCTACGGCCTGTTCGGTGAGGCCTACTTCAAGTTCAGCGACCGGCTGAAGCTGACGGCGGGGCTGCGTTACAACAACGATGAAAAGAACGTGGTGGCACGCACCACGCTGGCCAGCTTCATCACCCCTTACACCTCGACCAATGCCTTCACGACGCCTTTTGGCGCCGGCTTCGATGCCGACCCGGCCAGCGTCTGCACGCCGGCCGGTTCGAACATTGCGGGGGCCATTGGCTCGGTGCCGGGCTGCAATGACTGGCAGCGCCGGACGGTGAAGTTTGACGAAATGACTGGCCGTGCGGTGCTCGACTTTGCGCTTACCGACGACAACATGGTCTATGTCTCGTACTCGCGTGGTTACAAGTCGGGCGGGATCAACCCGCCGCTTTCGCCGGTCTTCGCGGTTTCGGATACGTTTGCTCCGGAATTCGTCAATGCCTTTGAAATCGGCTCAAAGAACAGCTTTGCCGGTGGCAAGATTGTTCTCAACCTGACCGGCTTCTACTATGACTACAAGGGTCTGCAGCTGAGCCGCATCGTTGCCCGTACCTCGGTCAACGATAACGTGAATGCTACGATCTACGGTCTCGAAGCCGAAGCCGTGCTGCGGCCGACCCCGGAACTGACGATGAACTTCGGTGCGAGCTATCTCCACGCCGAAGTGTCGGGTGACAAGTTCCTGGCCAACCCGCGTGACTTTGGTGGCGGCCGCGCCGATGCGGTGATCATCAAGGACCTGACCAACGGGGCAAACTGCGCCGTGGCCTCGAACACCGGCGTGTCGGGTGGCGCTGGCGGCGCAACCGGCGTCAACGGTTTCGTCAACCAGGTCAACGCGATGATCAACGCGGGCGCGATTCCGGGTCTGAAGCCCGGCGCTGGGCTTCAGCCGACGGTCGCCTTCCCTTCGGGTAGCGGTCTCAATTCGACCGGGGCGTTCAGTGTCTGCGGTGCATTGACGGCGATGGCTCCGCTCATTGGCGCGGGCTTCGGCGGTGTGACGGTCTATTCTTCGGGCATTCCTACCAACATCAAGGGCAACAAGCTGCCCGGCGCTCCGGACTACAAGTTCTCGGCCGGCGTGCAGTATGCGATGCCGCTGGGTGAGATGACCCTGACCCCGCGTGCAGACTACATCTACACCGGCAAGTCGGTGGGCAACATCTTCGGTGGCGAAGTGAACACCGTGCCCAGCTTCAGCCAGGTCAATGCCCAGCTGCAGCTTGATGGTCCGGGCAAGAAGTGGTTCGCCCGCTTCTGGATCCAGAACATCCAGGACAACGATTCGATCACGGGTCTCTACGTGACCGACCAGTCGTCGGGTAACTACACCAATGTCTTCACCCTTGAGCCGCGCCGTTACGGCATGACCGCGGGCGTGAAGTTCTAAGCAATCCTGGGAGGGATGCTTAAGGGGGGCCTCGCGCTGCGGCGCGGGGCCCCTTTTTCTTGGTGAGGTCAGTGACTGGCAGAACCATGCCGACGAAATGGACCCCGGCCTGGCAACGGGACGGTTAGGGCGGCCGGGGTCTAGTTTCGGGTAGGCTTTGCTGTCTTGGTTCCTTCCAGAGTTGGATTGCACCCTTGGGTGCAAGGCCATTTCTAGGGCAACGTGGTGAACGGTGGGCTTAGGCCGCGCTCAGTGAACCTACCTAGCTAAGCCACCAGCGATGCCTCAATCGCGATCCGGATCGCTTCGCTGGTGTGGCTGGCGCCCATCTTGTTGAGCATGTTGGCGCGGTGGATTTCGACCGTGCGCGGGCTGATTTCCAGGCGCTGCCCGATCAGGCGGTTGGACAGGCCGTCGGCCACGCCTTCCAGCACCTCGCGCTCGCGCCGGGTCAGCTTCTGGATCCGGCTGCGAGCCATGGCTTCGCGCAGCCGGGCATTGCCGATCGATGCCCCGCTTTGCTGGGCCATGGTAATCGCGGCGCGGACCTGGTCTTCGCCGACCGGCCAGTCGAGGTAGTCGAGCGCGCCGGCCAGTACCGCGCGTACCACCCGGGGAATCGCGGGCTGAATGGCATAGGCCACCACCGGGATCCACTTGCCGTTCTGGGCCATGGCGCCAATCAGGTCATGAATTGCGTTATCCTCATCGGCGACCAGCGCAACATCGCCGCGCGGCCAGCGGTGCAGCATCTCGCTGACGCTTTCAAACGGTTCGACGTGGATGCCGGTGCCCGCCAGGCTGTGCGAGATTGCCGCCCGGCGGCGGAATTCGCAGTCAACCAGTACTATCGAGTTCCCCTGTTCCATCGGAATTTGCCCCTAGTTGTTATTGCTTAGGGGATATGGCGGAGTGCTCATTGTTGCGCGGTGGGTTGAATCGAAAACGAAGCGAATTGCAGCGCGTGAGTCCTCTAAACGGCCTGCGAGCACCGACGAATTCACTCCGATCTGGAGGCAAATTCGGCCCTTTCGAGCGAATTTCTGATCTCGGAGAAGTCTTTCTGCAACTGCTTGACCAATTCGGGTTTAAAATCGAGCACGCAATCGAGCAGCGCCCGCCGCGCCGCGCCCAGGAGCTGGGTCAGCGCCGATGCGACCGGCGCAGCGGGATCGATCCCCATCTGCAAGGCTGCGATTGCCGCCAGCGCGCGGGTCAGCGCTTCGCTTTTGAGGCGATTGTCGCCAGCCTTCGCGCCGTGCAGCGCGCGGCCCAGCGCGGCGGTCAACTGGTCATAGCAGACCAGCACCAGCTGGCGCGGATTGGCCCCTTCGACGCGGGCATCGAATTCGACCCGGCGGTAGGCTTCATGGGGAGAGCGGAGCGCGTGCATCGGTTGGATCCTAGTTCCTCGGCGCATTCCAGGCGTCGATCTGGTTCTGCAGGAAGCTGAGCGTCGCGCGGCTGGCACCGACCCGGGTATCGGTTCGGGCAAAGCGGGTGATCAGCTGGCTGCGCAGCTTTTCCTGCGCTTCGGTCAGGTCCAGCTGTTCGCTGGCCAGTTTGGCCTTCTGGGCATTGAACCGCGCCAGCGATCCGCCCAGCGTGCCCGGATCGGTCGCAACCGTGACCGAGCGGCTGAGCCGGTCAAGGCTCGCATAGACCCCGTGGATCCCGTTGGTCAGCATTGCCGCCACGCCCGATGGAGACGATCGGAGCGTGGCGGCCAGCCGGGTGGTATCGAGCCGGAAAGTGCCATCGCGGTTGGTGGCCAGGCCCAGATCCGCCAGGGTGCGTGGCTCGCCGCTGGCAGCCGTGGGCATGGCGATGTTACCGGCCAACTGGGTCAGTCCCCGCCGCAGCGCACGCGCGCCGCTGTCGCGGGCGAGATCGCCGGTCTGCGGATTGACGCCCTTGTTCAGCTCGGCAACCAGCTCATTGAGCGCGCCGGTCAGGTCGTTCATGAATGTGGTGACCGCGCCCGATGGATCGCTGAAGCGGATCGTGGTGGGTGCGGCCGGGTTGCGCCCGGTCAGTGTCAGGTTCAGCCCCGGTACGATGTCGGGAATCGTGTTCGACTGGCTGGTCATTTCCAGCCCGTCGAGCTTGAACACCGCGCTGGCGGCCGGGGTCAGCAGCTGGGCCGGGGCGGCAGCCGGGGTCCAGGCCAGTGCGGCCAGGCCTTCCTCGCCGGGGGTCTCGGTCGCCTCGATCTGAAAGGCATTGGCCGCGCCGGTGCTGCCTTTCAGCATCAGGTGTGCGCCATTGGCGCCGTTCAGCACATAGGCGGTCACCCCGGCGCGCGCGCCGTTGATCGCGACGGCGACATCGGCCAGCGTCGAGCCGCTAGGGATAGTGACCGTGACCGGGGCGTGGGCCAGGTCTTCGGTCAGTGTGCCGCCGGAAATCGTCCCGAAGCGCAAGGTCAGGCTGCCTGCACCCATGACCGTGGCGGGGCTGGCAATCGCCGGGCTGCTCAGCACCTGGGCAGCGGCCAGCTCGGTGACTTCGAGGCTGTAAGTGCCCGATCCGCTGGCAATGCCCTTGGTCACCGCCGCGACCGAGCCATTGGTAATCGTCGGCTGGACCGCAAGGTCGCCGGTGCGCACGCGTTCGCCCACCGCGCTGGCCAGCTGGGTGATCTGGCTGCGCAGGGTTGAGACTGCCGAGATCTGCCGGTCGAGCACTTCGGATTGCAGCGTGAGCCGGTCGATCCGCGTGGCGAACTGGGCAGTGGCCAGACTTTCCGCCAGCGCCGCCATGTCGATCCCGCTGCCGCCGCCTAGCGTCTGGACGATCGAAGAGGTGACGGAATTGGTCGGCATGATGTGAAGGACGGCATTTGCGGGCGGGTCTTAAGCGCTGGCGGCAGGATCCTGGCGGCCATCGGGATCGAAGCGCAACGCCGCCGGCACCTCGATTGCGGGCAGTACCGGCGTCTCGCCCCGGCGCAGCGAAAGCACGAAGGCCAGGACCGTGGCGACCGCGGCGTAAAGCTCCTCGCGGATTACCTGGTTCTCGCGGGTGGTGAAATAGACCGAGCGGGCCAGGGCGGGCACTTCGAGCATCGGCAACTCCAGCTCGCGGGCCAGGTCCTTCATCGCCATGGCCTTGTCGCCGCGGCCCTTGGCCAGCACCACCGGGGCGGCGGCTTTGAGCGGATCATAGGACATCGCGACCGCAAAATGCGTCGGGTTGGTCAGCACGAATTGCGCGCTGCTCATCGCCTTGGCGACCGCGCCGGTGGCATATTGGCGGGCGCGCTGGCGCTGGGCGGCCTTGCGTTCGGGCGATCCGTCGCTTTCCTTGTGCTCGTCGCGCATTTCTTGGCTGCTCATCTTGAGGCGCTGCATGCGGCGCCACCACTGGATCGGCCAGTCGATCAGCGCGATCAGCAAGAGTCCGCCCGCCAGCAGGAACAGCAGATCGGTCAGCGCCCGCCAAGCCAGCACCAGGCCATGCCCCAGCGATGCCCCGCGGCCCAGGCCCAGCAATTCGTCCAGATGCGCCTTGCCCCAGAACCAGGCGATTGCGCCCAGCACCAGCACTTTCAGGATGCCTTTGCCAGCCTCGATCCAACCGGTCGGACCGAACATTCGCTTGAGCCCCGCCAAGGGGTCGATCCGCGAGCCTTTGGGCAGCATGCTTGCGCCCACCCAGCGTCCGTCGGCCGGGCCCAGCTGCACCGCCAGCACCGCGATCAGCACGCTCAGCGCCAGCAGCAGCAAGGGCGGCAGCACATCCAGCCCCAGCCGCAGGATCATCGCGGCGGGGTTGAAATCCTCGATCGCGCCGCGATCCCAGCTGAGCCCGGCGCGCGCGCCGCTTTGCATCCGCGCGAACAGCCACGGCCCGGCAAACTTCAGCCAGACTGCCCCGACCAGCATGGCGATCGCGGTCGCCATGTCGCCCGAACGCAGGACATCACCTTTGAGCGCGGCGTCGCGTTTGCGCTTCTCGGTTGGGGCAAAGGTTTTTTCCTCGCTCATCGCCGCAGCACTGCCCCCGCCTGTTCGATCGCGTCACCTGACAGCTCGGTCAACTGGTCGGCCAGCAGCGGCGCGGCCAGGATCAGTCCGGCGATCCCCGCCAGCACACCCGCAGGCAGACCCAGCGCAAAGAGGTTGAGCGAGGGGGCCGAGCGGCTCAGCACGCCGGTCACCATCTGCACGAGCAGCAGGATCAGCGTCACTGGCAAGGCAATCGCCACGGCGGCGACAAACATCTGCGTTCCGAAGAGGGCAATCTCATGCAGGCGTTCGGGTGCCAGCCAGGCCGCGCCGGGGGGAAATACCGAATAGCTCTCGAGCACCAGTTGCAGCCAGGTCAGATGCGCGCCGAGGCCCAGGAAGATAACGGTCAAAAGCACTGTAAAGTACTGCCCCAAGGCAGGCGAATGCGCCCCGCTGACCGGATCGACCGAACTGGCGATGCTCAGCCCCATCGCCCCGCCGATCTGCTCGGCCGCCAGCACCGGGGCGGCGAACGAGAGCTGGAGGACAAAGCCCAGGCTCAGCCCGATCAGCACTTCGGCGGCAAGTGCCAGCATTCCCGCCAGCGATAGGGTAGCGGGTGGAATCGTTACCGGCAGCCAGGTGATCGCCATGACCGCCAGCGCGCCGGCGATCGCCACGCGCAATTGCACCGGCACCGCCGCCGCGCTGAAGAACGGTGCGGCGACCAGCGCGGTGCCGATCCGGGTCATCGCAAAGACCAGCCGCCACAGGTCGGCTTCGATCGCGCCATAGCCGAACGAAAGTGCATTCACCGCGCGGTGCTCGCGATCCGGGCGAAGATCTCAGCCGTGAAATCGCCCAGCAGCCCCAGCATCGAGGCGCCGAACACCACCAGCACCAGCGCAATCGCGGCCAGCTTGGGCACGAAAGTCAGCGTCTGTTCGTTAACCGATGTCGCGGCCTGGATGATCCCGACCACCAGGCCGACTGCCAGACTGGCGAGCAGCACGGGCGCTGCGACCAGCGCGGTAACCCACAGCATCCGGTCGGCGAGGGAAAGGAGCGAGGCGGTGTCATCCATCACCCGAAACTCGCCGCCAGGCTGCCCATCAGCAGCGCCCAGCCATCGACCAGCACGAACAGCAACAACTTAAACGGCAAGGAAACGATGGTCGGGCTCATCATCATCATCCCCAGACTCATCAAGACCGAGGCGACCACCAGGTCGATCACCAGGAATGGCAGGAACAGCATGAAGCCGATCTGGAACGCGGTCTTGAGCTCGCTGGTGACAAAGGCCGGAAGCAGGATCGAGAAGGGCACGTCCTCGGCGCGGGCGAAGCGCGGGGCCTTGGCCATTTCAGCGAACATTTGCAGGTCCTTCTGCCGGGTCTGGCGGATCATGAATTTGTGGAACTCGGCCCCACCTGCGGCAAAGGCCTGTTCGGCGTTGATTGTCCCGGCCGCATAAGGCTCGATTGCCTTGGAGTTCACCTGGCTGAGCGTCGGGGCCATCACGAACAGCGAGAGGAACAGCGCCAGCCCGATCAGCACCTGGTTGGGCGGGCTCTGCTGAAGCCCCAGCGCCTGGCGCAGGATCGACATCACCACCAGGATCCGGGTGAAGCTGGTCATCATCAGGATCAGCCCGGGCAGCAGCGTGAGCAGCCCCATGACCAGCAGCAGTTGCAGCGACAGCGACATGCCCGGGCCCGCGGCCGGGCTGGTCTGCGCCAAGGCCCGGTCCAGCGCGCCGGGGATCGCGGTCTGGGCGTGGGCTATGGCGGGGAGGAGCAGGAATGGGAGGGCAGCTATTGCGGCGGTAAGGCGTTTCATTCCCCCACCTCCCGCGCCGGAGCTTCAGCCAGTCGGGTCAGCCCCTGGCGCGAGGCCGAAACCAAAATCTCGCGGCCGTGGAATTCGATCACTGCCAGCTTGAGCGTGGGCGAAAGCATCGTGGTCTCGATAATCCGGACCGACTTGGTGCCCGCCGGGCTCACGCCCAGCTTGCCTTGCAGTTTCTGCGCCAGCTTGAGACAGCCCCAGGCGAGTGCAGCGATCAGGGGCAGGATCACGATCAGCTTGATCACATACCAGATCATGCCGCGTCACCTTCCGCTGCCGGCTGGCCGGCCATCTCGACGATCCTCAGGCCAAAGCGGTTACCCTGCGCAACGATCTCGCCGCGCGCGATCAGTTTGCCGTTGACGTGAACGTCAAGCAGTTCGTCGGTCAGCCGCTCGAGCATCACAACGCTTTCCTCGCCCAGTGCGAGCACGTCTTTCAGCTTCATATCGGTGCGGCCCAGTTCGACCGACAGGCGGACATCAACTTCCCTTAAAAGGTCGAACCCGCGGGTATGGATGGTCATGCAAATTCCCCTGAAATCAATTGGCTAGCTGGGTTAGTTTGAGGGCGACGCAATCGTCCTGGGTGCCCACGGTGCCGCGCGCGATCACTTGTTCGCCGATCGCAATCGGCACCGCGCGGGCGACCGCAACCGGCAGCACCTGGCCCGGTTCGAGCGCGGCCACGGTCGAGAGCGGCACTTTCATATCGACCAGCCGCGCGGTCAGCGGCAGCGGCACATCGGCAAAAGGCGCGGCGGCGGGATCGGCAGCGCCTGGGCCGCGCGGCGCACCGCCGGTGTCGCTGCCGCCCAGCAGCTTGGGCAACTGCACCAGCGGCAGCGCGAGGGTCAGTTTCCACGGCGCCTTGGCCCCTTCCATCACCTCGATCGGCAGCACCGCCAGCTTGGCCCCGGCCGGAAAGGGCGCGAGCTCGCTGAGGCTCGGATCGCGGCGCAGCGCGCGCAGCTCGCCCTGGCCCAGCGCCGCGCCCAATACTTTGGCCAACAAGGCTTCGACCTTGGCGATCATCAGTTCGGCCGAATGCGGAAAGCGTTCAGGCAAGGGCCCGCTGGCCTCGCCCTTGCCGCCGAAGGCACGGTCAACCAGCCGCAACATCGCCAGACCATCGACCGAGGCGAGCAGAGTGACCCCCGGCGTGGAGGTGGCAAGCAGGCTGTTGGCGGCGAGCGTGCCGACTGCCTGGGTCAGCTCGACCTCGCTCTGCTCAAGCGGGGCAAGCGGGGTCACCGCCGGTTCGTCACCGCCAAGCAGCGCGGCGAGCGCGGGGGCGAGCTGGCGGGCGATCTTTTCGCCCAGCCGGCGCAGCGCGGGCAGCAGCGCGGCCGGTTCGGGGCCGCGGCGCAGCAGCTCGGCGCAGTGCTGCGCAGCCACCCGCTCGGCGACAAAGGCGCGCTCGGGCCTCACTGGACCAGAAAGCTTTTGAAATAGACCTGATCGACCCCGCCGAAGCCTTCGGTATCGGTCAGGACCTGGTTGATCGCCGCGGTCAGCCGCTTTTGCAGGCGCTCCTTGCCGTCTGGCGTGAAAGCATCTTCCTCGGGCGTATCGGCCAGCACCACCAGCACCGCGCTGCGGATCGCGAGTTCGTGCTTCTTGAGCCACAGCAGCACCCGGCCATCGCGGCGGGTCGAGCAGGCCAGGTTGATCTGCACCAAGGCGCTGGAGTTCTTGAGGTTCGAAGTGAAATCCTCGGTGAAGGCGTAATAGCTGGTCTTGTACTCGCTGCCGCCTTCGCCTTCGATTTCGGGTCCTGCCCCTTCGCCTTCCTTGGCCTCGGTCTTGGGAGCATAGGGATCCTCCTCGCCCTTCTTGACCAGCTTGGGAATGTCTTTCTCTTTCTTCTCGGCCTTTTCGCCTTCGCCAATCATCCCGGCCTGAACCAGCGCGAATGTCCCGCCGCCTCCGGCCCCGACCAGCACCAGGCCGATCAGGGCTTTCATCAGCAGGCCCTTGCCCTTCTTCTTCTTGGGCTTGTCGTCCTTGTCGCTCTTGTCACTCATTGTTGGTTACCCCTTCGAATGGCTGGATCAGGCAAAGATGCCCGCGCGGCGCTGCTGCCTTTCCGGATGGGCGTGGCGCGGCGTGTGGTTGCTGTTCGGCTGGTCGCCCTGGCGCTCACTTGTGGAGCCGCGCTGCTGGCCGGTACCGGACTGGCCGGAAGCCGCGCTGCTGTCCTGGCGCTGGCCGTTCTGGAACTGGCCGCTCTGCGGATCGCTGACTGGCAGGACCGGCGGCATGGCGCTGGCGGCGCGGGCAAAGGCCGGATCGGCGCTGGCCATGGCCACCGAAATCCCGGCCTCGTCCTGGCGGAAGCGCAAGTGGACCTGGCCGAATTCGGCGTGGGCCACGCTAACCGACACGCTTTGCGGCCCGGCCGCCTCGCGCGCGGCAACCAGCCGGTCGATCAGCGCGGAAAAATCCTGCGGGCGATCGGCCAGCGGCAGCGGCTGGTGGGCCAGTGGAACCTGTGCGGCGCTGGCAGCGGTGGGCGCACTGGTGGTTGCCGAAGTGACGGGGAGCTCGGGTAGTGCGGCAACTGGGGCGGGGCGCAAGTCGTCCTTGGCCAGCGCGCGCATCACTGGCGGAACGGGGGCCAGTTCGATCCGCACCTGAGCGATGGGTTGGGGAGCAACCGGCTGCGGCGCGGCGCCAGCGGGCTGCGCGGCGGAAGGCTGCACTGCGGGGGCCTGGGCGGCGGACGGAACGCCCTGTTCGGTCCCGCGCGGGCCCGGCGCTTCGGCGCGCAGGAAGGCGGCACGCGGATTGGCATGGGCCAGCGCGGTGGGGGCGGGTTGGGGCGTCGCACCGCCCGATGACGGGCGATCACCTTTGGGTTCGCTGGGCTGCTCCATCACCGGAACCTGACCCGGAAGCGGCGGTGCGGCCGCGATGACTGGCGCTGTCGGAATAGCCTCAAGCAGTGCGGGCAGCGTTGCCTGCGGCAGCGCGGGTGCGGGTTCCATCACCGGCACGGCATCGATTTCGGGCAGCACCTTGCCCTGGCCGGGAACGCGCTGGATCGGCACGTCGGTCTTGGCCAGCGGCACGGCGGGCAGCGGCAGGGTGCAGAGATCGGGGGTGTCGGTCTTGGGCTTGGCCGCAACGCTTTCGGGTTCGGCAATCGGCACGGCAAACGGCAGGCCGGGCGGCAAAGTCTTGCCGGGCGTTGCCGCATCGGCAAGCGCTGCAGCCGGGGTTGCGACTTCGCCAGAAAGTGCCGTGCCAGCGGCGGCGGCGGGGGCGGCCTGGCCGGTCGTCAGCGCCAGCAAAGCGCTAAAATCCGTCAGTTCCGCGCCTTCAGGCATGGCGGGCAAAGGCAAGTCGCCCGCGGCGGGGATCATGCTGAGGGCGGACAGGGAAGGGGACTGGATCATCGGCATGGCTCCTCGCGCGCGGGTCTTGAACAGACTATTCAAGCACCGTGCCAACCGCGCGGCGGGCGCCGAGTATCGGGCTGGCCTGGCGCAGTTCCAGCGCGCGCTGGCCGGCCGTGGCGCGGTCTTCCACCGCCGCCCGGCGGCGTTCGGCCAGCGCGAGTTCTTCCTGCTTGCGGTCGGCCACGGTCTGGGCCTGTGCGGCATCGCGCAATGTGGTGGTGGAAATGCTGGTGAGGCCCGCCACAAACAGGCCGAGCTGGCGCAGCTCCTGCCCATCGTGGAGCGCACTGCGGGTGCGATAGTCATCGGCCATCGCGCGGGTCTTGTCGGCCAGCGCCCTCAGCTGCGCCAATGTCCCTTCGGCCGCGGCTGCTTCCTGCGCGGCGGCCTGCTTGGCAATCGCGCGGACTTTCTCGAGCCGTCTCAGGCGGTGCAGGCGGCGGGCTTCAGGGTGCATGGGTCAGCAGCGCGGTCAGCGCCGCGACACTGGGCTCCAGCGGCACAGTGCTGCGCGCCGGCTGGCTGAGGAACTGCGCCAGCGCCTCGTGCATGGCAATCGCCCGGTCGAGCTGCGGATCGGCGCCCTGGCGATAGGCGCCCATCAGCACCAGGTCGCGGTTGGCCTCATAACTGGCGGAAAGCGCGCGAAATTCGCGGGCCAGCGCGGCGTGTTCGGGGGGCACGATATCGTCCATCACCCGGCTGAGCGAAGCGGCAATGTCGATTGCCGGATACTGCCCGCGCTGGGCCAGCTCGCGGCTGAGCACCACGTGCCCATCCAGGATCGAGCGCGCGGTATCGACTACCGGATCGTCCTGGTTGTCGCCATCGGCCAGCACTGTGTAGAGCCCGGTGATCGAGCCGCCGCTTTGCGCCGAATTGCCCGCGCGCTCGACCAGCTTGGTGATTGCCGCCAAGCTGGAGGGCGGATAGCCGCGCGCGGCGCCGGGCTCGCCCAGCAGCAGCGCAATCTCGCGCGCGGCGTGCGCCACGCGGGTCAGGCTGTCCATGATCAGCAGCACCTTGCGGCCCTGCGCGCGGAACTGTTCGGCCAGGCTCGTGGCGAGCAAGGCCCCGCGCAGCCGCAGGTTGGGGGCATGGTCGGCGGGCACCGCGATCACTGCAGTACGTTCGCGTTTGCTCCCCGCCATATGGCGTTCGACGAAATCGGACACTTCGCGGGCACGCTCGCCGATCAGGCCGACGACGACCACTTCGGCCTCGGCGCCGGTTGCGATCATGTCGAGCAGGACCGATTTGCCGACCCCCGATCCGGCCATGATCCCGATCCGCTGGCCGACCCCGAAAGTGGTCAGGGCATTGAGCGCGCGCACGCCGGTATCGAAAGTTTCGCGAACGCCGCTGCGATCGAGCGCGCCAGTGCGCACGCCCCCGGCGGGCCACTGCGCATGGGCGTGGATCGGCGCACCGCCGTCGATCGGCAGGCCTTGCCCGTCGACCGCGCGGCCCAGGAATGCCTCACCCACGGGGAGCATCCCCGGCCGTCCTTCGGTCCGCACCCGCGCACCGGGGCGCAGCATCACTGTATCACCCAGCAGCATCATCATCGTCCGGCCGTTGCGAAAGCCGATCACTTCGGCGGTCAGCGGCTCGCCCGGGCCATGCGCGACCCGGCACAGCGCGCCGACCGGGGCGGCAAGGCCGGTCACTTCGAGCAGCCCGCCATCGCAGGCCGCCAGCAGGCCGAAGCGGCCCGGGGCCAAGTCGATGCGGGCTTGCGAGAGGTCGCTGAGCAGTGGGTCGAACAGTTTCAGCACTGCGCCAGTGCCTCGGCAATCGCGCGGCGCCAGTGGGCCGGGCCGTCCTCGACCCCGCCCAATTGGCTTTCGATCCGAATCGCCCCGCGTTCGAGCGCGGGGTCGGCCTGGACTTCCAGTCCCTTGGGTAGTTGTTTGCCGACCAGCTTGAGGTCATCGGGGTTCAGCCGCAGCAGCTTGTCATCGTCGGCGCGGGCCAGCATCGCGGCGGCGCGTTCGACCCGCGCGGCCAGCGCCGCCTGGTCTAGCGCTAACGGAGCGATTGCTGCCGCGCAAAGCGCCTCGACCGTGGCGAACAGCTTTTGCCGCAATTGCTCGGCCAATTCGGCATCGAGCCGGGCGAGTGACAGCTCGATGGCCGCTCGCCCTTTGGCCTCGGCCTCGGCCAGTTCGTGCGCAGCCTGGTGGGCCTGCGCGAAACCGGCGGCGTGGCCGTCCTGCCAGGCCCGCGTCAGCGGGTCTTCGGCCTCGAGCGGCTCGGGGATCGGCATGCCGCCGCCAAAACGCGGGTCGCTGGTGAAGCCAGCCGACCCC
>JAGXTB010000186.1 GCA_018334165.1 Sphingomonadales bacterium | reverse complement strand
CTGGCTGCCGCTGGCCTTTGGGCTCGACTGGAGCCGCCCGCCGCGGCAGATGAATTCGACCAGCTTCTTCTATGCCCACACCGACCAGTGGCGTTACGAAACGCTGGGGGTGAGCGAAATCCTCTCCCCCACCGCGCCCAAGGGCGACTGGGATGCCAGCCTGATCGATTACAACGCCCGGGCCGAACGGATGGGCTGGCTGCCTTCAGCGCCGCAGCTCAAGACCAATCCGCTCGAAGTCGGCAAGGCCGCCAAGGCCAGCGGCATGGAGCCCAAGGACTATGTCGCGCAGGCGCTCAAGGCCGGCGATCTGGAAATGTCCTGCTTCGATCCCGATGACGAGGCCAACTGGCCGCGCAATCTGTTCGTCTGGCGCTCCAACCTGCTCGGAAGCTCGGGCAAGGGGCATGAGTACTTCCTCAAGCACCTGCTGGGCACCGCGCACGGGGTTCAGGGCAAGGACCTGGGCGAAATGGGCCACCAGAAGCCCAAGGAAGTGAAGTGGCACGAGGAAGCGCCCAAGGGCAAGCTTGACCTCCTGGTCACGCTCGATTTCCGGATGTCCACCACTTGCGTCTATTCGGACATCGTCCTGCCGACCGCCTCGTGGTACGAAAAGGACGATCTCAACACCTCAGACATGCACCCCTTCATCCACCCGCTGTCGGCCGCGATCGACCCGGTGTGGGAATCGAAGAGCGACTGGGAAATCTACAAGGGGATCGCCAAGACTTTCTCCGAAGTCGCCCCCGAAGTGCTGGGGGTGGAGCAGGACCTGGTGCTGGTGCCGATCCAGCACGACAGCCCGAACGAGATCGCCCAGCCTTTCGATGTGTCCGACTGGGGCCAGGAAGACCTGCTGCCGATCCCCGGCCAGACCATGGCCAATGTCGCCTTGGTCGAGCGTGACTATCCGAACCTCTACAAGCGCTTCACCGCGCTGGGTCCGTTGATGGACAAGCTTGGCAATGGCGGCAAGGGCATGTCGTGGCAAACGGCGCACGAAGTGGAAGGCTTGCGCAAGCTCAACGGCACGGTGACCGAAGAGGGCCCGACCAAAGGCATGGCGAAAATCGAAACCGCGATCGATGCCTGCGAAGTGCTGCTGATGCTGGCCCCCGAAACCAACGGCGAGGTTGCAGTCAAGGCATGGGAATCGCTCTCGACCTTTACCGGGCGCGAGCACGCCCATCTGGCGCTGCCCAAGGAAGACGAAAAGATCCGTTTCCGCGATGTCCAGGCCCAGCCGCGCAAGATCATCTCCTCGCCGATCTGGTCGGGGCTGGAAAGCGAGCATGTCTGCTACAACGCCGGCTACACCAACGTCCACGAACTGATTCCCTGGCGCACCCTGACCGGGCGACAGCAGCTCTACCAGGATCACAAATGGATGCGCGCCTTTGGCGAGGCGCTGTGCGTCTATCGCCCGCCGATCGATACCAAGGCGGTCAAGCCGATGCTCGATGCGGCCGATGGCGCGCCGCACGTGGTGCTGAACTTCATCACCCCGCACCAGAAGTGGGGGATCCACTCGACCTATACCGACAACCAGCTGATGCTGACCCTGTCGCGCGGCGGACCGATCGTCTGGATGAGCGAGAAGGACGCCGCCAAGGCGGACCTGGTCGATAACGACTGGGTCGAAACCTTCAATTCCAACGGCGCACTGGTCGCCCGCGTGGTGGTCTCGCAGCGGATGAAAGAGGGCACGCTGTTCATGTACCACGCCCAGGAAAAGCACGTGAACGTGCCGGGCTCGGTGCTGACCGGCCAGCGCGGGGGGATCCACAATTCGGTGACCCGCGCGATCCTGAAGCCCACCCACATGATCGGCGGCTACGTCCAGCAGGCCTACGGCTTCAACTACTATGGCACCGTCGGTTCGAACCGCGACGAATTCGTGATCGTCCGCAAACTCAGCAAGGTCGACTGGCTTGAAGGCGAGCTGGCCGAAGGGGAGCACGCAGCATGAAGGTCCGCGCGCAAATCGGCAAAGTCCTCAACCTCGACAAGTGCATCGGCTGCCACACCTGCTCGGTGACTTGCAAGAACGTCTGGACCAGCCGCGAGGGCATGGAATACGCCTGGTTCAACAATGTCGAAAGCAAGCCCGGCGTGGGCTATCCCAAGGATTGGGAAAATCAGAAGCGCTGGAACGGCGGCTGGGAGCGCACTGCGGCGGGCTCGATCCGGCCGAAGATGGGCGGCAAGTGGCGGCTCCTGGCGAAGATCTTCGCCAACCCCGACCTGCCCGAAATCGACGACTATTATGAGCCCTTCACTTTCGATTACGGCCACTTGCAAAGCGCGCCCGAAAGCAAGGCCTTCCCCACCGCGCGCCCGCGCAGCCTGATCAGCGGGCAGCGGATGGAGAAGATCGAAGGCGGTCCCAACTGGGAGGAAATCCTCGGCGGCGAATTTTCCAAGCGGTCGCAGGATTACAATTTCGAAGGCGTCCAGAAGGAAATCTACGGCGAGTTCGAAAACACCTTCATGATGTACCTGCCGCGGCTGTGCGAGCACTGCCTCAACCCGACTTGCGTCGCGGCCTGCCCCTCGGGCTCGATCTACAAGCGCGAGGAAGACGGGATCGTCCTGATCGACCAGGAAAAGTGCCGCGGCTGGCGGATGTGCATTTCGGGCTGCCCTTACAAGAAGATCTACTTCAACTGGAAAAGCGGCAAGAGCGAGAAGTGCATCTTCTGCTACCCCAGGATCGAAGCGGGCGAGCCGACCGTATGCAGTGAAACCTGCGTCGGGCGGATCCGCTATCTGGGCGTGATGCTTTATGACGCCGACAGGATCGAGGCGGCGGCCAGCACCGAACACGTCGAGGACCTCTACCAGGAGCAGCTCGACATTTTCCTCGATCCCAACGACCCGGCGGTGATCGAGCAAGCCCGCAAGGACGGCGTGCCCGAAACATGGCTGGAAGCCGCGCGGCATTCGCCGGTCTGGAAGATGGCGATGGAATGGAAAGTCGCCTTCCCGCTCCACCCCGAATACCGCACCCTGCCGATGGTCTGGTACGTCCCGCCGCTCTCGCCGATCAACAATGCCGCCAGCGCGGGCAAGATTTCGGCGCGCAATGGCATGCCCGATGTCCGTAGCCTCAGGATCCCGCTCAAGTACCTCGCCAACCTGCTCACCGCCGGCAAGGAAGCGCCCGTGGCCGATGCGCTTGAGCGGATGCTGGCGATGCGCGCCTACATGCGCGGCAAGACTGTGGACGGTGTGGTCAACGAGGAGATCGCCCGCGAAGTTGGCCTGACCGGTCAGCAGATCGAGGACATGTACCACGTGATGGCGATCGCCAATTACGAGGACCGCTTCGTCATTCCCAGCGGCCACCGCGAAGTTGCCGAAGACATGTACGAGGAGCGCGGCGGCTGCGGCTTTTCGCTCGGCAATGGCTGCTCGGGCGGAAGCACCGGTGCCAACCTGTTCGGTGCGCCGGCCCGCAAGAAGCTCCAGACCCCTTCGGAGGTATTCTGATGAACACGACCCTGCGCGTGCTTTCCGCGCTGCTGCGCTATCCGGATGAAGCGGTCCACCAGACCGCACCGGTATTTTCGGCGCTGCTGGCCGAAGAAGGGCTGTTGACCCTCGACCAGCGCGCGGCCTTGGCCCCGCTGATCGAACGCTTGGCCGACGACGACTTGCTCGACAGCCAGGAAGCCTATGTCGTGCTGTTCGACCGCGGCCGCGCGCTGTCGCTCCACTTGTTCGAACACGTCCACGGCGAAAGCCGTGATCGCGGCCAGGCGATGGTCGACCTGCGTGATCGTTACGAAGCGCAGGGGCTGGAAATCACCGCGAGCGAATTGCCCGATTACCTGCCGCTGTTCCTCGAATACCTCTCGGTCCTGCCGCCTGCGCAGGCCGCCGAGGAGCTGGCCCAGCCGGGTGTGATCCTCTCCGCGCTGGCGCAGCGGCTGGAGGAAAAGGACACTCCTTATGCCGCGCCGATGCGGATCCTGGCCGATCTCGCCGGGGCCGGGGGCGAAGCCTTTGAGATCGCTCCGGCGGACGATCCCGACGACCTGGCCGCGCTCGATGCGGCCTGGGAAGAAGAGCAGGTCCGTTTCGACACTCCCGTTGCCCCCGGCACTGCCGACTGCCCGCAAGTCGCCTCCATGGTCGATCGCATGCTCAATCCCGAACCTGTCAGGAGCCCCGCACATGGCTGACTTCCTCCACCACTTGGCTTTCGGGATCTATCCCTACATCGCGCTGGCCGTGCTCGCGGTGGGATCGGTGATCCGTTATGACCGTGAGCCCTATTCCTGGCGCGCGGGATCCAGCCAGCTCTTGCGCCGCAAGCAGCTGATGATCGGATCAATCCTGTTTCACCTGGGCGTGCTGGTGATCTTCCTCGGTCATGTCGGCGGGCTGCTGACGCCGATCGCGATCTGGGACGCGCTGGGCGTGCCGCATGGGGCCAAGCAATTGCTGGCGATGGTCGCGGGCGGCATCGCGGGGGTGATCGCGATTATCGGCGCGACGCTACTGGTTCACCGCCGGTTCTTCGATGCCCGCGTGCGCGCGGCCTCCAGCTTCAGCGACAATATGGTGATCCTGCTGCTGTGGGTCCAACTTGCACTTGGGCTGGCGACGATCCCGGTCTCCGCCCAGCACCTTGACGGGCACGAAATGGTCAAGTTCATGGAGTGGGCCCAAGGCATTTTCACCTTTCGCGCCGGGGCATCGGACCTGATCCGCGACGTCGCCCCGGTGTTCAAGCTGCACTTGTTCCTGGGGCTGACGATCCTGCTGATCTTCCCCTTCACCCGGCTGGTCCACATGCTCAGCGCGCCGGTCCGCTATGTCTGGCGCTCGGGCTATCAGGTCGTGCGTTCGCGGAAGCTCGCGGCATGAGCCCCGATCCCGTGATGGTCGGCGGGCGCGAAATTCCCGCCGAAGTGATCGCTGCCGAAGCGCAGAACCATCCCGCGCCCAGCGCCGAAGCGGCCTGGCAGGCAGCGGCAGAGGCCTTGGCGGTGCGGCAATTGCTGGTCGATGAAGCCGAGCGGCTGGGGCTTGAACCGGACAGCGGCGAAGGCCCCGAACTGACCCGCGAGGACGCGCTGATCGACGCGCTGCTGGCGCGCGAAATCCAGACCCCCAAGGCCGACGAAGAAACCTGCCGCCGGTTCTTCGATCACCACCCCGAACGCTTCACTACCCCGCTCTTGGTCGAGGCCGCGCATATCCTGATCGAAGCCGATCCGGCCGATGACTTCGCGTTGGGGCTCGCCACCGGCGATGCCCGCACCTTGATCCGCCAGCTTCAAGCCGAACCCGCGCGCTTCGATGAACTGGCCCGCACCCATTCGGCCTGCCCCTCGCGCGAGCAGGGCGGCAATTTGGGCCAGGTCCAGGCCGGGCAGATGGTCAAGCCGTTCCAGGAAGCGCTGTTTGCACTGCCGTCCGACACGCTTTGCCCCGATCCGGTGCGCACCCGCTTCGGCGTCCATGTGATCCGCTCGGGCCACCGGATCGAAGCCAAACCGCTACCCTTCGAGGCCGTGCGGGCGCTGATCGCCGAATACCTCGAAGAAGCCAGCTACCGCCGCGCCGTGGCGCAATACATCGCGATCCTGGCCGAACAGGCCGGAGTGAACGGCGTGGAGCTGGCGGCCTAGTTTGGGGAGAGGCCAAGCGGCGAGACACGACCAAATCATACAATCATTTGCGCCGTGGCCGTGGATTAAGCCCGGGATGAGCCTTCCCCAAGCCCGCCGCCTGCCCCACGGATAGCGGCATGATTCTGTTTGGGGCCCGGTCACCGCTGGTTGTCGATTTTGAGGAAACGCTGGCGCGGCGCGGTATTGCCGTGGCCTTAGCGGTTAGCGTCAGCGGGGCGGCGCGGGTGCTAGACCGCTCGCGGCTGGTCGAACTGGCAGACTTTGTGGCTGAAGTGGGGGCAGAGTTTCTGGCCCCGGCTTTCGCGCCGATGCGCCGGGCGGAGCTGATCGCGCAGGCCGAGGCGATGGGGCTGGCCAAGGCCCAGGCGTTGGTCGATCCCACCGCCGTGCTGCCGCGCTCGATCCGGATCGGGGCGGGCAGCTATATCAACGCCGGGGTGGTGATCGGGGCGATGTCGATGCTGGGCGAGGGCGTGCTGGTCAACCGCGCGGCCTCGCTGGGGCATCATACCGTGCTGGGCGATCTGGTCAGCGTCGGACCCGGCGCGACGCTTGCGGGCAATATCCATGTCGGCGCGGGATCGGTTATCGGGGCCGGGGCAGTGGTGCTGCCCAATGTCCGGATCGGCGCAGGTTCGATCGTTTCGGCGGGGGCGGTAGTGCGCAAGCATCTGGGCGACGGGGTGCTGGTGATTGGCAACCCGGCCGAAGAGCGACGCTTCAACCCGCGCATATCCTCGCTCAATGTCGAGGACGGCGAATGAACCTGGCCGCGCTGTGGGACAATGCCAGGGCGGGCGGCAAGGCCGAATGGATGACCATGCCCGGTGGAGCCATGGACTACGCCGCGCTGGTCCAGGCGGTGCGGCGCTGGTGCGCTTGGTTCGACGCGGCCGGAGCGGGCGAGGGCGACCGGGTGCTGATCCGCACGAGCGACGATGTGATCGCCGCAACCGGGTTTATCGCGGCGATGCTTGACGGGGTGGTGCCAGTGCTGATGACCGGCGATACGCCTGATCTGCGTGCGCTGGTGGTGGCGCACACGGTGGCGGCCAAGGCCTTCGCCGCCGATCAGCTGCCCGAGGGACAGCCGGGGATCACAGTCGGGCCAGAAACCACCGGCGGCTGGTTCAGCAAAACAGTCGATCCGCTGGGCGGGCTGCCCGCTGCGGGCCGCGATCCGCGGCTGCCGCAGGGTCCCGATGGCCTGGCCTATGTGCTGTTCACTTCGGGCACCACCGCCAGTCCCAGCGGGGTGCAGATCACCCGCGGCAACCTGCTCGCCAATCTCGCCACCCTGTCGCGGCTGTTCGACTATGGCCCGCGCTCACGGATCTTCAACGACATGATCCTGGCCCATGCCGACGGGATGATTCAGGGGCCGGTGATGGCGCTGGCCAACAAGTGCGCGGTGATCCGCTCGGGCGGGTTCACCATTGCGGGGATGGAAAAGTGGCTTGGCCGGGTCCGCCAGAGCCGCGCAAGCCATGTCATCACCGTGCCGACGATCTGGGCGATGATCGACGCCTATGCCGCCCACGACGACTATTTCGATGCGCCTGAATGCACTCACCTGATGTCGGTTGCGGCCAAGCTGCCTGAGGAGCTGTGGGCGCGGCTGGAGGGCCGGTTCGAGCGGCCGGTCTACAACCAGTACGGCCTGACCGAGACGGTCGCCTCGGCGCTCTATGCCGGACCGCAGCATGAAATGGGCGCCTTCGGGACGGTCGGCAAGCCGGTCGATTGCGAAGCCCGGATCGATCCCGAAGCCAGCGGGCCTGAGGGCGAATTGCAGCTGAAAGGCGCGCACATCTTTCCCGGCTATTGGCAGGATCCGGAGCGCACCGCGCAGAGCTTTACCACTGATGGCTGGCTCAAGACCGGCGACCTTGCCCGGCTGCGCGAAGACGGCAGTTTTGATGTGCTCGCGCGGATCAAGGCGGTGATCATGATGGGCGGCTTCCTGATCCGCCCCGACGAAATCGACGAGGCAATGCTGCGCCACCCGGCGGTGCGCGAAAGCGTGACCGTGGGGATCGAGGACGCGATGTTCGACGAGGTGCCGGTCACTGCCGTGGTCTTGCAGGACAAGGCCAGCGAGGAAGAGCTGACCGCGCATGCCCGCGCTTACCTCGAAAGTCAGAAAGTGCCCAAGCGGATCGTCGCCATGGACGCGATCCCGCGCGGTGACAGCGGCAAGCCGCGGCTGAAGGAACTGCGCGACCTACTGGGTGCAAAGCAACCTGGCGGCGGCGAGGCCAACGAAAGCGAAGACCTCGAAAGCCAGGTCATCGCGCTGGCGGCCGACGTGTTCCGGGTCGATCCGGCGGCACTCTCGCTTGGGTCGTGCGGCGGATCAGTGGCGGGGTGGGACAGCTTCTCGCAGCTCAATTTCCTGATGGCGGCGGAGGACCGGTTCAAGGTTGCGATCCCGGCCTCGCTGGTCGCGCAGATCGAAACGATCGCCGATATGGTCAGCGCGATCAAACGCCTGCGCCGATGACGCTGCGGCAGCTCTGGCTGGCCTGGCTGCTGGGGCCGCTGGCGCTGGGCGTGGCGCTGGTCTGCGCGGCGCTGTGGGCACCTGAGCCGGCGCGGCGGTTCGACGGGGCTGAGGTCGTTGTCATCGGCTCCTCGCTCGGCGTCCATGCCATGCCGGTGCGGTTCCGCTTGAGCGACGGGCGGCATGTGCGGCGGATCGGGCTGTCGGTGCCGGGCGAGGACGAATTGCTGACACTGTTCGACGCGGCCATTGCCGAGCGCCCGCAGGAAATCCTGCTCGAAGCCGCGCCGTTTCTGGCCGATTTTGCCTTTGAACAGCCCAAAGGCTGCCAGGTCCCGGCACGCGGACTGCGTCAGGCGCTGCGCAGCGGTCAGCTCTCGGTGGTTGACCGCCTACGGCGGCTGTTCGGCCAGCGAACCAGCCTTGATGGCATGCGCGAGCCG
>JAGXTB010000185.1 GCA_018334165.1 Sphingomonadales bacterium | reverse complement strand
CCGCCCGGCGACCCGCGGGGTGCCGCGCCCGCGCCGGGCAATCTCGCGCGCGCCTTCGGGCTCGATCCCGATCCCGAGCAGCCCCGCACCGCGCGTCACCACGCGTTCAAGCTCAGGGATGGTGTAAAAATTGAGCCGCACCGGGATCCCGAAACGGTCGCGTAACGGCGTGGTCAGCAGCCCAGCCCGCGTGGTCGCGCCGACCAGCGTGAAGGCCGGCAAGTCAATCCGCACCGAACGCGCCGATGGCCCCTCGCCGATGATCAGGTCCAGCGCGCGGTCCTCCATCGCCGGGTAGAGCACTTCCTCAACCACCGGATTGAGCCGGTGAATCTCGTCGATGAACAGCACGTCGCCGTGCTCAAGATTGGTCAACAGCGCCGCGAGATCGCCGGTCTTGGCGATCACCGGCCCGCTGGTCGCCCGGAACCCCACCCCCAGCTCACGCGCGACAATCTGCGCCAAGGTAGTCTTGCCCAGCCCCGGCGGGCCATAGAACAACACATGATCCATCGCCTCCCCGCGCGACTTGGCGCTTTCGATAAAGACCGAAAGGTTGTCCTTCGCCGCCGCCTGCCCGACGAATTCGGCGAGCGTCTTGGGCCGCAGCGCCGCGTCGGCGTCTTCCGGCTGGCGCTGGGAGGAGAGGAGGGGGTTATCGGTCATAGCACTCGGCCATGCGGCACGATGGATGCTGAAACAAGTTCAGCATGACGGGGCTGTGGGGGGTGAGTGGGAGAATAATCCAATCCCAACCAACTACCGTCACCCTGAACTTGTTTCAGGGTCCATTTCGCCGCACACTCCGCCCTATGCGGCAAGAGCGGCTTCCTTGCGTCTATATCCTGGCGAGCGGGCACTACGGCACGCTTTACGTGGGGGTCACGTCCGATCTGCTTGGCCGCCTTTGGCAGCACCGCAACGGCGCGCTGCCGGGGTTTGCCTCGCGGCACAAAGTTCACCGGCTGGTTCACTACGAACTGTTCGGCGAGATGGAACCGGCGATCCTGCGCGAAAAGCAGCTCAAGCGTTGGCACCGGCCGTGGAAGATCAATCTGATCAACGAGCATAACCCGCAGTGGACTGACCTTGCCGTGGGGCTGGGTTTGCCGCCGCTTGCTTTGGGTAAAACGAGGAATGGACCCTGAAACAAGTTCAGGGTGACGGGTTTGGGAGGGGATGGATTGCGCCATCACCCCGCCGCCCTCTTCAATCCCACCCGGATCAGCGCATCGAGCTCCGCGCCCTCGCCCAGTTCCTCGATCGCCCGCGCCACCGCGAGGGTCGCAACTTGCGGCTTGAAGCCGAGGTTCTGCAGCGCCGAGACCGCATCCGCGCTGGCCGAACCGGCGGGTGCCGCCAGCGACACACCCGGCCCGGCGGGCAGTGCGCCGGCCTTGTCCTTGAGTTCGTTGACGATCCGGCTCGCGAGCTTGGGCCCGACGCCCTGCGCCCTGGCCACCATCGCGGCGTCGCCCGCAGCACAGGCGCGCTGGACTTCTTCGACCGACAGCGCCGAAAGCACCGCCAGCGCCATCTTCGAGCCGACCCCCTGCACGCCGGTCAGCAGCCGAAACCACTCGCGCTCTGCCCCTGAGGCAAAGCCGATCAGCCGCATGTCGTTTTCGGAAACCTGCAATTCGGTGTGGACCGTCACCCGGTCCCCCCGCACCCCCAGCGCGTCCAAAGTCTTGGCGCTGGCGTGGACCAGATAGCCGACGCCCGCGACGTCGATCACCGCCCAGTCGGGGCCGAAATCATCGAGCGTGCCGGTCAGCTTGGCGATCATGGTTTGTTCTATTGCACAGCGCGATTTGACGGCAAAGCGAAAACCGCGCCGGACGGTGACAAGCGCGGCGGTGCTGGCTAGAAACACCACATGGGGGAAACGCGCCGCGCTGAACACTTGATGCTTGCAGGCGTGGTGCTGGCCGCGCTGGTGCTGCGCTGGTGGGCTTTCGCGCCGTTCGACATCAGCCATGCTGACGAGATCATGCAGTATCTGGAGCAGGGCAAGCGGCTGGTCACGGGCGAGGGGATCGTGCCGTGGGAATCGCGGTTTGGTGCGCGCAACAGCCTGATCCCGCAGTTTCTTGTCGGGCCCTTCTGGCTAGGCGGGCAGATTGCGCCGGATAGCCTGACGGGGATGCATCTGGCGCGCTGGACCTTTCTGGCCGCAACCTTGATCGCGCTGCCCGCCGCGTGGAAGCTGGGCGCGCTCAGCGGGCGGCGGCATGCCTGGTTTGCGCTGCTGGTCGCTGCGGTTTGGTACGAATGCGTGCTGTTCTCGACGCTCATGCTGTCCGAAGTGCTGGCAAGCGGGCTGCTGGCGATGGGGGCTGCGCTGCTGCTGGCCGATGCGCCATCGCGCAGGGCCCTGCGCTGGGCCGGACTGCTGCTGGGGCTGGGAGTGCTGGTGCGCCTGCAATATGCGCCGTTCGCCGCCGTGCTGGTGCTGGCGCGGTTGCGGCTCGATCGGGCGATGTGGGCGCAGCTGATCCTTGGGGGCCTTGCCGCCGCGGCACTCGGCGCGCTGAGTGACCTGATCGCCGGGCAGATCCCCTTCCGCTGGATCTATGTCAACTTCGCCTACAACCTCGGCGAAGGCCGCGCCGCCCGTTTCGGTGAGAGCGGCCCGCTGCAATACATGCAGTGGCTGCTGATCCATCTGGGTCCGCTAGCACCGTTTATCCTCGCGGGCGCGGTGTTCAGTCCTCCGCGCTATCGCCCCTTGGTCTGGGCGCTGGTGGCGACGGTGCTGTTCCACAGCCTGATCGCGCACAAGGAATGGCGCTTCATCTGGATCGCGACCTGGTCGCTGCTGGTGCTGGCGGCGATCGCCTCGGTTGACATGGCCGAGCGACTGGCGGCACGGCGCGGGAAGCAGCTGACACCCGCGATGTTGCTGGCGCTGGCCGCGCTCTGGTTGGGGGCGTCTATGCTGGCGCAGATGCAATCGGGCGGCGCGCGGACCTTGCGCGGGGGCAGCCCGATCCCCTTGGCGGCGCTGGCGGCAGTGGAACAGGGCCAGCCCTGCGGCATAGCGCTCCCGGATCAATGGCGCGCGCATCTGGTCCCGGCGCTGCTGCCGCGCCACGTGCCGCACTTCATCGCGCCCGAAGGCGTGCTGGCCAAAGGCGAGGCATTGCCGCCGGGCCTGGTCGCCTCAGCCGACGTGCTGGTCTTCCCCGCGCGGCCCAAGGGCGCCGAGGCTTACCGCGAACTGGCCTGCCGCGATAACGGCGCGCTCAAGGCCTGCGCCTATGTCCGGCCCGGCACATGCAAGGCGGACCCGCACTGGACCTATCAGGCTGCGCTCGAGCGCGAGGGGCTTTGACCCCCTCCCCACCGGGGAAGGGCTCTTGCGGAGATGGCTCTAAAACCGCCCGATCGGGATATTCGCGCCCAGCTTGCAGGCCAGCATCGCCGCTCCGGTCTGGACCAGCACTTCGCCATCGTTGACCGAGCCTGCGACCCGGACCAGATCGCCCGCGGTCAGCGGACCATCGCTGCGGTAATAGCGCGCGGCCTTGGCGAGCCGATTGACCTGCCCGGTGGTCAGGTGCCCGCGCAGGAATTCCGCCGCGCAGCTCGACTGGTTCTGGTCCAGACCATAGCGGCCCAGCGCATCGGAAATCTGGTAACGGCTGGCCATGCAGCCCGACAGGGCAACACTGGCCACGGCGGCGAGGGCCACAATCTTGAAACGGGGCATTGCGGGCGACCTCCAGGAATCGAGGCCGCCTGCTAGCCGCTGTCAGCTTAACCGCGGCTGGCCGGTTCGTTCAGCGAACGAGATGGGCGTGAGCAATTGCCACCGCCAGCGCATCGGCCGCATCGGCCCCGGCCAGCTTGACCCCCGGCAGCAGCACCCCCAGCATCGCCTGGACTTGCGCCTTTTCTGCCCCGCCGCTCCCGACAATCGCCTTCTTGACCAGCCGCGTGGCATATTCGGCCACCGGCAGCCCGGCCTTGGCCAATGCCAGCAGGCAGACCCCGCGCGCCTGGCCCAGCTTGAGCGTCGATTGCGGGTTCTTGTTGACGAAGACCTCTTCCACTGCGCCGCACTCGGGCTGGTAGCGGGCAATGACATCGGCCAGCCCGGCATCGATCGTCACCAGCCGCTCGGCCAGCGAGGCTTTCGGACCGGTCTTGATCTGGCCGTTGGCAATGTGGCTCAGCCGGTTACCCTGTTTGGCGATCACCCCCCAGCCGGTGCAGGTGAGCGAGGGATCGAGGCCGATGATCAGCATAATTCCTCCCCGAAACGAGGAGGGGGACCATGCGAAGCATGGTGGAGGGGCACGCGCGGGTTTTCCTGAGGGTGCGGCGAGGTTCGGGATTCCGGCCCGCGCCCCTCCACCACCTGCGGTGGTCCCCCTCCCCCAAGGGGGAGGAACTGCGGGGCCATGTTCATGTCAGATCCGGATCCCCAGCCGCGGCCCGAACTGCGCCATCAGCAGGTACAGCACCACGGTCAGCGCGCAGCCAGCCAGCAGCGCCAGCCAGAAGCCATGCCCGTGGCGCAGCAGCCACGGGATCAACAGGAACATCGGCAGGCTGGGCAGCACGTACCAGAACGTCGCTTCGGCATGGACCGCCATGTTTTCAGGCTCGGGGCGGGCGTGCCACAGCAGGATCATGCCCAGCACCGAAACCAGCGGCAGCGAGGCCACCAGCGCCGCGAAAGTCGGCAGCCGCTTGCCGATCTCGGCAATGGCCACGATCAGCATGCCTGAGAGGAGAGCCTTGAGGACAAGGCCCCACATCAGCCGAGCTTTGCCATCACTTCGTCGGAAATCTCGTAATTGCCCCAGACCGTCTGGACGTCATCGTCGTCGTCAAGCACGTCGATCAGCTTGAGCAGGGTCGCGGCATCGGCCTCGCCCACATCGGCCTTGAGGCTGGGCTTCCACGCCAGCTTGACGCCCACGGCCTCGCCCAACACCTTTTCCAGCTCGCGCGCGACCGGGTGGAGGTTTTCCACTGCGACCCAGATCGCGTGGCCCTCGTCATCGCTTTCGACATCGTCGGCGCCAGCCTCAAGCGCGGCTTCGAAGACCGTGTCGGCATCGCCGGCGCTACCGGGATATTCGATCAGCCCCAGCCGTTCGAACCCGTGGCTGACCGCGCCGCTCGCGCCCAGATTGCCGCCGTTCTTGGCAAAGGCAGTGCGGACATTGGTGGCGGTGCGGTTGCGGTTGTCGGTCAAGGCCTCGACGATCAGCGCGACCCCGCCCGGGCCATAGCCTTCATAACGCACTTCCTCGTAGCTTTCGGCATCGCCCTTGCTGGCCTTGTCGATCGCGCGCTGGATATTGTCCTTGGGGACCGATTGCGCCTTGGCCGCATTGACCGCAGCGCGCAGCCGCGGGTTAAAGTCCGGATCGGGCATGCCCATCTTGGCCGCGACCGTGATTTCGCGGCTGAGCTTTGAGAAGAGCCCCGCGCGCTTCTTATCCTGCGCACCCTTGCGGTGCATGATGTTCTTGAATTTGGAATGGCCTGCCATGATCGCCGTCTATCGCTAGGGTTTGGGAATTGGCCCGCCCCCTAGCTTAGACTTGGCCGTCAGACAACCACGGCGGTGCCTGAGCAGCTAACCATCAGCATCGAGCCGTTCGATCCGAGCACCTCGTAATCGATATCGACCCCGATCACCGCGTTGCCGCCCAGCTTGGCCGCTTCGGCTTCCATTTCGGCCAAGGCCTGGCGGCGGGCATCGCCCAGCACGTTCTCGTAAGAGCCCGAGCGCCCGCCGACGATGTCGCGGATCCCGGCAAACAGATCGCGAAAGATGTTCGCGCCGACGATCACTTCGCCGGTGACAATGCCCAGATAGCGTTGGACCGGACGGCCTTCGAGCAGGGCAGTGGTGGTGGAGATCATGGGGTAGTCCTTTCTGGAGTGCCAAATGGCGTTTGATGTCGTTGTAAGATTTGGGCTGGGGAGGCATGCTGTGTCTGTCCCATATCATCGAAGCTGAGATGACCAACATGACCCGCAGAAAAGATCAAGAAGCTACGAGCCAGATCGAGGACGAATTTTTCGACATATTATCTGATGATGTCATCGCGGCTTTCGAGCGGCAAAGGCAATCGCCAACTCAACAGAACTATCGCGATTTGATCCGCACGATCTTTGCCGCAATCGAAGGCTTGGTTTGGGGCTATCGAGATCACGTTGTCGGAATCGCGAAAGATCTAGATAGACTTACGTTTGAACAGGAAGCTGCTTTGGCTGAAGTTGGGTATCAAGTGAGCAAGACAGGCAAGATTTCCACGCAAGCCAGATTCGTACCACTTCCTTCTCTATTCAGACTGGTCACGCGGATCGCAGTATCGCTTGATCCCGCCCTGCGGGTTCGCTTTGACA
>JAGXTB010000184.1 GCA_018334165.1 Sphingomonadales bacterium | reverse complement strand
CCCATGGTGATCGACGCGGTGGTTGCCGCCAGCCAGCACTTGCCGCTGGGGCTGGTCCTCTTGGGCGCGGGCAAGCAGCTGCGCACGATCACCAAGGCCATCGCCGGCAACCCGCACATCCGGGTGCTCAAGCCTGAGCGTGACCGCGCCCGCTTTGCCGCGATTGTCGCCAGCGCCGATGCCCTAGTCCACGGCTGCGAGGCCGAAACCTTCTGCCTCTCTGCTGCCGAAGCGCGGGCCAGCGGGGTGCCGGTGATTGTGCCGGATCGCGGCGGCGCGGCCGATCATGCGGCAGACGGAGCGGGGGTAACCTATGCCGCGGTCGATCCGGTCAGCCTGGCCGAAGCGATCCTGCAAATGGAGGCGCTGCAATGGCGCCGCACCAATGCCCCGGTGCGCACCATGCGCCAGCATTTTGCCGCGCTGTTCGGCCACTATCAGGCGATCGTCGAGGCCCGCGTTCCGGCCTGAGCGAGACGGAGCACCTTGACTCTCCCGGCGGGGTAATTTAGTTACAGATGCAACCAATATCCCCCCAGGAGCGCCCCCAATGCCCGATCTGTTCGAAAACCCGCTTGGCCTCGACGGCTTCGAATTCGTCGAATTCTGCGCGCCGGAAAAGGGCCTGCTTGAGCCGGTTTTCGAAAGCATGGGCTTCACCTTGGTGGCCCGGCACCGTTCAAAAGACGTGCAGCTGTGGCGCCAGGGCGAAATCAACCTGATCGCCAATTACGAACCGCGCAGCCCGGCGGCCTATTTTGCCGCCGAGCACGGCGCCTCGGCATGCGGCATGGCCTTCCGGGTGCGCGATGCGGCCGCGGCCTACAAGGAAGCGATCGCGCGCGGGGCCGAGCCGGTTGAAAGCAAGACCGGGGTGATGGAACTGTGCATTCCCGCGATCAAGGGGATCGGCGGGGCCTTCATCTACCTGGTCGATCGCTATGCCACGCTCGACAATCCCGATGCGCTGTCGATCTACGATATTGATTTCGTCTATGAACCCGGCGTCGATCGTCACCCGCTGGGCGCAGGCTTCAAGAGAATCGATCACCTGACGCACAACGTCTATGGCGGCCGCATGGCGCACTGGGGGGCGTGGTACGAACGGATCTTCAATTTTCGCGAGATCCGCTACTTCGATATCAAGGGCGAATACACCGGCCTCACCAGCCGGGCGATGACCGCACCTGACGGCAAGATCCGCATCCCGCTCAATGAGGAAGGCAAGGCCGGCGGCGGGCAGATCGAGGAGTTCCTGCGCGAATACAACGGCGAAGGGATCCAGCACATTGCGCTGATCTGCGACGATCTGGTGGCCTGCTGGGACAGGCTCAAGAAGCTGGGCGTGCCGTTCATGACCGCCCCTCCGGCCACTTACTACGCCATGCTGGGCCAGCGGCTGCCCGGACACGGCCAGCCGGTCGAAGCGCTGCAGCAGCGCGGGATCCTGCTTGACGGGACCACTGAAGGCGGCTCGCCTCGCCTGCTCCTCCAGATATTCGCCCAGCCGCAGATCGGTCCGGTGTTCTTCGAATTCATCCAGCGCAAGGGCGACGAAGGCTTTGGCGAAGGCAATTTCAAGGCCCTGTTCGAAAGTATCGAGCGCGACCAGATCGAACGCGGCGTGCTGCAGACCGCAGGAGCCGCCCAGTGAACGCCCCCAGCCTCAAACGCATCCACCACGTCGCCTATCGCTGCAAGGACGCGAAAGAGACAGTCGATTGGTACAGCCGTGTGCTGGGTATGGACTATGTCACCGCCTTTTCGGAGGACAAGGTCCCCTCGACCGGCGAGCATGATCCTTACATGCACGTCTTCCTCGATTGCGGCGGGGGCAATGTGCTCGCCTTCTTCGAATTGCCCGAGCAACCCGAAATGGGCCGCGATGAAAACACCCCGGCCTGGGTCCAGCACCTCGCTTTCGAGGTCGAGGACGTCAACGCGCTGCTCGCCGCCAAGGCCCATATCGAGGCGCAAGGGATCGAAGTCTTGGGGCCGACCTATCACGGCATTTTCCGCTCGATCTATTTCTTCGATCCCAACGGGCACCGGCTGGAACTGGCTTGCAACATCGGCACGCCGGACCAGTATGCCGAACTGCGCGCGCTGGCTCCAGTGATGCTCAACGAATGGGCCGCCACCAAGCGCGCTCCGCGCCACGCTGCGTGGTTGCATGAGGATCCGGCCGAGCGCGGCGATTCATAAAGGGCTTTGCAAGCGCCGATCCGGCGCTATGGGCAGCCTCGTGCGTTTCAAACTGCAACTGGGGGTCTTGTTCGCCGCCGTCGTGGCACTGGTGCCGCAAGCGGCCTGGGCGCAGCGTGCCAATGAGAATGTCGCGACCCAGTCGGGCGATGCCTTTGGTCGCACCGTGGGCCAGGACCGTTCGGGGCTCTATTCCAGCGACGACTTGCGCGGGTTCAACCCGGTCGATGCCGGCAATGTCCGGTTGGAGGGGCTCTACTACGATCTGGTTGACCGGCTCTCGCCGCGGCTGACCGATAGCAGCACGATCCGGGTCGGCCCGGCGGCGCTACGCTATCCATTCCCTGCGCCCACCGGCTTGGTTGACTATTCGCTGACCCAGCCGCGCGGGGCGACGAGCTACAGCTTCAACCTGGAAGACGGTGGCAGCTTTTCCGACGGGATCGGCGGATCGTTCGAATTCAAGCAGCCGATCGATGGCGAGCGGCTGGGAATTTCGGGCGGGGTCGGCTTTCGTAACGCCACCAAATGGGAAGGCGGCAAGGCGCGTTATCGCACGGTCGGCGCAACGCTGGGCTGGCGGCCTAGTGACAAGGTCACCGTTCTGCTGTTCGGCGGAGCTTTCTATTTCAATGACGACGAAGCGCGGCCGACCTACTACCCAGCGGACACCACTCTGCCGCCGCAGCAGGAACGCGGGCAAGATCTGAGCCAGACCTGGACCGATCGCAATGCGACCAACTGGGCCTATGGCGGCGTGGTCAAGGCCCCGCTGGGCCCAGTCGGACTTGAAGCCGGGCTGTTCTACAATGGCCGTACCCAGGACAGCGTCTATGCCGACCTGCTGTTTGGCGTTGCCAGCGACGGTTCGGTCGCCTCGCGGCGGATCATTGCCGATGGCGATAACCGCGATGCCTCGCTTTCGGGCGAACTGCGCCTGGTCAAGCAGTGGCAGCAAGGCGCGAGCAATCACCGCCTGGTCGCCTCGGTCCGTGGGCGCTCGCGTGACCGGCGCTTTGGCGGCAGCCAGTCGATCGCGCTGGGCCCCAGCACGATCCTGGCCCCCGATCTTCGGACCGAACCGCTGGTGGTGCTTGGCCCAAAGAGTGTCGATCAGGTCCGCCAGCTGACTTACGGCCTGTCCTATTCGCTGGTCAGGACCGGACGTTATGGCTTCGACGCCAGCCTCTCGAAAACCAGCTACAAGAAGGCAATCGACTTTGCAGACCCCTTGCTGGCCGATCCGGTCAGCCGCACCGGGCCAGTGATGTGGAATGTGGCCGCTACCTACAATCTGACCCCTACGCTGTCGCTCTATGGCGGGGTCTCGCACGGGATGGAGGAGGCGTTGGTCGCGCCCGAGATCGCGAGCAACCGCGCCGAAGCCCCTGCGGCGATCCAAACCCGCCAGATCGAAGCCGGGTTCAAGTACGCGCTGACCCCGCGCCTGACACTGATCGCCGGCGCGTTCCGGATCACCAAACCTTACTACAACCTCGATCCCGCGCTGCGCTATCGCCAGCTGGGCACGCTGACCAATCGCGGGCTGGAGCTGTCCTTGACCGGCCAGGTGGTGCCGGGGCTGACCGTGGTCAGCGGGACCATGCTGCTCGATCCCCGGATCACCGGCGAGGCAGTCGATACCAATCTGATCGGCCAGCGCCCGGTCGGGCAGATCCGCCGCCGTTCGGTGCTCAACCTCGATTGGCGGATGGGCCAGGGCAAGGGGCCGCTATCCTTCGACGTGGCGATCGAAAGCCTGTCGAGCCGCATGGGCAACAGCGCCAACACGCTCACCGCGCCGCCGCGCACGGTGGTCAGCCTGGGCCTGCGCTACCGCTTCAAGCTGGCCGGTGCCGACTGGCTGCTGCGCCCGGTGCTGCAGAACGCCTTCGACAACTATGGCTGGAACGTCTCCAGCTCGGGCGGGTTCACCTATGTCCCGCCGCGCGCCTTGATCTCGCAACTGGTGGCGGATTTCTAGGCTTCGCCCGGAACCTTGACCCGCCGCATCGCAGCTGCTGCAAGCAACAAAGTTCCCGCCGCAAAAGCCATCGTCCAGATCGGCTC
>JAGXTB010000183.1 GCA_018334165.1 Sphingomonadales bacterium | reverse complement strand
GGGGTAATGGCGCACCCTCCGAGACCCCTCCGTCAGCCCTGCGGGCTGCCACCTCCCCTTTTGTCGCCTTCGCGAAAAATGGAGAGGAACTTGGTCAGCCTTGGCTCAGCGGCCCCTTTGCAAAGCTATCACGCGTAATCTCATAGACGACATGCCGCACCGGGCCGCTGGCGGTTGCGACTACGCCGCCGTCGCGTTCGCTCAGCCGCCCGCCGATCTTTTGCATCGCCCGCCGCGAACGCAGGTTGTTCTCGCCGATGCGAAAATCGACGCGTTCCACATATTGCAATGCATGGGCCAGCATCAGCCGCTTCATCTCGCGGTTGGTCTCCCCGCCCCAATGGCTGCGGCCAAGGAAGGTCCAGCCGATCTCCACCGAGCCGCCATCGGCCGGATCGTAGGCCTGCATGCGTGACGAGCCGATAATGGCCCCGTTGGCCTTGTCGATCACCGCCAGCGCCCCGCGCTGCACCAGGGCATCGGCGAAATAGGCGCGGAACACTGGTTCCTGCCAGCGATCGTTTGCGGGATGCAATTCCCAGACCATGGGATCGCTGGCGGCGGCATAGAGCGCGTCCCAATCGTCCACGCGCAAGGGGCGCAGCAGCAGGGTGGGGCCTTCTAGGGTGGGCTGGCGGTTCATGGCGGAGCCTTAGCAAGCAAGTGCCCGCTTTCCTACATCGCCGTTTTCTGTCTTATCCTGTTTGGTGAAATTCTATCCGCCCCGCCCCGAACAGCGCCGCGCTGAGGCCCGGCGCATTCCCGATTTCCACGCCGTACCGGGGCGCGGACGCTGCGATGGCTGGACCCCGCTGCGGCAGGCCGAATTCATCGGTCATCTGGCCGCCACGCGCTCGGTGAGTGCGGCCGCCAAAGCGGTGTCGATGGCGCGTGAGAGCGCCTATCGCCTGCGCACCCGGCCGTGGTCGGAAGAATTCTGCGCGGCCTGGGATGCGGCGCTGGGCAAGGCCGCACGGCCAGAGTCACACCGGCCCGTGACTTTCCCGCGAAAGGTCACACTTGCCGAGCTGCAATGGCGCGCCGAGAGCGGGCTGTGGCGGGTCCGGCTGGTGCAGGGCCGCTATGCGGGAGTGCTGCACAAAGCTGACAATTCCGCGCTGCTCAGTCTGCTGTCACGGCTCAACTATGACGCAAAGGGAAAGGGCGCCGGTGGAGGCGGCGGATGAAAAGTCACAGTTTTGGAAAACGCGATATGCGTCCGCCGGAGCGGCCTGCTTCAGCCGCTCACCGCGGCCAGATCGGCGACGAATTTGTCGATATTGCCCGCGGTCAGCCCGGCGATGTTCACTCGGCCCGATCCAGCCATGTAGATTCCGTGATCCTCGCGCAGTTTGAGGATCTGCTCGCTGGACAGCGGCAGGACCGAGAACAGGCCGTGCTGCCCGCCCAGCGGCTTGAGATCGACGCTGCCCGCCTGCCCGGCTTCGGCGAGGCGCGCGCGGACCTGGCGCATGCGGATGCGCATGGTGTCAAGTTCGTCGAGCCACATTGCGGTCAGCGCAGGATCCTCAAGGATCAAGCGCACCGCTGCGCCGCCGTGATCGGGCGGCATCGACCAGGCCGCGCGGGCCAGCGCATGGCCGTTCGAGAGCACGCGGTTCAGCACCGCGGCATCCTCGGCCATGACATAGATCGCGCCGACCCGGTCGCGGTACATCCCGAAGTTCTTGTCGCAGCTGTAGGCGATCAACGCCTCGGGCACCATGCTGAGCACCTTGCGCAGGCCATAGGCGTCTTCTTCCATGCCCTTGCCCAGCCCCTGATAGGCGAGGTCAAGGATCGGCAGCAGGCCCTTGGCGGCGATCAGCGGAGCGATCTCGTCCCACTGTTCGTTCGAATAGTCGATCCCGGTGGGGTTGTGGCAGCAACCATGGAGCATGATCGCATCGCCCGGCTGGGCTTCGGCAATCGCGGCGCGCAGCGCGTCCATATCGACCGTGCCGTCCGTGTTGGCGTGGTTGAAGCTTTTGAGCTCAACCGCCAGATCGCCCAGGATCTGCGCGTGGTTGGGCCAGCTGGGCAGGCCCATGATGATCCGGGCGACACCCGCCTTCTTGGCCAAGGCCACCGCGAGCCGCACCGCGCCGGTGCCGCCGGGGGCCTGCATGCCTTCGATCCGGCCAGCCCCCAGAATTTCTTTGGTGCTGGGGTCGTCCTTGCCGAAAATGAACGGCATCAGGCCGTGGACAAAGCCCATGTCGCCTTCGGGGCCGAGATAGCTTTTCGATTCCTGCACCTCGAGCAGCTTCTTCTCCGCCGCCTTGATCGCGCCGAACACCGGGGTCGCGCCCTGGCCGGTGCGATAGACGCCAACGCCCAGGTCGATCTTGTCGGCGCGGGGATCGGCGCTGTGGAGCTTGATCAGCGCGAGCAGCGCATCGGCGGGCTGTTGGGGAAGGTTGCTGAGCATGATGGCGCGGCCCTTAGCCTCAGCGGCAACCCGCGAGCAAGCTCCATTTCGGACCCAATCCGATTTGCGGCCCTTGTGCCACCGCGATCCGTCGCTATGGGCCAGAGCCAGCGAGAGGCCTGCCGGCCCGCCGCAAGTTTCGGAAGAACAATTGGCAATGAAACCAAAATTGCTGAGCCTTCTCAAATTAACGGTCGGAGTGGCCCTGTTCGCGGGGATCGCGGCGCTGACCGTGTGGCGGCTGCTGGGCTAGCCGCGATTCGGCTTGATTGCGCGCCGCGCCCGGCCGATAGGAGCCGCCATGCTCGCCCCCGAAAAGCGCCCCGACCTGCCCGCCAGTCTGACCGCCGCGCTGCTGCGCGGGGCCAAGGGCCAATGCCCGCGCTGCGGCGAGGCCAGGCTGTTCCGCGCTTTCCTCAAGCCGGTCGATCACTGCCCCTCCTGCCACCAGGACTGGACCAAGCAGCGCGCCGACGACTTTCCGCCCTATATCTCGATCTTCATAACCGGCCACATTATGGCCGGGCCGATCATCTATTTCGGTGCGGAAAGCCCGATCCCGCTGTGGATAGCCACGGCGATTTGCCTGGTCATGGCCGCTGCACTGATGCTGGCGCTGCTCCAGCCTGCCAAGGGCGGCACCGTGGCGCTGCAATGGTGGCACGGCATGCACGGCTTCGTGCCTTCGGGTCACGACGAAGCAGCGGGCGCGGCCCGGCCTGCGGGCGAAGGGCCCTGGAGCTAGGCAGCTCAGAACGGCAACCAGCGCTGCTTCTTCGAGAACTTGAGGTACCCGGCATTGACCCCCAGCCGCAGGCCCACGCCGCTGCGGATCGGGATCAGCACGATGTTGCCGCGCCGCACGTAGCTGACGTTGTAACCCGCCAGCAGATAGGCCTGGCCTTCGCCCGCAGGGAAGCGCTTGTAGAGGTCGTCGGTGTTGTAGAGGTTGTAGACCAGCACAAAGGTGCTGCCCGCGCTGGCCCCGGCGTCGAAACCGATCGAGGGGCCGGTCCAGTAAACCGGGCGCTGGCCTTCGACCTTGTGGAACAGTGTGCCAGAGCCATAGCGCAGCCCGATCCCGATCGCCCCGCCGCCTTCGCGCCCGACGATATAGGCGTTGGGTTCGCCTTGCTTCTTGAGCACGTCCTGGATGACATCGCCCAGCCCCTTGGCGCCTTTGCCGAACACGCCTTCGGCCGCGCCGATCAGGTCGTCCTGACGGTAGGTAGTCGAAGGCTGGGCAGGATCGGCCGCGGGCGAGGCCGGATCGACCGGCGCGGCGGGACTGGGAGTGCTGGCCGGCAGGGCCTCGGGCACATCGCTTGGGACCGGGGCAGGCGTGGGCATCGGCTGAGGCGTGCCATCGGGCCGCGACAGGTCGCCGTCGATCGCCTTGTCGGGATCGACCGGCTGGATCTGTGCCGGGGCGGCCACCGATCCGGCCAGGACCAGGGCTGCCATGAATGCGATCATGCCGCCGCGAAGCGCCGAGAAGATGCGTTGTGCCATTGGGTCGATGTCCTTCCACAGCCCCGCCAACCAGGCGGCTTGGCCCCTTGTGAATCCAAGCCTGCCCAGCGGGCAATGAACCGGCGATGAGCCGAGTCCCATTTGCGGCGGGCAGAGCCTTTCCCGCGGGCACCGGCCCCCGGCAAATCTTTGCGCAAGCCCCCTTGCCGCCCCCCCAGACCGCCGCTATAGGCCGCCCTTCGCCGCTGCGATCCGGAGACGTGGGTGAGTGGCTGAAACCAACGGTTTGCTAAACCGTCGTACTGGTAAATCCGGTACCGAGGGTTCGAATCCCTCCGTCTCCGCCA
>JAGXTB010000182.1 GCA_018334165.1 Sphingomonadales bacterium | reverse complement strand
ATGCGGCAGGAAATGCCCCCACCGTCAGCGCTTCGCGCTGCCACCTCCCCCAGAGGGGGAGGATCTATGAAACCGCCGCCACCGGCGCAAAGCTGCGCCGGTGCAGCGGCGTCGGCCCATGCACCCGCAGCGCCGCCATATGTTCGGCCGTGCCGTAGCCCATATTGCGGTCCCAGCCGTAATGCGGGTGCGCCAGCGCAGCCTCCTTCATCACCCGGTCGCGGTGTTCCTTGGCCAGGATCGAGGCGGCAGAAATGCACGGCTCCAGCGCGTCCCCGCCAACAATCGCGCGCGCGGACCAGCGCCATTCGGGCACGCGGCCTTGCGGGGTCTTGTTGCCGTCGATCAGCACTTGCTCCGGCTCGGCGTCCAGTTCGGATACCAACGACGCCACCGCACGGGTCATCGCCAGCATGGTCGCGGCGAAGATGTTGATCCGGTCGATCTCGTCCGCCTCGACCACCCCCAGCGACCAGTGGCAGCTGGTCTTGATCTGCGGTTCCAGCACGGCGCGGCGCTTGGCCGAGAGTTTCTTGGAATCATCGAGACCCGCGGGCGCATCAGCCCCCAGCACACAAGCCGCCGCCACCACCGGCCCGGCCAGCGGCCCGCGTCCGGCCTCGTCCACGCCGATTATCAGCGCATCCCCCTTGGCAAGGACCAGGTAATCGCCCAGATTGTCAGCCATGCGCAGCAAACTCCTGATCGCCCTATCCCCCCTCGTCCTGCTCGCCGCAAGCTGCGGCCATAGCGCGACTGGGGATAGCCCGCCGCCGGCTTCGGCCATAGTCGAGGACGCTTTCAAGGTCGAAGTGCTCGGCACTTTCGATCAGCCTTGGGCCATGGCAGTGCTGCCGGGCGACGTCCACGTGCTGGTCACCGAAAAGCCGGGCAAGCTGAAGCTGTGGAGCCGCGACGGGATCCGCGAGCTGCCCGGCGCGCCGACGGTTGATTACGGCGGCCAGGGCGGGCTTGGCGACGTGGTGCTGGCCCCTGATTTCGACAAGAGCGGTGTCTTTTATCTAAGCTGGGCCGAAGCTGGGACCGGCGAAACCCGCGGCGCGGTGGTCGCCAGGGGTCAGTTTGCGAAGGGCCCGATCCCCAAGATCGAGACGCTCGATGTGATCTGGCGGCAGAGCCCCAAGGTCACCGGACGCGGTCATTACTCGCACCGCATGGTGGTCAGCCCCGACCGCAAATACCTCTACATCGCTTCGGGCGACCGGCAGAAGTTGCAGCCGGCGCAGGATCCCAAGAGCGATCTGGGCAAGGTCATCCGCCTGCCGATCAACGCCGCGGGCAAGCCCTCTGGCCCGGCCGAACAGGTCTCGCTGGGCCACCGCAACATTCTGGGCCTGCAATTCGACGCCAAGGGCCGGCTGTGGGACTTGGAGCACGGTCCCGCTGGCGGCGACGAGCTCAACCTGGTCAAGCCGGGCCAGAATTATGGCTGGCCGGTGGTGTCCGAAGGCAATCACTATTCGGGCGAGAAGATCCCGCGCCATTCCACCCGTCCGGACTTCGCCGCCCCCGCGCTCAGCTGGAACCCGGTGATCGCGCCGGGCGGCATGATCTTCTATTCGGGCAAGATGTGGCCCGAATGGAAAGGCCAGCTGCTGATCGGCGCCATGAGCCCGACCGCGATCGTGCGCGTGGCGATCGATGGCGAAAAGGCCCGCGAGGTGGCCCGCTATCCGATGGACAAGCGGATCCGGGCGGTGGCCGAGGCACCCGACGGCTCGCTCTATCTGCTGGAGGACAAAGCGGGCGGGCGTCTGCTTCGCCTTTCAAGGAAGTAACCCCAACCTCCGTTCGCATCGAGCGAAGTCGAGATGCCGCGCGCAGTGTCTCGACTTCGCTCGACACGAACGGAGGGAGGAATGGGATCGACAAAGCCCCCACCTGCCCCTAACGCGCGCGGCCTATGTCCGAGGCCACGCTTATCCCGCTCGACAATGTCGACACCGCGCTGATCGAAGCGCTGCTTGACCGCGCGTTCGAGCCGGAGCGCCGCCAGCGCACCGCCTACAGCTTGCGCGAAGGGGTGGACTGGTTGCCGGGGCTGTCGTTCGCGGCAATCGACGGCGAGGACAATCTGGTCGGCACGATCCAGTGCTGGCCGGTCGCGCTGACCGATCCTGCCGGAAGGCGGCACCCCATGATCCTGGTCGGCCCGGTTGCCGTCCTGCCCGAGGCGCAAGGCGCAGGCTATGGCAAGGCGCTGATGACCGCCACGATCAGCGCGCTCGATCCGCGCGCGCCCTTGCCGCAAGTGATGATCGGCGATCCGGAATACTACGGCCGCTTCTGGGGCTTCAGTGCCGAGCATACCGGCGGCTGGACCTTGCCCGGCCCGTGGGAAAAGCACCGGCTGTTGGTGCGGTGTGACAATGCGGCGGTTTTGCCCGGTGAGGGTTCGCTGGGGCCTTGGTTGAGTTAGAAGGGTTTCACGCAAGGGACGCAAAGAAGAAAGGGAAGACGCAAAGATGTTGCGCTGAGCCGTAGGCTCCTTCCCTCTTTCGACGCTGCGTTTTCGGGACCCTTGGGTTTTTGAGCGGCTTCGCCGAAAGCGAAACACCTTTGCGTCTCTTCCTGCTTCTCTGCGATCTTTGCGTGAACCATTCCATAGAAGCGAAACTACGCAGACCATTGTCCCGTCCCCGCCCATCTGGCATCGGAGACCCGTGCCCTACGAACCCCCGCCCAACCTGGCCACACTCTCGCTAGCCGAGATCGCCGCGCTCAGTGCTGCGCGCAAGTTGCCGCCGGTGGAGCAATGGGACCCCAAGGTCAGTGGCGACAGCCTGATGGTGATCAAGGCCGATGGCCGCTGGTTCCATGACGGTGGCGAGATCAGGCGCCCGGCGATGGTGCGCGCCTTTGCCGGACTGTTGCGGCGCGATGCGGACGGCCAGCACTGGCTGGTCACCCCGCACGAGAAGCAGGCAGTCGCGGTCGAAGACGCGGCGTTCCTGGCCACCGATGTGGTCCGCACCGACGATGCCCTGGCATTCAAGCTCAACACCGACGAGGTGGTGCTGGCCGGGGCCGAGCACCCCTTGATGGCGCGCGGCGATGCGCAGCTGCCCGCGCTGTACCTCGCGGTGCGGCACGGCACCGAAGCGCGGATCAACCGCAGCACCTGGTTGCAACTGGTTGAATTGGCGGATGAAGACCTGACAGTGACCAGCCAAGGGGCCAGCTTCTCGCTGGTGCCGCGATGAGCCTCAAGGACCGGCTCGCCCGCCTCCACGCCGAGGGTCACGCCGAAGCAATCGACCACCGCGACGAAGTGGAATTCGCCGCCGAGACCCTGCGCCCCGCCGCGGTGCTCGCCGCGATCACCGAGCGCCAGGACCGGCCCGGCTTCCTGCTGATCCACCGTCCGTCGAACATGCGCTCGCACCCGGGGCAAGTCGCCTTCCCCGGCGGCAAGATCGACCCCGGCGAGACACCCGAGGAAGCCGCGCTACGCGAGGCGCACGAGGAACTGGGCATCCACGCCCGTGACGTCCATGTGATCGGCACCAGCGACACCTATCGTACCGGCAGCGGCTATGCGATCACCCCGGTCATCGCGGTGGTTCCGCCCGACCTGAAGCTCAACCCCAGCCCGACCGAAGTCGCCGCCTGGTTCGAGGCTCCGGTCGATTTCGTGTTCGATCCGGCCAACCACGTCCGCCATTCAGGGTTCTGGCAAGGACGGACAAGACACTATATCGAGATCCTATGGCAGGAACACCGGATCTGGGGCGTGACCGCGGGGATCATCGCCAACCTGGCGAAGCGGATCGCGTGGTGATGAGACGCCGCCCCTTCACTTCCCCCTTGATGGGGGAAGGATACGCAGGCTTGGCAGCTTGTCTGCCTAGCCGAAGTTGGATGGGGGTGAGCGAGCCGCATGCACAGGGTCAACCGCACCCACACCCCCATCCAGCTACGACTAGGCTCCTTCGTCGCCAAGTCTTCGCATCCTTCCCCCATCAAGGGGGAAGAAGGATGGAGCCTTGACCACCCTCCCCCCCACCACCCCGTGGCTGCTCCGCGAAGACCTCGCCCGGCTGATCGCTGCGCTGGGGGCAAGGAACGCGCGCTATGTTGGCGGGGCGGTGCGCGATACCTTGCTGGGTGAGCCGGTGAAGGACATCGACCTCGCCACCCTGCTCGAGCCGCGTGAGGTGATGCGGCGGCTGAAGGCGCAGGGCATCCAGGCGATCCCGACCGGGATCGAGCACGGCACCGTTACCGCGGTGCTGCCCGGCGGCAATGTCGAGATCACCACGCTGCGCCGCGATGTCGCCACCGACGGCCGCCGCGCCACAGTGGCTTTCGCGACCGAGTGGCAAGACGATGCCGCGCGCCGCGATTTCACGATCAACGCGCTCTATGCCGATCCCGCCAGCGGCGAGGTGTTTGACTACTTCGGCGGGCTCGACGATCTGGCCGCACGGCGGGTGCGCTTCATCGGCGATGCCGGCCAGCGAATCCGCGAGGATCACTTGCGGATCCTGCGCTACTTCCGGTTCCAGGCGAGGTTTGGCGGGCAAGCTGCTGACACTGAATCGGAAAGTGCCTGCAAGGCATTGGCCGCGACGCTCAAGGGCCTTTCGCGCGAGCGGGTCGGGATGGAGATGATGAACCTCCTCGCCCTGCCCGATCCTGCACCGACCGTGGCCAGAATGGCCGCGCTGGGCGTTCTCGCAGTGGTGCTGCCTGAGGCCGATGTTGCCGCGCTCGCCGCCCTGGTGGCGGAGGAAGCGAAGCAAGAGGTCGCCCCTGATCCCCTGCGCCGCCTGGCCGCGCTGCTGCCCGCCGATGTGCCGCTGGCCGAAGCCGTAGCAAGCCGGTTCCG
>JAGXTB010000181.1 GCA_018334165.1 Sphingomonadales bacterium | reverse complement strand
GGCCGATGCCATGCTGGAGCGGCTTGCCAAGCGCGATTGACCTGCCATTCTGGCACCATGACCGACCTCACCGCATTCCGCGCCGAAGTGCGCGCCTTTCTGGCCGAAGCCCTGACCCCTGAACTGGCCCGCGCCGGGCGCCGGGCGACTTCGGTGTTTTCCGAACCGCAGCATGCTGTCGCCTGGCAGCGGGCGCTGACTGCGCGCGGGTGGGGGGCGATCGACTGGCCGGTGGAGTACGGCGGTCCCGGGTGGACGCCGCTGCAGAAGTACGTCTTTGCTGCCGAGTGCGCCCGCGCGGGCACGCCCAACTTGCTGCCGCAGGGGGTCAAGATGGTCGCCCCGGTGCTGATGCATTACGGCACGCAGGAGCAGAAGGACTTCTTTCTGCCGCGGATTCTTTCGGGCGAGCATTACTGGTGCCAGGGCTTTTCCGAGCCGGGTTCGGGATCCGACCTTGCCAGCCTCAAATTGAAGGCCGAGCGCGACGGCGATGACTACGTCCTCAACGGCTCGAAAATCTGGACCACCCACGCGCACCACGCCAACTGGATGTTCGCGCTGGTCCGCACCAGCACCGAAGGCAAGCCGCAGGCCGGGATCAGCTTCGTGCTGATCGACATGGCCACCCCGGGCCTCCAGGTCGATCCGATCATCAGCCTGGCGGGCGAGCATGAGCTGAACCAGGTGTTCTTTGACAATGTCCGCGTGCCGATTGCCAACCGGCTGGGCGAGGAGAACGAGGGCTGGTCGGTCGCCAAGTACTTGCTGACCTATGAGCGCGGCGGGCGCTATGCCCCCACGCTGTTCGCTGCACTGGGCCGCCTCAGCGAAGACGCGGGCGAAGACCCGGTGCTGCAAGACCGCATCCGCCGCGAAATGGTGACTGTCGAGGCCTTGGAAGCGATCGAGATGAAATCGATCGGGTCCAGCGGGGCCGAGGCCGCGCTCTATGCCTCGGTGCTCAAGGTTCAGGGCACCGAAGCGCAGCAACGCATCGCGGTGCTGGAGTGCGATGTCGCCGGGCCTGAGGCCTGGTGCATTCCCGATGGCCAGTCGAGCGACCGGCTGGCGACCGCCGTGCCGCGCTATCTCAACGGGCGGGCAGCGACGATCTATGCCGGATCGAACGAGATCCAGCGCGATCTGATTGCGCGGGTTTCGTTGGGGTAAGCCCGTTTACCCCGTTCGTCCCGAGCGCAGTCGAGGGACACCCCAGCCGCGATCCCTCGACTTCGCTCGGGACGAACGGATTTGGGAATAGACCTCAATCCACCCCCACCCCCCGTTCGTGTCGAGCGAAGTCGAGACACAGCGCGCGGCATCTCGACTTCGCTCGATGCGAACGGAGCTGGATGGAATGGTGCGGGTGTTTGGCTACCCCACCGTCTCGGCATGCCGCGCCAGGTGCCCTGACCTCGCCCCGAAGGCGGCAATAATCGTCAGTCCGCGCTTGTACTGGCCGCCCAGATCCAGTTCCTCGGTCACGCCCATGCCGCCGTGGAGTTGAACCGCGCTTTCGCCGACGAAGCGCACCGCGTCGATGGTCTCAACCACTGCAGCGCTGACCGCGTGGTCCCAGCCCGGCGTGTCTTCCGCCAGCACCGCGCGCTCGGTCAAGGCCCCGGCCTTGAGCAGGGCCATATGCATATCGGCCATGCGGTGGCGCAGCACCTGGAAGCGGGCGATCGGCTGGCCGAATTGCTCGCGCTGATTGAGGTAGGTGCCGGTATCGGCATGCATCCGCGCCATCAGCCCGGCGCATTCGGCTGAGCGGCACGTCAGTGTGGCCTTGCTGGCCCAGGCATGGGCCTCGCGGCCTTCGGCCAGTGCTTCGCCGGCCCCGGCGGGAATGGTCACATCGGCAGTCTCGGTCGTATCGAACATTGCGCGGACCCGGCGCTCGCAGGCGCTGGCGGGAACCAGCCGCGCACCCTCAGGCGTCACTGCCAAGAGCCAGTCGGCCTTGGCCCCGCCCGAAACCTGCGCAAAGGCTGTGCTGTCATCGCCCAGCGCCAAGGCAATCCGCTGCTCACCGGTGGCCAGATCGCCGAGCAGGGCATGATCGGGAGCCAGCCGCGCCAGCAGGCTGGCGGCGACAGAATGCGAAAGCCAGTCCGATCCGGCCAGCGCCGGACCCAGCGCCTCGGCCACCACCGCGCGTTCGATCGCGCCGCCACCGGTCCCGCCGCTCGCTTCGGGAATGCCGATGCCCATCAGGCCCAGGTCCTGCGACAGCCCCTGCCAGTCCGGTTTCGGATTGTCTGTCAGGTAGCGGTCAAGGGCATCGCGCAGCATGGCTGCAATGTCGGTCAGGGGGAGATCAAGGGCCATGGCGGCATCTGTGCCAAGGTCAGAGCCGCCAGTCCACTCCCCCGCGCCCCTTGCTTTCCAGAAAGGCATTGGCCTGGCTGAAATGCTTGCAGCCCAGGAACCCCGAATGGGCCGAAAGCGGGCTGGGGTGCGGGGCGGTGAGGACCAGATGGTGGCTGGTCATCAGCCCCGGCACGCTGAGCGCTTTCTTGCGGGCATGGCTGCCCCACAGCAGGAAGACGCAAGGGTCCGCCTTGGCGGCGACCGCCGCGACCACCGCATCGGTGATCTCTTCCCAGCCCTTGCCCTGATGGGAAGCGGGTTTGCCGTCTTCGACTGTCAGCGCGGCATTGAGCAGCAGCACGCCTTGCCGCGCCCAGCCAGACAGGTTGCCGTGCGCGGCGCGCGGCGGGCCGAGATCGCTTTCCAGCTCCTTGTAGATATTGACCAGGCTGGGCGGCACCCGGACCCCGCCCTGCACCGAAAAGCTCAGCCCATGCGCCTGGCCGGGGCCGTGATAGGGGTCCTGCCCCAGGATCACCACTTTGACCTTGTCGAGCGGGGTCAGCTCCAGTGCTGACAGCCGCGTGCCGCGCGGGGGATAGATCGCCTTGCCGGCCGCCTCCTCGGCTTTCAGGAATCCGCCCAGCGCGCGCGACTTGGGACTGGCCAGCACGGGCTCCAGCACGCTGCGCCAGCTTTCGGGAACTGCATCGGAATTGGGCATAGGCCTAGCCTAGCGGCAAGCGACAGTGCTGGGAACCATTTGGATCACGCCAAGACGCCAAGAGGTCGGTTCGAGCCGAAGGCTCGTTCTATCTAACTTCTGGCTTGGATAATGCGCTGAGCTGGCTGATGAGAGCGGCTGCGCCGCAAGCGTGACCTCTTGGCGTCTTGGCGTGAATCAAGCAAACCCACCCTTCCCCTCAGGCCACAATCGGCCTAAGCACTTCGCCGATATGGCTGTCTATCTCCACGAAGAAGATCTCCCCGCTGGCGTGCTGGGATCCGGGCCCATTGCGGTCGATACCGAAACGATGGGGCTTTTGACCCCGCGCGACCGGCTGTGCCTGGTGCAGCTTTCGGACGGCGGCGGGGACGAGCATCTGGTGCGGTTCGCGCCCGGGTCCAGCTATGACGCGCCCAACCTGAAGGCGGTGCTGGCCGATCCGGCGCGGGTCAAGCTCTACCATTTCGCCCGCTTCGATCTTGCCGCGATCGAGCATTACCTGGGCGTTGTCGCAGCACCCGTGTTCTGCACCAAGATCGCCAGCAAGCTGACCCGCACCTATACCGACCGGCATGGCCTTAAAGACCTGGTCCGCGAATTGCTGGGCAAGGAACTGTCCAAGCAGCAGCAGTCGAGCGACTGGGGCGGTACCGAGCTGAGCGAGGCCCAGCGCGAATATGCCGCGTCGGACGTGCGCTATCTCCACGCGATGCATGGCATTCTGGTCGAGCGGCTGGCGCGCGAACACCGCAGCGAAGCCGCGCAGGCCGCGTTTGACTACCTGCCGCACCGCGCCCGGCTCGACCTGATGGGCTGGGCCGACAAGGACATCTTCAGCCACGAATCATGAGCCAGCAAGCCGACCTGATCCGCGACAAGCGCCAGCACTGGGCCGCGCCCGGGGGCTCGCACGACCGCAAGGTCAAGCTGCTTGCCGTTGTCCTGCCGGGGCTGGTCGGCGTGGTCACTGCCGCGATGGTGGTCGGGCCGCTGTTTGCGCGCGGCGAAATCTCGTTCCTGCTCGACCGGACCAAAGTGGCGATGACCAAAGAGCGGGTGCGGGTGGCCGACGCGATGTACCGCGGCGAAGATAATCAGGGCCGGCCCTTTACCGTCACCGCGGGCAATGCCGTGCAGGTTTCGGTCAAGGAACCGGTGGTCCGGCTGGACCGATTGGCGGCGCGGATCCTGCTGAAAGATGGCCCGGCCGAACTGACCGCGCTGAACGGGGCCTACAATTTTGAGACCGAACAGGTCAGCAGCGCCAGCCCGGTGACTTTCACTGCTGCCGATGGCTACCGAATGACCACCCAGAACATCACGGTCGATCTCAAGACCCGCCGCGCCAGCGGGACCGGCGGGG
>JAGXTB010000180.1 GCA_018334165.1 Sphingomonadales bacterium | reverse complement strand
GCGCAACCCCGAAGGGGCAGGTCGATTTTGGTCCGTGGACAGCGTTGCTCGTCGATCACGATGCCATAGCATCGCTCTCTCCTCGCGCCTCGCCACAGACCAAAATCGACTCCGTCAGGGCGGTGCAAATCCATGTCATCGGGCTCTATTGGGCGGTGCGGGGCTGATCGGAGGCTTGCTGGCCGCCGCGCCCGCTTTTGCCGCCGATCTCGTCAAGGCCCCTACTGTCGAACAGATGGGCACGATGGTCAGCAAAGGCGATACCGCCTGGATGCTGATGTCTTCGGTGCTGGTGCTGATGATGAGCATCCCGGCGCTGGCGCTGTTCTATGGCGGGCTGGTGCGCACCAAGAACATGCTCTCGGTGCTCATGCAGGTCTTCATGATCGTCAGCATCGCCGCGCTGGTGTGGGTCGGCTGGGGCTATTCGATGGCCTTTACCAGCACCAATACCCCGTGGCCGATGCTGGTCGGCGGGCTCGACAAGGCGTTCCTTTCGGGCGTCACCTCGACGACCTATGCCGCGACCTTCTCGAACAATGTCTATCTGCCCGAATTCGTCTTCGTGATCTTCCAGATGACGTTCGCCTGCATCACCCCGGCGCTGATCGTCGGGGCCTTTGCCGAACGCGTCCGGTTCTGGCCCTTGATGCTGTTCATGGTGCTGTGGTTGACCGTGGTCTATTTCCCGATCGCGCACATGGTTTGGTTCTGGGCCGGGCCGGACTTCCTGGTCGATGCTCCCAAGGACGCAGGCTATCTGTGGGACATGGGCGCGCTCGATTTCGCGGGCGGCACGGTGGTCCACATCAATGCCGGGATCGCCGGGCTGGTTGGCTGCCTGATGATCGGCAAGCGCGTCGGGTTCGGCAAGGAAGCCACCCCGCCGCACTCGCTGACCATGACCATGATCGGCGCATCGCTGCTGTGGGTGGGCTGGTTCGGTTTCAACGCCGGGTCCAACCTCGAAGCCAATGCGGTGACCGCGGTGGCCTTCATCAACACCTTCGTCGCCACGGCCGCTGCTGCCCTCTCGTGGGCTGTGGTCGAGCAGATCCACCACAAGAAGCCTTCGCTGCTGGGCGCGGTGACCGGTGCGGTTGCGGGTCTGGTGGCGATCACTCCGGCCAGCGGTTTTGCTGCCCCAATGACCTCGATCTATCTGGGCCTGATCGTCTCGCCGATCTGCTACTTCTTCGTCAGCTATGTGAAAAACAAGTTCAAGTACGACGATACGCTGGACGTCTTCGGGGTTCACTGCGTGGGCGGGATCGTCGGCGCGATTGCCACCGGGATCGTCGCCGCACCCTCGCTCGGCGGGCAGGGCGTGTTTGACTACACCATCTTCCCGGCCGGCGTCGTGGAGTACGACATGGCCGCGCAGGTCTGGAAGCAGATCAAAGCCGTGCTGATCACGCTGGTCTGGTCCGGCGGTGTCTCGGCGGTGCTGTTCTATGCGATCGACAAGACCATCGGCCTGCGTCCCAGCGAAGAAGCCGAGCGCGAAGGCCTCGACCTCTCCGAACATGGGGAGCGCGCCTACAACTACTGAGCCGCTTGCTTACCAAGCTTGGCGGGGCTGGGGATCCTCCTCTCCTCCTTCCCGGTCCCGCCTCCCAGCGTTCCTCCTGCGAACGCCACCTTTGAAGGGCCGGAGCGCAAGCTCCGGCCCCTTTTTTCAGGCCTTGCGGCCAAGGTGCGAGAAATCGACCGGGGCGATCACAGCCATGATCCGCTCGCGCAGTGCCAGCGCCTCCTCCAGCGGGATCGCGGCAAAGCGGATGTGGCTGTTGACCAGCCCGAAATGGATCGTGGCCAGCCCGCGCCGCCGCTCCAGCGGGCCGCGCGCAATGGTGACGGCCTGGACGTTGAGCTCGGGCGCAATCGCCTGGATGTGGTTCCACCAGCGCGCCTTCAGGAACAGCTGTCCGTGCCCGGTCGCGCGCCATTCCTGCCGCCAGGCCAGCCAGTCGCGCAAGGCCAGGAATGCGGCCGGGAGCACCACCAGCCAGCCATAGGGCAGGCCGAGCAGCCACCAGCCCAGCCCGGCCGAGAGCATCAGCACACTGCGCAGCACAATGTGATCACGCATTGGCCCGGGATCGGCCTGGTGAAACTCCAGATCGTCCGCAGGCAAGGCAATCCCTGCAACCTCCAGTAGCCTGGCCACTTCATCCATGCGGGCCAGCGGCGCCACTTCCATCGCTGCGGCCGCCTCTTCACCGCCGCCCAGCGAGACCAGGCCAAGGCCATACCAGCCATTCCTGCGCCGCAGCGGACCGGTCGCGATGCTGGCAGCCATGACCCGGTGGAGCGGCATGGTCATATCGGTGCGCGAAAACAGCCCGCGCCGCCGCCGCAGGCCGCGCGCGGTTCGCTCAAGCCGGAAGCCGCTTTCGCGCAAGGCGGTCAGGACTACGCCGGTGGCAATGCCAACCAGCGCCAGCACGGCGAGGCCGGTCAGCAGCGAACTGGCCAGTTGAGCGACTGGCATGGCGCTGACCACGCCGGCTTCTTCCTCGGCCAGGGCGATCCAGTATTCGCGGCCTGGCAGCAATTCATCGAACTTGAAAGCCAGCCCGATCAGCACTGCGATGGAGGCCAGACTGAACGAATAGAACCCCAGGGTCATGATCCGGCGGCTGTCCATTGCGAACAGCAGCTCGGGCTCCTCCTCGACCGCGGCTGCCTCCCCTGCGGGCGCAATGCCGGTCTGGCGCGCGCGGACTTGTTCGCGGATGGCATGGGCCTCGCTTTCGGAGACGTATTGCAGCACCCCTTCGTCGGCACCGCCGCTGCCGGTCTCGAACCGCACCACTGCCAACGACAGCAGCCGCGCCAGTGCGGGCTGGTCGATCGTAACATCGGCGATCCGGTCAAACGGGATCGAGCGCACGCTATGTTCGAGCAGGCCCTGCTCGATCCTGATCTCGTCCACACCAATCGTGTAGGAAAAACGCAGCCATTTGATCCAGCGCAGCAGCAGGCTCAGACCCAAGACAATGCCGATCACCGGCAGCGCACCCAGACCGGTTCCGCGGGTCCCGATCAGCGCGGCGATCATCGGTATTGCGATCCCGGGCAAGGCGCTGATCGTATCGACAAGCAGGCCAAGCGCGCTCAGCCGCCGGGGCTGGGCAAGACCCTCGCTCTCGCTCAAGCGGTCGCCTGCCGGATGTGTTCGCGGATCGCCTCGCGCATCGCCTCGGCATCGGCGCGCAGCAGGCCGGGAACGGTCACCGTGGCCTCATCGGCGGCGGCGGTGTGGACCTGCAGTTCGGCGAGGCCGAAGCGGCGCAGGAGCGGCCCCGCCTCAACGTCGATGTGCTGCACGCGCGAGAGCGGAACCAGGGTATCGGTCTGGAAGATATAGCCTTTGACCACCCGCAGCCGGTCGGCAGAAAAGGCATAGCCCATCCGGCGAAAGGCCCGGGCCGGGCCAATCAGCGTGGTCCAGGCGGCAATGGCCAGCGCGGGCAGGATCAGCAGGCCCGTGGGCACGGGGGTCAGCGCTTCGGCCACCAGCGCGGCGATGATCAGCAGCGCGGCCCAGACCGCACCGCGCAGCTGCATCACCGTGCGATAGGCCGGTTCCGGCGGGGTCAGTTCGTCCTGGTCCATTGGGGTTTGGTCTTACCGCTCGCGCCCGCTGGTCCAGAACGTGCTGAGCAGCGGATCGAGCAGATAGCTGAGCGCGCTGCGCTTCTTGAGCGGGACCAGCACTTCGGCCGGGATCCCGGCGCGGATCGCGCTTTCGCCGTGGGCCGAGCGGATCTTGTCGAGCTCCCTGGCGGGAACCACCACTTCGATCGTGAAATAATAGATTCCGGTCCGCTCGTCCTGCAAGGCGTCGGCCGACAGCTTGGTGATTGTGCCATCGAACGAGGGCAGGGTGCGGTCATGGAGCGAGGGGAAGCGGACCTGCGCGGTCATGCCGACCTTGACCGAGTCCGCATTGACCGGCGACATCTTGGCCTGGATCACCAACTGGCGATTGTCCGGCACCACCTGCATCAGGGTATCGCCGGGCGTGATCACCCCGCCCAGCGTGTGAACCTTGAGATCGACCACATGCCCGGCTGCCGGGCTGCGCACCGTGGCCCGGGCCAACTGTTCTCGCGCGGCGGACAGGCGCGGTTGCAGCTCGGCCAGGCGGACCTGGACATTGCGCAGCTGTTCCGACGCATCGGCAATCAACTGGCTGCCCAGCGAAACCGACTGCATCTGGCTCTCGCCCACCGCCTGGCGCGACCGCGACATTTCCGACGTCAGCGCACCATAGCGCCCGTCAAGTTCGGCAGCGGCGCGTTCGAGCTCGCGGATCCGGTTCTTGGACACGAACCCGCGGCCCTCCAGCTCTTTCATCCCGGCCAGTTCCTCGCCGATGATCCGGCGCTGTTCGCGGTTGGCCTTGGCCTGGTATTCGGCCGAGGCGACCATCGAGTTGCTCTGCGCCGCACGCTGACCCAGCACCGAACGCTGCGAACCGAGCGCGTTCTGCTGGGCGCGCAGCACCTGGCGCTGGCCGATCATCGCCTCTTCGGCCAGCACCTGGTCTTCGGCGGAAAGGTTCAGGAATTCGGGCGGGGTGTTGAAGCTTGCCCGGCCCGCGAGCTGCGCCTTCAGCCGGTCGCGCTGGGCGATCAGGGTGATCACTTCGCCCGCCAGCGCGCGTTCCTCGGCGACCAGGTTCGACTGCGAGATGACCGCGAGCTTCTGGCCCTGTTTGACCAGCTGGCCCTCAACCACATCAAGCTCGCTGAGGATTCCGCCTTCGCGGTGCTGGACCAGCTGGCGGCTGCCCGAAACCGCGACGATCCCTTCGGCATAGGCCCCGGCATCGAGCGGAATCAGCGCACCGCCCACCAGCAATCCGAAAAAGGCCCCGGCAATCCAGATCCCGCGGCGAATCTCGCGTTTGGCCGAGCCGGCCTTGGCGATCTGCTGTTCCAGCGACTGCTGATCGAACGAGAGGTCAGACATTGCCGCCAGCCTCGCGCTTCATCGCCAGCACATTGCCCGCTGCGGCCTGCTTGCGCAGGGTCTCGATCACTTGCTTGGTCGGCCCCTCGTGCTCGATTGCACCGGCGCGCAGCACCACCAGCCGGTCGGCCACCGCCACGAATTGCGGTTGGTGGGCCACCACCAAGACCGCCGCGCCCCGCGCCTTGGCGTTCTGGATGGCCCACAGCAGCGCGCGTTCGCCATCCCCGTCGAGCGCCGAATTGGGCTCGTCGAGGACCAGCAGCTTGGGATTGTCATAGAGCGCACGGGCCAGGCACACGCGCTGGCGCTGCCCGCCCGACATGCCGAAACCGGCCTCGCCGACCCGCGCCGAATAGCCGCCGGGGAAGCGCAAGATCAGTTCGTGCACGCCCGCCTGCTTGGCCGCTTCGACCACTTTCTCGCCAACCTGGGCTTCATCTTGGCCCTGCAGCACGGCAAAGCGCGAGATATTCTCGGCGATCGTGCCGGGCAGCAGCACCGAATCCTGCGGCATATAGCCGATGTGGCGGGCCAGCGCGTCGGGTTCCCAATCGCCGTAGTGCGCGCCGTCGATCCGCATTTCGCCGGCATGCGGCAGGATCGCCCCGGCCATGATCCGCGCCAGGGTGCTCTTGCCCGCGCCCGAATGGCCGATCAGCCCGACCACTTCGCCGCCGCGCAATTCGATCCCGACACTGCGCAGGATGAAGCCATCGCGGGTAGCGTTCTGCACGGTCAGCCCCAGCGCCATGACGTGGCCCTTGGGTTCGGGCAGGGGATGGTACTGCTTTTCGTTCGCTTCGACCCCTTCAAGCAGCTCGCGCAGCGTTTCGAGCGACTGGCGGGCCTGCAGCACTTGCGGCCAGGTGGCAACCAGCTGCTCGATCGGTTGCAGCGCGCGCGCCAGCAAGACCGAGGCGGCGATGATCGTGCCGATCGAGATCAGCCCCTGGATCGCGAGGATCGCGCCCAGCCCCAGCGACAGCGACTGCATGAACATCCGGAAGAACTTGATCAGCGCATTGTAGCGCAGCCCCGCGGTCTGGGCATCGGTCGCGGCTTGAACGCCCTGGGCGCGGACCGACTGCTGCCGGGTGACCATTGCCTTGCGGATGCCCAGCACGCCGATCAGTTCGGCCTGGCTGGCAAGCGCTTCCTGGGCCTGGTAAGCGGCGGCATTGGCGCGCATCCCTTCCTTGGCGCGCTCGCGCGAGCGGCGTTCGTTGAGCACCGCCAGCACCGCCAGCAAGGCGCCGCCCACCAGGATCATCAGCCCCAGGTAGGGATGGATCAGGAAAGCGGCGATGAAATAGATCGGGGTCCAGGGCGTATCGAAAATCGCCATCATCGCCGGGCCGGTCATGGTCTGGCGCAGCACATCGAACTCGCGCATTGCCTGCCGGGTCGGCTCGCTGCGGCCGGTGGTGACCAGCTGCGTCAGGATCTTGCCTGCCAGCTCTTCATTGAGTTGCAGGCTGGCCCGGCTCATCAGGCGGGCGCGGACATTGTCGAGCGCGGCCAGGGTGCCCAGCGCCAGACCCAGCACCACAGTGATCCAGACCAGGGTCATCACCCCGCCGGTCGGCACCACCCGGTCATAGATCTGCATCATGTAGATCGTCGGGGCGAGATAGAGCAGGTTGACCAGCGCCGAAAAGGCCGCCGCAGCATAGAAATGCTGGCGGCAGGCATCGAACGCCTTGCGCATCGAAACGGGAAGTCGCTCAAACAAAGCCATAGTCGCAGGCAAACCTACTGCATTGTCGTGGCAAAGGCCAATCAATAGCAGTCAGGACTTAACGCGCGCTGAGTGCGGTTTCGGCCTGGTCCAATAGCTGCCGCATGATGTCGGCCACTGGTTCTTCGGCGGTGACCATGCCGACCGATTGCCCGGCCATCAGCGAGCCGCTCTCGACATCGCCATCGATCACCGCGCGGCGCAGGGCTCCGGCCCAGAATTTCTCGATCTCCAGCTGAGCTTCCATCATCTCAAGCTTGCCGGCATCGAGCAATGCGGCAACTTCGCGCTGCTTGGCGGTAAACTCTTCGGTGCCCTTGTTCTTGAGTGCGCGAACCGGGATCACCGGCAGCCGCGGATCGACCTGGACCGAGGCCTCGGCATCGCGGGCATTGGCGCGGAAGAAGGCCTGCTTGAAGGCCGGGTGAGCGATTGATTCGGTCGCGCAGGCAAAGCGCGTGCCCAGCTGCACACCCGATGCGCCCATCTCCAGATAGGCCGCGATCATGTCGCCCCGGCCGATCCCCCCGGCGACGAAGACCACGTGGTCCTCGGCCAGGGCGGGCAGGAATTCCTGCGCCAGCACCGAAGTCGCTACCGGGCCGATATGCCCGCCAGCCTCGCTGCCCTCGATCACCAGCGCATCGGTCCCGCCGCGCAGCAACCGTTTGGCCAGCGCGAGCGTGGGGGCAAAGACCAGCGTCTTGGCACCGTGGGCCTTCAACGCCTCGACACTGCCGCGCGGCGGAATGCCGCCCGCCAGCACCACGTGGCTGACCTGATGCCGTCCGCAGACCTCGATCAGGTCGAACAGCAGCGGGTGCATGGTGATCAGGTTGACGCCGAATGGCTTGGCAGTCAGCGTCCTGGTTGCGGTGATCTCGGCGTCGAGCAGTTCGGGGGTCATGGCCCCGCAGGCAATCACGCCAAAGCCCCCGGCGTTGCTGATCGCGGCGACCAGGTTGCGCTCTGACACCCAGCTCATTGCGCCGCACAGCACGGCATGCTCGCTGCCAAGGAAATCAATGCCGCGCTGCATCAGCGCGTGGGTCTTTTGGTACACTTGGCCCCCTGGGTAAACATTGCCTTCGCCGCGCCTATAGGCAAGGCGGCAACGGGATGCCAGCCTTGTGCAGCATCCAGCGGCGCAGAAGTGCGGCGCAGCGGGGCCAGGGCTTCAAATCCGGTCTTCGCAAGCAGTTGGCTCTGTTCGGCCACCACCATCCCGCCGCACCGGATTGCGGCAGGGAAGATTGCGTGCGACTAATCGGAAAGTTGCAACACTCTATCCAGATATGATCGTTTTGAACGATAAGTTAGAATAGGCATAACCCGCCCATTCGCCGACTCGATTGTGCGACTATCAGGAGACAAATCATGGATGCCAAAACTGGATCAATCGAAGGTGGTTGCCCGTTCAATCACGGCGCGCGCTCGCTGCTGGGCCGGACCAATCAGGATTGGTGGCCGCAAGCGCTCCCTGTCAACATTCTGGGTCAGAATGGCGCGGCAGACCCGTTTGGCGGCGATTTCAGCTATGCCGATGCGTTCAACGCAATCGACTACAAGGCGCTCAAGGCCGATCTGACCGCGCTGATGACCGATAGCCAGCCCTGGTGGCCGGCCGACTATGGTCACTACGGTCCGTTCTTTATTCGCATGTCCTGGCACGCTGCGGGCACTTACCGCACCGCCGATGGGCGCGGCGGGGCCAATTCGGGCCAGCAGCGGTTTGCCCCGCTCAACTCCTGGCCGGACAACGGCAATCTCGACAAGGCTCGCCGCCTGCTGTGGCCGATCAAGCAGAAGTACGGTCAGGCGATCAGCTGGGCCGACCTGTTCATCCTGGCCGGCAATGTCGCCATCGAATCGATGGGCGGACCGGTGTTCGGCTTTGGTGGCGGCCGCGCCGACGTCTATGAGCCTGAGCGCGACATCTATTGGGGTCAGGAAGACAAGTGGGTCAACGAAGGCGTTGCAACCCGCATCCGTCCCGATGACAAGGCCGAGCTGGAAAACCCGCTGGCGGCGATCCAGATGGGGCTGATCTACGTCAATCCCGAAGGTCCGGGCGGTCTGGCCGATCCCTTGCTGTCGGCGCGCGACATGCGCGAAACCTTCTCGCGGATGGCGATGAATGACGAAGAAACGATCGCGCTGGTCGCCGGCGGCCATGCCTTTGGCAAGGCCCACGGCGCGGCTCCGTCAGACACCTTTGGGCAGGCTCCCGAAGGCGAAGCGATCGAGCAGCAGGGCTTTGGCTGGCTGATCGATCAGGCCGAGATTACCAAGGGCAACATCACCACTTCGGGCATCGAAGGCGCCTGGTCGAACAATCCGACCCAGTGGGGCGGCGACTATTTCCGCCTGCTGTTCAAGTATGACTATGAACTGGTGCACAGCCCGGCCGGGGCCCAGCAGTGGACCCCGATCAATCCCGATCCGGCCGACATGGCACCCGATGCCCGCGATCCGTCCAAGCGGGTCCCGACCATCATGACCACCGCCGACATGGCGCTGAAGTTGGATCCGGAATACCGCAAGATTTCGGAACGCTTCCGCGACGATCAGGCTGCGCTGGACGATGCCTTTGCTCGCGCCTGGTTCAAGCTGTGCCACCGCGACATGGGCCCCAAGGCCCGCTACCTCGGCCCCGAAGTCCCCGCCGAAGACCTGATCTGGCAGGATCCGGTTCCGGCCGGCACCATGCCTTCGGATGCCGATGTTTCCGCGCTCAAGGCCAAGATTGCCGGCAGTGGCCTCTCGGTCAGCCAGCTGGTCAAGGCGGCCTGGGCTTCGGCCAGCACCTATCGCAAGTCCGATCACCGCGGCGGGGCCAATGGTGCCCGCGTGGCGCTGGCGCCGCAGAACGGCTGGGACGCGAACGAACCGGCAGAGCTGGGCGCAGTGATCGCCAAGCTGAACGAGCTGCGTGGCTCGATTTCGCTCGCCGATGCGATCGTGCTGGGCGGTGTGGTCGGGATTGAAACCGCGGCCAAGGCTGCGGGTCACGCCATCACCGTGCCGTTCACCGGCGGGCGCGGCGATGCCACGGCCGAGCAGACCGATGCTGAAAGCTTCGCTCCGCTTGAACCGCAGGCCGATGCCTTCCGCAACTACCTGCCCAAGAAGCTGAGCGTGCGGACCGAAGAGCTGATGCTCGACAAGGCGGCGCTGCTCGGGCTGTCTTCGCCCGAACTGGCAGTGCTGATCGGCGGTCTGCGCGTGCTGGGCGCCAACCACGATGGCAAGCCGCACGGCGTGCTGACCAAGCGGGCCGGGCAACTGACCAGCGACTTCTTCGTCAACCTGCTCGACATGAGCACTGTATGGGCTCCGGTCGAAGGCAGCGATGGGGAAGAGTTTGTGGGCAAGACCCGCAGCGGCGGCAGCGAAGTGTGGCGCGCCAGCCGCGCTGACCTGGCCTTCGGCTCCAACTCGGAACTGCGCGCAGTGGCCGAAGTCTATGCCGAGAATGGTGCCGAAACGAAGTTCGTTCGCGACTTCGTGGCGGCCTGGACCAAGGTCATGAACGCCGACCGCTTCGATCTGGCCTGATCCCCCCGTTGGCGGGTTGAACTGACCCGCCAGCAAAAACCCGTGCCCGCCCCTGGACCTGTTCCGGGGGCGGGTTCTGTTTTGTCCGCGCTCTCACACCATCGGCACTTGCTTGACCCGGCCTGGCACGGCATGGGAGCGCGGGGCGAAACCGGACCACTGTGTCCGCCGACCACGAGGCACCTTGCGCTTATCCCTTCCCGATCAGGCCAAGACATGGCGCGAACGCTTGCCTGCGCAGTTCAGGCACCGCGGGATCGCGCTGGTGCTCGCGCTGGCAATCGAGGTGCTGCTGGTGCTGGCGATCCTGACATTGGGGATCGCTCCTGAACCGCCAAAGCCAAAGACTGGCCCGCGGCTGACAACATTCGCAGTCGAAGGTGCCAAGCCTGAAAGTGAACCGGCCCCGGAACAGGCCAGGGATCGGCCTGCGCTGGCCAAGGCGCAGATTCAGCCGCAGCAGGCCAGTCCTTCTGCGCCCAGCCCCGCACCGCAACTGGCCCAGCCCGCGCCGCAGCCGCCACCGCTGATCCAGATTCCCAGCAAGCAGCCGGGCGGCTTCAGCATTGCCAACCTGCCGCGCCAACCCAGCGCGCCTGCGCCGGGCAAGCCGGTGATGGGCCCGGCCTTCACCCCGCTGGCCGGCGACAGCAAGCGGATCGGCACGGCGCCGGGCGGCCAGCCGCTCTATGCCGCCGCCTGGTACCGCGAGCCGGATGACAGCGAGCTGGCCGGGTACCTTTCGACCGCAGACGGTCCCGGCTATGCCCTGATCGCCTGCCGCACCGTGGCGGACTGGCGGGTGGAGGACTGCGTCGCGCTCGACGAGTATCCCTCAGGCTCGA
>JAGXTB010000179.1 GCA_018334165.1 Sphingomonadales bacterium | reverse complement strand
GGGAGGGGGACTGGAAGGGAGCGCCTCAAATCTTCCACCCCGAGTGAATGGCCACCAGCCCGCCCAGGATCGGCTCGACCTTGGTGCGGGTGAACCCGGCCTTGCGAATCATGTCCTCAAATTCGGGCATGGTCGGGAAGCGGCGGATCGATTCGATCAGGTAGCGATAGCTGTCGGCATCGCCGGCGATCGCCTCGCCGATCTTGGGGACCAGCTTGTGCGAATAGAGGTCATAGACTTCCTTGAAGCCCGGCCATTCGGTGGTTGAAAATTCCAGGCAGAAGAACCGCCCGCCATGCTTGAGCACGCGGTGCGCTTCGGCCAGGGCCTTGTCGATGTGAGTGACGTTGCGGATCCCGAAAGCGATCGTGTAGGCATCGAAGAAGCGGTCGGGGAAAGCCAGTTCCTCGGCGTTCTGGCGGGACCAGACCAGCTCGTCGAAGCCGCGTGACCCCCCTTCTTCTATTTTCTTAAGCGCCCGTTCGATCCCGACGTCGAGCATGTCCTGGTTGATATCGGAGACAGTGACGGTCGCGCCCTCGCGCGCCATGCGGAAAGCGATGTCGCCAGTGCCGCCGGCCATGTCGAGGATCTGCTCGCCCTCGCGCGGTTTGACCCGGCGGACGAACTTGTCCTTCCACAGCCGGTGCATCCCCACCGACATGGCATCGTTCATCACGTCGTATTTCTTGGCGACCGAAGAAAAGACCGCGCCGACGCGCTCGGCCTTTTCAGCGGCATCGACGGTTTCGTAGCCGAAGGAAACTTTGTCACTCATAGGCCCGCGCCTTAGCGGCAAGCATGGCGCGGTGCCAGTGAAAGCGTGTGCAGGATCTATGCGTTTGCAGGCGGCGGGAACATGTACTGACCCAGATGGCCAAGGAAGTCCTGCTTGCCCAGATCGACGCCCTGGCTGCGCAGGATCGCATAGGCCATCGAGGCGTGGAAATAGAAGTTGGGCAGCGCATAACCGGTCAGGAAAGTCGCGCCGTCAAAGCGAAGGCCAGCCCCGTTGGGGAAAGTGATGACGACTTCGCTCGCGAGCCCTGCATCATAGACCGCAGCATCGGCCGACTGCAGGAAAGCGATCGTCCTGTCGCAGCGTTCCTTGAGCTCGGCAAAGCTGGCTTCGGTATCGGGCATGGCCGGGGCTTCCACACCGGTCAGGCGCGCGGCGGCACCCTTGGCGGCGTCGGCGGCGATCTGGATCTGGCGGGCCAGCGCGAACATGTCAGGCGCCAGGCTGGCCTTGATCAGTTCGGCTTCGTCCTTCTGCGCGGCGGCCTTGTCGAGCCAGCCTTTGATATTGCTGAGCATGGCGATGAAGGCCGGAACGGTGGCGCTGTGCATTTGTCGATTCTCCCGGGGAGGGTCTTGGCGCGGCCCTGCTAGCGTGGCGCGGGTTAAGTTGCAATACGAAACGTATTGCTCCGTCACCGAGGCTTGCCTAGCCAGCAGCGATGCCAGAGCTTCCCGAAGTCGAAACCACCGTGCGGGGCCTCGCCCGCTATCTTGATGGCGCGCGGCTGGCGCGGGTCGAGACCCGCCGGGCTGACTTGCGCCGACCGTTCCCGCCCGATCTGGTCCAGGTCCTGACCGGCGCGACGGTGACTGGCATGGGCCGCCGTGCCAAATACGGGCTGATCCATACCGATCGCGGGCAGTCGATGGTGTTTCATCTGGGCATGTCAGGGCGCTGGCGGATCGAGCCCGAGGAGCTGGGCAAACACGACCACCTGGTGCTCGAGACTGCCAGCGGGCACCGCCTGTCGCTGTGCGATCCGCGCCGGTTCGGCTCGGTCGATCTGGTTGAAGAGGCCCGGCTTGGCGAATGGCCGGCCTTCGCCGCGCTGGGCCCTGAACCAATCGGTGACGAACTGACGCCCGCACACCTCAAGTTCGCACTCAAGGGCCGCAGTGCCGCAATCAAGCTGATGCTGCTCGACCAGCGGGTGGTCGCGGGGCTGGGCAATATCTATGTCTGCGAGGCACTGTTCCGGGCCGGGATTGCGCCGGGCAAGGCTGCGGGCAAAGTCAGCGGGCCTGCGTTCGAGCGGCTGGTGCCCCAGATCAAGGCGGTGATCGCCGAAGCAATCGAAGCCGGCGGATCGACCTTGCGCGACTATGCCCAGCCCGACGGGCAGCTTGGTTATTTCTCCAAGCAGTTCGATGTCTATGACCGCCACGGCCAGGCATGCACCCGCTGCGGCGCGCCGGTGCTGCGCTTTGCTCAGGGCGGACGCAGCACCTGGCATTGCGGAAAATGCCAGAAGTAAGGGGAATGCTTGACGATTCGCGGACGCACAGTTAAGGGCCGCGCTTCCCGCGGGTCCGATTCCATATCGGGCCCCCGTTTTGCACGAGATTTCTAAGGACGAACATGGCCAATACGCCGCAAGCCAAGAAGCGCATCCGCCGCAACGACAAGCGCGCCGAGATCAACGGCAACCGCATCGGTCGCATTCGCACTTTCGTGAAGAAGGTCGAAAGCGCGCTCGAAGGCGGTGACAAGACCGCTGCTGCCGAAGCTCTGAAGGCTGCGCAGCCGGAACTGGCCCGCGGTGTGGCTCGCGGCGTTCTCCACAAGAATACCGCTGCTCGCAAGCTGTCGCGCTTGACCAAGCGAGTCACTGCACTCTGATTCGCCGTCGCGGCTCCCGATTCGCATCCACGCGGGGTGCATCGGTGGGACGAAAACGGAACGAAAATGCAATTGGGCCGGTGCTTAGGCAGCCGGCCCTTTTCGTTGTGCGCTGCAATGAAAATGGTGCGCTGCACTAAGGCTATGGAATCCCGCGATTCGCAGCTGCTCATCTCGCTAAGTATATGAAAACAAATTAGTTAATGGCCGGGTAAGGATTTACGTGGGTCGCACAGAGTCAAGGGCATTTATTTCAGTTTTTTTACGATGCGGCGCTTGCCCTCAGCCGTGAAGCGTCCATAAATCAGCCCAGGCCAGCAGGGCGTTCAGCCTTTGCCGGTTTCACAAAACAGAATGTGGCTGAAGGCCGGGGATTCGGGCACCCGGCTGAGTTGTGCGCGATTTTGCGCATGAGTGCTATTTTGGGTTCGGGGGCGAATCGAGTGACGGATATGGGTATCGGCGGATTGCAGGGGAAGCCTTCTGCCTTAGGCGAAAAATCGGAAGAGGACCGCATGCGCGAGGAACAGGAAGCCCTCGACCTCGCTGCGGACTGGGCCGACATCAGTCAGGGTCTGCGCAAGGACCTGGGCCAGCAGTTGCACCAGCAGTGGATCAAGCCGATCCAGCTGGGCAGCTTCTGCAAGGATGACGGCACGCTCGAGCTTCACCTGCCGACCGAATTTTCGGCCAGTTGGGTCTCGGACCGATTCGCCGACCGGCTTTCGCTGGCCTGGAAGATCGCCCGCCCCGATGTCCGCAACGTTCGCATCTCG
>JAGXTB010000178.1 GCA_018334165.1 Sphingomonadales bacterium | reverse complement strand
CGATCCCGATCCGCCCGCCGTGGCCGGGCTGCGCGTGACCGCAGGGTTCCTGAAATGACCGCGCAGCCGCTGATGCTGAAAGGCGTGTCCCGTTCGGTACTCGATTCAGGGCAGGAGAAGCGCACGCTCGCCCAGCTGGACCGGCTGTTCGCGCCGGGCAAGTTCCACGTGGTCAATGGCCCGTCGGGCGCCGGCAAGACCACGCTGCTGTCCTTGCTGGCACTGGCGGTGCCGCCCAGCCGGGGAATGCTGCACTGGGGCTCGGTCAACCTGACCGGCCTCAAGCCGCCAGCCGCCGCCGCCTGGCGCAAGACCAACCTGGGGATGATCTTCCAGACCAGCCGCCTGGTTTCGGTGATGACCGCGTTTGAGAACGTCTGCTTTGGCGGGGCGATCAGGGGCCAGCGGGTCGAAGCCGAGGCGCACCGCTTGCTCGAAGGCTTTGGCCTGGGCGCCAAGAAAGCGAACCTCCCGGCCCAGCTATCGGGCGGCGAGAAACAGCGCGTGGCCATCGCCCAGGCACTCGCCTGTCGCCCCACCCTGCTGCTGGCCGACGAGCCGACCGCCAGCCTCGATGCCGCCAATGCCGCCTTCGTAGCCGACACGCTGAAAGCCTACGCCGTGGCCAATGCCGCAACCGTGATCTGCGTCAGCCACGACCGCACCGTGATCGACGCTGCCGACGATCTCCTGACACTTGAACGACCCTGAAGGACCACCAGCCATGCATGACCAACGCTTTTTCGACCAGGTAGTCTGGATGATCGATTCCGGCGCGATCGACACCGCCATGCCGATGCTGGCTGGCAAGCTCTATGGGGCATACGGCCACCACGAGGGCTGGGCGCGCACCCGTCACGCCTATCTGGGCCATCCGCTGCGCTCGATCATGATGGAGGACCCCTATATCGCGCGCTGCGTCACCAAGCCGCGCGGCTATGCCGGCGACGCCGAACTGATCGACGTGATCTATGATCGCAAGCTGCCCGACGAGGTCACCCCGCGGGGCAAGCGGATCTTCGAACACGGGATCGAATTCCAGGCCAGCGAAGGCGTGCGCCAGCGCCGCAATGCGGCCGAGCAATTTGTCGAAGTTGCCTACAAGCAAGGCAAGCGAATCCTGTGCCTGGCCTGCGGACACTTCCGCGAGGGCATGCCCTTTGCCGGACAGGATATCGGCAATATCCAGCTGGTCGATCAGGACCCGCTTTCGCTCGAAGTGGTCCGCCAGCGTTTCGGTGCTTCGGCCAATTGCCATGAGGCCAATGTCTTCAACTATCTGCGCGGAGCCATCGCGCGGGGCGAGAAGTTCGATCTGGTCTATACTCTGGGCTTGACCGACTACCTTGACGACCGCGCGATGGGCCTGCTGCACCGCATGGCCAAGGCCGTGCTGGCTCCGGGCGGAGAGTTCATCCTGGCCAATTTCGTGCCGGGTCATCTGGCGATTGGCTGGATGGACGCCGTGATGGAATGGCAGCTGATCTACCGCGAGCCCGAAGACTTGGCCCGCTTCGCCGCCGCCGAAGGGTTCAACGCCAAGACCTGGCTCGACCAGACCGGCGCCATCGCCTGGTCAAAGATGGTGGCGGCCTGATGTCCAGCGCCGACTGGTTTCTGGTCGATGGCTGGGCGCGGGGCAATGCAACCGAAGTGCCGGGCATGCTGCAAGGCGGATCGCTGGGAATGCTGCGGACGGTCTCCAACGTGGTGCAGCAGGCGATCATTCACATCGGCACCGCCTGGGCGATCTGGCTGGCTTTCACCAAGGGCGTGACCGCAATCGACCTCAGCGCCTTCGTGCTGTTCTATGTGCTGACTGGCCTGGGTGCCTCGCTGGGGCTGCACCGGCTGTTCTCCCACCAAAGCTTTCGTAGCCCACGCTGGCTGCATTTCCTGCTCGCGGTCTTTGCCTCGATGTGCATGCAAGGATCGCCCGCGCGCTGGGCCACCGATCACCAGCGCCACCACGCCTGTTCGGACAAGGCCGGAGACCCGCATTCGCCGATTGTCGATCCCTTCGGCCAGCCAATGGGCTACTGGCGCGGGCTCTATCATGCGCACTGGGGCTGGATGTTCAACGGCGTAGTGACCGACAAGGCGGTCTATGGCCGCACCACTTGGGGCGATCCGGTGCTGCGGTTTGTTTCGAACACGCACTACCTGTGGATCGCGCTGGGCCTGGTGCTGCCGTGGCTGTGGGGCCTGTGGCTGGGCGGCACTTACGAAGCGGCGCTCAGCGCGATGCTGTGGGGCGGCCCGGTGCGCGCCTGCCTGATGATGCACGGGGTGCTGTCAGCCACATCGCTGGCGCACCGGGTGGGTAGCCAGGCTTTCACCACCGGCGATCACAGCCGCAACAACTGGCTGGTGGTTGTGCTGACTTTCGGCGATGGCTGGCACAACAACCACCACAAGTTCCCGCGCTCGGCCAGGCACGGTCTGCTGCCCGGCCAGATCGACATCGCCGCGCGGATCATCGAATTGCTGGAATGGGCAGGGCTAGTGAAGGGCGTAGTCCGCGTGCCGCCTGCGATGATCGAGCGCGAGGCTCAGAACATCCGCGTCAGGGTATAGAACGCGGCTTGCCCAGCGCGCCAATCGGGTTAGCTTGCCTGCCCTATGAAACCGATCGCAACGGCGCTCGCCGCTCTCGCCCTCTTGTTCCACCCTGCGCTGGCCTGGGCCGGGCCTTTGCCCGCCGATCAGCTTGAGCGGATCGACGCGGCCGCGCGCAAGGCGCTGAAGGACAGCGGCGTGCCATCGGTCCAGGTGGCAGTGGTCAAGGACGGCGAGGTCGTGCTGAGCCGCGCCTGGGGCAAGGCATCCGAGACTATCCCCGAGGCTGGACCCGACCTGCAGTACCAGATCGCTTCCAATTCGAAGCAGTTCCTGGCGGCGCTGTTCCTGATCCTGGAAAACGACGGCAAGCTCGACCTCGACGATCCGGTCTCGAAATGGCTGCCCGAGCTGCCCAGCGGCGGCAAGTTCGATCCGGCGAAGTTTTCCGAGAACGGGCGCTATTTCTTCAACGCTCAGACCTTGGCCGACTACCGCCAGAGCCTGGCCCCGCTGGGACCGCTGACCGGACTGGAACTGGCCCGCCCCCCGCGCCTGCGCGGCGGTTTCGTCAACCGGGTGTTCACGCTGAAGTTCGGCAAGAAGGAGCTGACGCTGATCACTTACGCCGAGGCCGGAGCGCAAGGCCGCTGGGAGCAATTTATCGTGACGCCGTAATCCTCCCCGTTCCGGGGAGGTTCACAACCAGCCGATCCGGCGGAACCGCAACCACAGCCCGCCGCAGATCGCCAGGATCACACCCCAGACCGCGGGGTAGCCCCACTGGCTTTCCAGTTCGGGCATATGTTTGAAATTCATTCCATAAATCCCGGCAATCGCAGTCGGCACGGCGAGGATCGCGGCATAGGCGGCGAGCTGCCGGGTCATGTCACCCTGGCGGTGCTGTTCAAGCAGCGCCGCGGTTTCGACAATCGAAGCCAGCGTATCGCGCAGCCCGTTCATCCGTACCAGCGAGCGCCGGACATGGTCGAGCACATCGCGGAACCAGATCCGCGCGCCCGGATCGATCACCGGCAGCTCGGTCATTGCCAGCCGCTCGCAGACTTCCTCCATCGGCCCGATAATCCGCATGAAGCGGCGGAACTGGCGGCGCAGGCGGAATATGCGCCGGATCGTGGAATGTTCGGGAAAGGCGTCAATCGCGCCTTCTTCCATCGCCTGGACGCTTTCCTCGTACTTCTCGAGGATCGGCTGATAGCCATCGACGATGAAATCGAGGATCGCGTGGGCGACATAGTCGGGCCCTTCGGCCAGCCGCTCGGCATCGATCTCCAGCCGGTGGCGCAGCTTCTGATGCGCGCGGGTTGAGCCCATCCGCGCGGTGACGATGAATTTGCTGCCCAGAAAGATCGCGGTCTGGCCATAGGCGATGTTCTCGCCCTCCTCGATCGCCGCGGTGCGCGCGACGATGAACAGCTGCTGCCCGTAAAGCTCTACCTTGGCCATCTGCTGGGCATTGAGCGCGTCTTCGACCGCCAGGGGATGCAGGCCGAACTGGCTGCGGACCAGCTCCATCTCTTCGGCCGTGGGATTGGCCAGCCCGATCCAGTCGAACTCACCCTCACCCGGTTCGGGGTGTTGCTGGCCATCGAGCACCAGCGCGTGTTCCGAAGGTTTCCCGGCCGCATAGCGGCGTGCTGCAATGATCGCCATTTGCACCGTCTGGCAAAGGTCCTTGACGCTGGCAATCCCTGCTCCAACATGTTAACCGCACGGCTAAACTGACATCAGTGTCAATTGACGGGAGGTTACGGCGATGAACGCGATGGCGCCGATCGAGCCAGAATTCCTCGACATGATCATTGTCGGGGCCGGGATTTCCGGGATCGGCATCGCGGTCCACATGACCCGCGATTGCCCGGGCAAGAGCTTTGCGATCCTCGACCGGCGCGATTCGGTTGGCGGCACCTGGGACCTGTTCCGCTATCCCGGGATCCGTTCTGACAGCGACATGCACACGCTAGGCTTCAGTTTCGCCCCGTGGAAGCACGAGAAGTCGATCGCCGATGGCCCGTCGATCCTCGAATACCTCGACGCGATCACCGACGAATATCGCCTGCGCGGCAAGATGCGCTTCGGGCAGAAGGTAGTCACCGCCAACTGGGACAGCAGGACCGCGCGCTGGACCGTGGTGACCGAAGCCAGCGACGGCACGCTGAGCCAGGTCCAGGGACGGTTCCTGTTCCTGGGTTCGGGCTATTACGACTACGATGATCCCTATGACGCCGGGTTCAAGGGCCGCGACAAGTTCAAGGGCACCGTGATCCACCCGCAATTCTGGCCCAAGGATTTCGACCATACCGGCAAAAAAGTGGTGGTGATCGGATCGGGCGCGACCGCGGTGACAATCGTCCCCGCCATGGCCCTTTCGGGCGCGGCAAAAGTTACCCAGCTGCAGCGCACGCCGACCTATATGGTCAGCCGCCCGGCCAAGGACGCCTTGGCCAACGGCCTGCGCAAGGTGCTGCCCGAAAAGCTGGCCTATGCGATCACCCGCTTCAAGAACATCACCCTGCAGGACTGGATGTTCAAACGTGTGCGCAAGTTCCCCGACAAGGCCAGGGACTTCATCCTGGGCGAGACTGCCAAGAACCTGGGTCCGCATTTCAACGAAACCGATTTCGTGCCGCCCTACAAGCCGTGGGAACAGCGGCTGTGCCTGGTGCCCAACGCCGATTTCTTCGAGGCGATCAAACAGGGCAAGGCCGATGTGGTGACCGACCATATCGACAGCTTCGATGCGACCGGCATCAAGCTCAAATCGGGCAAGCACCTCGATGCCGACGTGATCGTCACCGCCACGGGCCTCAACCTGGCCTTCGCGGGCAAGATCGCGATCTCGGTCGATGGCCAGCCGGTCGATTTCGGCAGCCACTTCTATTACCGCAACTGCATGTTCTCCAACGTGCCCAACCTGGCGGGCGTGTTCGGCTATATCAACGCCAGCTGGACGCTCAGGGTCGATATCGTTGGCGAATACATCACGCGCCTGCTCAAGCAGATGGACGCCTATGGCGCGGTTGCGGCCACGCCGGTGCTGCCTGCCGATGCGCAGATCGAACCCGACGACGTCTTCGCCGACTTCTCCTCGGGCTACCTGGAGCGCGGCAAGGACAAGATGCCCAAAAACGCCCCCAGTCTGCCCTGGCGGCTCAACCAGGACTACAAGCGCGACAAGCAGGACATGCGCCAGGCCCCGATCGACGACGGGGTGATGCACTTTACGAGAGCGCGGGAACTGGTCGAAGCATGATTCCCTTCCCCCTTGATGGGGGAAGGATACGAAGACTTGGTGCTGCAAGCACCTAGTCGAAGTTGGATGGGGGTGAGGGTGCCGTCAGGCGCAACGCCTTGCCGCACCCTCACCCCCACCCAACCTGCGCTAGCGAACAAGTTCGCAAGCTGCGGTATCCCTCCCCCATCAAGGGGGAGG
>JAGXTB010000177.1 GCA_018334165.1 Sphingomonadales bacterium | reverse complement strand
TCTTCCAGCACCGACAGGCGCGCTTCTTCGGCCTCGCGCTGGAGCCGGGCGACGCGTTCCTGCGGGGTTTCGCCAGCCGGTGCGGAAGGCTTGGGCGCGGGCGGCTTGGGCGCAGGCGCAACCGGCGCGGGCGGCGGCGGCGGCGGCGGCGGAGCAGCCTCGGCCGCGCCGGGCTTGCCGAGCAGTTTGCGGCGCTTGACCTCGACCACCACCTTGTTGGTGCGGCCGTGGCTGAAGGTCTGCTTGACCTCGCCTGCCTGAACCGAAGTCTTCAGGCCCAGCGGCTTGCGGCCCAGAACCGGTTTGTTTTCACTGTCGCTCATGCTCAAATTCGTCCTTCAAATCTCAATTCGTCGCAGACATCGACGCAGCCGGTTCAGCCGCATCATCGCCAGAATCCTGTTCACTCGCTTCGGCCAGCCCCAGATAGCGCAGCAAGCGCCCCAGCGGGACTTCGAGGCGCGCCGCCGCATCGCGGTCGGTCAGCGCCAGGTGCACGACGTTGTCGCGGCCCAATGCCACAGACAGCGCCGCCCGGTCCAGTGGCAAGGTTAACCCCTGCCGCCCCGATCCTTCTTCATCCAGCCCGACGCGCCAGGCCTGATCGAGCTTCCTCGACCCGTCCTCGCCCGCGTCGCTGGCATGGGCCAGCCATTCGACCGCGCCGCCGCGTGCGTTCTCGGCAATCCGGTCAGAGCCGACCAGCAAGCGGCCGGTCTTCATTTCCAGCCCGAGCCGGTCGGTAAAGGCGCGCAGCAATGCGGCCTCAATCCGTTCGGGTAGGTCGTCCGGAATGGTCAGCTCGGCGCCCTTGAAGGCCCGCGCCAGCGCGCCCTTGAGCTTGCCTTTGGCCAAGGCCGTTTCAAGGTCCCCGCGCGAAACGCCGATCCACGCACCCCGCCCCGGCGCGCGGGCCAGAGCATCGGGCAGGACCAGTCCTTCGGGCGAGATCGCCAGGCGCACCAGATCGTCCCGGGACCCGTGGACCCCGGTCAGGATGCAGCGCCGCTCAGGTTCATCCTTTGCGCGCGCTTCAGAGGCTGCGGAACCTAGCGGCTCATTGTGAGGAATCCGCATCGGCGGCCTCCTCTGATGCTGGTTCATCTTCGAACCAGTGCGCACGCGCGGCCATGATGATCTCGTTGCCCTGCTCTTCCGAGAGGCCATATTCGCCCAGCACCCCGCCGCGGTCCTGCTCGCGTTCCTTGCGGGCCGGGGCGCTGCCATCGCGGCGGCGCTGTTCGGCGCGCTTCTTGGCGATCAGCTCGTCGGTGGCGAGGTCGGCCAGGTCGTCAAGGGTCTTGATCCCGGCCTTGCCCAGCGTGACCAGCATCTGCTCGGTCAGGTGCGGCATGTCGGCCAGAGCATCTTCAACGCCCAGACCGCGGCGTTCCTCGCGGTAGGCTTCTTCGCGGCGCTCAAGCGCTTCGGTGGCACGGCTCTGGAGTTCTTCGGCCAGCTCTTCGTCAAAGCCTTCGATCGTCGCCAGTTCGGCGAGCTCGACATAGGCCACTTCTTCCAGCTCGCTGAAGCCTTCGGCGACCAGCAGCTGCGAGAGGGTTTCATCGACGTCGAGTTCTTCTTCGAACATCTTCGAGCGTTCGGCGAATTCCTTCTGGCGCTTTTCGCTCGCTTCGGCCTCGGTCATGATGTCGATCTGGCTGCCGGTGAGCTGGCTGGCGAGACGGACGTTCTGGCCGCGGCGACCGATCGCCAGCGAAAGCTGATCGTCGGGAACCACCACTTCGATGCGGCTTTCTTCCTCGTCGATCACCACCCGGCTGACGGTGGCGGGCTGCAGCGCGTTGACCACGAACGTCGCGGTGTCTTCGCTCCAGGGGATGATGTCGATCTTTTCGCCCTGCATTTCCTGGACGACCGCCTGAACGCGGCTGCCCTTCATGCCAACGCAAGCGCCGACCGGATCGATGCTGCTGTCACGGCTGATCACGCCGATCTTGGCGCGGCTGCCCGGATCGCGGGCGGCGGCCTGGATGGTGATGATCCCGTCGTAGATTTCGGGCACTTCCTGCGCGAACAGCTTCTTCATGAATTCGGGGTGTGCGCGGCTGAGGAAGATCTGCGGCCCGCGATTGTTGCGTTCCACCTTGAGGATCAGCGCGCGGACACGTTCGCCGACGCGGGCAACTTCGCGCGGGATCTGCTGATCGCGGCGGATCACGCCTTCGGCGCGGCCCAGGTTGACGATCACGTGGCCAAATTCGACCGACTTGATCACGCCCGTGACGAGCTCGCCGCCGCGGTCCTTGAATTCTTCGAACTGGCGCTCACGCTCGGCATCGCGGACCTTCTGGAAGATCACCTGCTTGGCCGACTGCGCGTCGATCCGGCCGAGATCCACCGGGGGCAGCGGATCGACGATGAAGTCGCCCAGCTTGGCGTCCGGGTCCAGCTTTTGCGCGGCCTTGAGGTCAACCTGCTTGAAATAGTCCTCGACCACTTCGACCACTTCAACCACGCGCCACAGGCGCAGATCACCGGTGCGCGGATCGAGCTTGGCGCGGATGTCGTTTTCGGCGCCATAGCGATTGCGCGCACTTTTCTGGATCGCTTCTTCCATCGCCTCGATGACGATCGCCTTGTCGATCAGCTTCTCGTTCGCAACCGAAGTAGCGATCGCAAGCAGTTCAGCGCGGTTGGCGGAAATCGGACTGGCCATATTCAGTCTTCCTGTTCTTCAACAATTTCATCGGCCCCTTGGGTGTCGAGGGGACGGGTGGCGGCAATCAGCTTGTCCGTCAGGACCAGCTTGGCGGATTGGACATCGGCATAGGGGAAAGAAACCCGGCCCGACTTCTTGTCTTCAAGGCTGACTTCGTCGCCGTCGATCCCGATCAGATCGCCTTGCAGCGACTTGCGGTTACCATCAACCGGGCTGGTCAGCGAAACGCGCGCTTCGTGGCCGGCCCAATTGGCAAAGTCTTTGGGCCGCGTCAGCGGGCGGTCGATCCCCGGCGAGCTGACTTCCAGCCGGTAGGCGTCGTGGATCAGCACTTCGCCCTTTTCTTCCAGCGCGTCGATCGCATCGGAAATGCGGCGCGACAGCGCGGCGCAGTCTTCGATCACCAGCTGGCCGGTTTCGGGCCGTTCGGCCATGATCTGCAAGGTGAATTCCTCGGCTTCGGACAGCGGGCCGATGTCGCCGCCCTTGAAATAGCGCACGCGCACCAGATCGAAGCCGAGGGCCTGGGCCTCCGGCTCGACAAGTGCAGTAATGCGCGCGATATCCGTCACTCGAATTCCCACTTCCTTCCTCCCCCTTGATGGGGGAGGGATACCGTAGCTTGGCGGCAGCGCCGCCTAGCGAAGGTTGGGTTGGGGTGATCTGGCAACCAGGCGCATCGCCTTGCCGCACCATCACCCCCATCCAACTGCGCCTAGGTTCGCTAAGCTCACCAAGGCTTCGTATCCTTCCCCCATCGAGGGGGAAGGTATTCCGGCCTTGTGACAACGCCGTTTCGCGCCGGCCCCTTTCGGCGCCAGCCCCTTCGTTGTGTCACAATGTCGGGATTGAGCGGCCAGATAGGCCCAGGCCCGCGCAAATGCAAGGGTGGAATCGCGCACCATTGCTTTATCCGCAGCCTCGGCCTATATGAGGCGCGCTAACGTCGCCTGCGACGGAACTTTTCGGCCTACGCCTCATTCGTTCCCTTTCTCGCTTCTACGCTCCGCCGACCGCTCTTGGCCGGCGGGTCAATACGTGTTTCGTGAAAGGAACAGATCATGCCAGTAGGCACCGTAAAATTTTTCAATTCCGACAAGGGCTATGGCTTCATCGCTCCCGATGAAGGCGGCGGCGACGCTTTCGTGCACATCAGCGCCGTAGAACGCGCCGGAATGGGCACGCTTGATAAGGACCAGCGCGTTCAGTACGAACTGGAAACCGATCAGCGCGGCAAGACTTCCGCCGTCAATCTGTCGGCAGCCTGAGGCTGTGGCCAAAGAGGCACTACTGACCCTCGATGGCCAGATCGACGAGATCCTCCCGGACGGGCGCTTCGGCGTCATGCTGGAAAACGAACACCGGATCATCGCCTACACCGCGGGCAAGATGCGCAAGTTTCGCATCCGCTCGGTGGTGGGCGACCGGGTTCGCGTGGAGATGACCCCCTACGACCTCAGCAAGGGCCGCATCGTGTTTCGCGAGCGTGGTCCCGGCGGGGGTGGTACGGGGGTCCCTCCCGGAAAACGGCGGCATTAGCCTCCCAATAACAAAACCTGAAAGAAGACGGCGGCACAACGCCGCCGCGGAAATAAATATGACAATCAATACCCTGATACCGGCGCTGCGCCGCGGAATCGTCCGCGCTGCCTTTGCCCGGAACCGGGCCGGAAACGGCCCGCGGCTTCCCAGCCCGCCGCAGTTCTCCCCGCTAAGCCGCGAAGAGACCCGCCTGGCCGTCATCGAAGTGCTGGGCTGACAAACGCAGGAAGGCGAGCGCGCCCGATGATGTCCGAGAAATACTGCATCGAACAGGCCGAAAGCTGCGAACGCGCAGCCGAGGCCGCGCCGCTCGCCAACCAGCGCGAGACATTTTTGCGTTCGCGCGCGGTCTGGCTGGAAATGGCGGAGCGTCAGCAATCGCTACGCACCGCCCGGACCGAGCGCGAACGCAGCCGAACCGAGGAACCCAATCATGTCGGATGAACGCCTTCGCCCTTTCCTGATCCAGCGCCAGAGCGACGGCACGTACCGCCTGACGGTGCGCGATATCCGCTATAACTCGCAGGACTATCCGATCGTCACCAATGTGCTGCAGGACGAAGTGTTCGAAACCCAGGCCGCAGCCAAGAACTTCGCCCGGGCCAAGTTCGACGCCAAAGCAGGGCAATACGCAACCAAGTAAGGCCTTGTTCTAGGGGGTTTGCGGGGTAGCGGGTTCCTGATCCGCAGGACCAGCCTCTGCCGCTGCGCTGGCGGTAGCAGCCGGACTGGCCGGAGCGGGAGCCATCCGGGCGGAGTCCTCAGCCAGGTTCTGGGCCTCCTGCTGCGCGGCCATGCGGGCCTGCGCCTCGCGTGCGGCCGCCTTCTTGGCGGCTGCGGCGACCGCGGCCTTGTCGAAAGTCTCGCCCTGCTCGCCGCCCAGATCCAGCCAGCCGACCGAGTTGGCGGCCCATGCGCCGCCCGCCATGACCACCATCAGGCAGACCGCCAGATACCAGGCCGAGACGCTGGAATCCTGCAGTTCATCGGCGCGTTCAAGCTTCTTGCGGTTCGCTTTCATCGGCATTGCCTTCGGGACACCTGTGAGGTCCCGGATTCTGCGACCAAGTGGTAAATATCACGTATGCCAGGCGGCGAAGGCAGCGCCTATTCGTATTCCGAGCGGTCGAGCGCCTTGACGTCTTCCTCTTCGAAAATCACGTCGTCATCGTTCTTCCAGACCTTCTGGGTGGTCACGCCTTGCCCCGCCGCGGTCTTGCCATCGACCGGGCGAGTGCCATTGCCCCAGCCATCGTCAACTTGCGCCTGCGCGGAATAGCCAGTTGAGCTGGAGCCTTGGCTCCACGGGTTGGGCTTCTTCGCCTCGGCCTCGCGGTGCTTGATCGCACCGGAAATGCCGCCGAAAATCATCAGAAAAGCCGCGATTGTCAGCCGCGGCGAATGTAGCATGATGCGAAAGAACTGTCCCATGAGACCCCCGATTTGCCCGGAGAGGATATTATGGGCCGGTTACCAATCGGTTAGTCGGCGCTGCGATCGCTCAACCCATGCTTCTTCATCGCATGGCGCAGCTGGTCATAGCTCAGCCCCAGCGCCCGTGCAGTCTGGCGCTGGTTGTAGCGGTGCCGGGCCAGCGCCGCTTCGAGGATCGCCTTTTCGTGGGCATCGACCGCGGCCTTGAGGTCGCTGACCGCATCGAGCTCCACCCCCGGGGCGGCCTGCGGGCGCGGCGCGGCGGGGGCGGCTTCGCTGCGTTCCTGCGAATGCGCCATCGGCGCGGGCTTCCACGGGCTGTCGAACGGATCAAAGACAATGTGGGCAACCGGCTGGTTGAAGTCCTGCCAGCGATAGATCGCGCGTTCGATCACATTGCGCAGCTCGCGCACATTGCCCGGCCACTGGTATTCCTCCAGCGAGCGCAGCGCGGCTTCGGAAAAGCCCGGCCAGTGATCCCAGCCCAGTTCGGCTGCCATACGCCGTCCGAAATAGTCCGACAGCACCATGATATCGCCCTCACGCACGCGCAGCGGCGGCAGGGTGATCACTTCGAAGCTCAGCCGGTCGAGCAGGTCCGAGCGGAACCGGCCTTCATCGGCCAGGCGCGGCAGGTCCTCGTTGGTGGCAGCAACAATCCGGACATCGACCTTGATCGCCCGCGAAGATCCGATCCGCGTCACTTCGCCATATTCGACCGCGCGCAGCAGCCGTTCCTGCGCGCCCATCGACAGCGTGGCCAGTTCGTCGAGGAATAGCGTCCCTTTGTCGGCTTCCTCGAACCGTCCGGCCCGCGCTCTGGTAGCACCAGTGAAGGCCCCCTGCTCATGACCGAACAATTCCGCCTCGATCAAGGTTTCCGGCAAAGCCGCGCAGTTGAGCGTGATCAGCGGCTCGGACCAGCGGCGCGAGAGCTGATGCAGGCGTTCGGCGATCAGTTCCTTGCCGGTCCCGCGCTCACCAATCACCAGCACCGGGCGGTTGAGCGAAGCCGCACGGCTGGCGCGTTCGACCGAATCCAGGAAGGCTGTAGACTGGCCAACGAATTGCGATGTGCGGTCCATGCCCAAGTCTTAGCGAAAAACCCCAATAGTGCGCAATCATTCCCACATGTCGTTCGTCGATTTGCCCGCAGAGCCGTGCAATTCAGCCACTTTTGGCATTTGGCACGCACCTTGCGAAAGGATGAACAAGCACATTTTCCCGAGGTGTCCCATGTTCACCAAGTTCAATACCAAGCTCGACAAAGCAGTGATCCTGAGCCTGATCGCCATGGTCGGCTTCAACGTGGTCGTCCTGACCCAGCAGATGAACGCCGCTCCGCACTATGCGCTGACCCACAGCGTCAGCGCGGCGCAGGCTTGAGCCCGGCGGTGAGCCGCAAGATGGGCCATGAACCCCTTTCCCCGCTTGGGCCGGAATCCCAGGCATCCCCCGATGGCGGCCCCCAGTCCCCCCGCCGCCAGGGCATTCCGGCCCAGACCCCGCGCGCAGACTCCTTGCTAACCCCGCTTGGCGCAGGCAAATCGCGCGCTTCGCGGTTCGATGCAGAGGTTGAGCGTCTTCGCCAGTCTCCTACCCCGACCCTGTCCCATATCGGAGGGCCCTTGATGAGCATTTTCAGTCGTACCCGTGATATCATCGCCGCCAATTTCAACGACCTGCTCGAAAAGGCCGACGATCCCGAAAAGATGATCCGGATGATCATCTTCGAGATGGAGGAAACCCTGGTCGAAGTGCGGGCCAGCGCGGCGCGCACGATTGCCGACCAGAAGGAAATGCACCGCCACACCGTCAAGCTGGACCGGCTTCAGGCCGACTGGTCGGAAAAGGCCCAGCTTGCGCTGAGCAAGGGCCGCGAGGACCTGGCCCGCGCCGCGCTGGTCGAAAAGAAGAAGGCGGCCGACATGGCCGACCAGCTGAAGGAAGAGATCAAGGTGCTCGACGACGCACTGCGCGCCTATGAGCTCGACATCGAAAAGCTCCAGACCCGCCTGCGCGAAGCCCGCGCCCGCCAGGGTTCGATCGTCGCCCGGCTCGAAAGCGCCGAAAACCGCGTCAAGCTGCGCACGCTGCTGGCCAGCGAGCGGGTCGATGAGGCGATGGCCCGCTTTGACCAGCTGGAACGCCGGGTCGATTACGCCGAAGGCCGCGCCGATGCGCTGAGCCTGGCCGATGGCACCGGCAAGCCCACGCTGGCTGATGAGATCGCCGCGCTGGCCGGTCAGGACAAGATCGATGAAGAACTGGAAGCCATGAAGGCCGCGCTCAAGGGCGGCGACGAACAAAAGGACTGATCCCGTGGATGGAAGCGATATCGTGGCAGTGGTCGGTGTGGTCCTGATCGGCCTGCCCTGGCTGGTCCTGCACTACATCACCAAGTGGAAGACTGCCGCTACCCTGACCAATGACGACGAAACGATGCTGGAAGAGCTTTATCAGCTCGCGCGCCGCCTCGATGAGCGGATGGACACGGTCGAGCGGCTGGTCGCCGCGGACAACCCCGGCTTCGAACGCACCCGCCTGCTGAACGATTCCGCGATGGACAACCAGCAGATGGACGAACTCGAACGGCTCCGCCGCGACAGCAAGGCGAAGGTTTCGACAGGGAGGACTGCAAAGTGAACGGCGAACGCACCCGCTTTTATCGCGACAAGCAGAATGGCAAGATCTTTGGCGTCTGCGCCGGGATTGCCGACTACACCGGGGTCGATGTGCTGTGGGTTCGCCTGGGCGCGGTTGGCCTGACCTTGATGGGCATGGGTTTCATCCCGCTGGCCTATCTGGTGGTGGGGATGTTTGCGGCCAAGAAGCCGACGCACCTTTACACCGACCGGCAGGAACAGAAATTCTGGCAAGGTGTGCGCCAATCGCCGACCCGCACCGCCCGCGAAGTGCGCGCCCAGTTCCGCGATATCGATCGCCGCCTGGCTGAGATTGAGACGTTCTACGTTTCGTCAAACCCGCGCCTTTCGGCCGAAATTGAACGTCTGCGCTGAAACCGCGCAATCGGAGGGAAAGAAAGATGGGCGAACTCATTGGACTGATCGGCGTGATGATCCCGATCCTGGCGCTGAGCATTCCGATCGTCGCGATCTGGAGCAAGCACAAGCAGAAGATCGTCGAAATGGAAATTCAAGCGACCGCCGAAAAGGCTGCGCAATACGCCACGCAGAACACCGAACTGGAAGACCGCGTGCGGGTGCTGGAACGGATTGTCACCGACAAGGGCTATGACGTCGCGACCCAGATCGAGGCGCTGCGCGATGCCCGCAAAGTCGATGCCTTGCTTGAAAAACACGAAGGAAACTAAACGATGGATTGGGGAGATCCTGGATTTGTAATGGCGATCGTTGCCATCTCGACCGTTGGCTGGCTGATCAACAACTGGATCCGCGCCAAGCACGGCTATGCGCTGGAAGACGAATGGGGCGGCAAGAGTGCCCGCGCCGATAGCGATGCCACGCGCAAGCTGGCGGCCGAAAATACCGAACTGCGCGAGCAGCTCGATCACTTCGCCGACCGGGTCAAAGTGCTGGAACGGATCGTCACCGACAAAGGCCTGAACGTCGCCGCCCAGATCGAGGCTTTGCGCGACCAGCCGCAACTTGAGGAACGCAAATGAGCCCCGAAGCCCTTGAAGTCCTCCGCGTTGGCGGACCCATGATTGCCACGATCACGCTCGCCGGGGTCGGTGGCTGGGTGATCACCACCTGGATGCGGATCAAGAACGGTTACCCGCTCGACGGGGCATGGGGCCAGGCAGTCTATCCCAAAACCAGTTCGGAAGAAGCCGAGCGGATCAAGCTGCTCAGCCAGGAAAACGCCCAGCTGCGCGCCGAACTGGGCAGCATCAAGGACCGGCTTGGCAACGTCGAACGGATCGTTACCGACAGCGGCTACCAGCTGACCCACCAGATCGAGGCACTGCGCGCGGACAAGGACAAAGTACAATGACCGCCGCCGAAACTTTTGCCTTCTGCGCATTGGTCGTAGGATTGATCTGCGGCGCTGGCATCTGGCTCGGAGCGTACCAAAGTCGCCTGAAAAATCGCGAGCGCGAGCTGGAACTGCGAGCCCGGATTGCCGAAGCTGAGGCCCTGGGCAGCAAGTCCGAACTGGCCCAGCTGGAGCAGCGCACCCGCGTGCTCGAACGCATCGCCACCGACAAGACCAAGAACCTCGCAGCGCAGATCGAAGACCTGCGCGCGCCGACCAACTGACATTCGGAGACCGTCGATGGACATGGGAACAGCCCTGGTTGTGGTTGCCGGTATCGGGGCCTGGTACTCGCTCCGCTCGCAGCGGATCCGCAGTGGGGAAGGCCTGGGCCGGGGTTGGCACCGCAAGGGCGCCGAACCAACCGCCCAGCCCGGCCCGCGCGAGCTGGAACTGCAAAAGGAAGTCGCCGAACTCAAGGACCGTATCCACGTCCTTGAACGCATAGCCACTGACGGCCGCTCACCCAAGGCACTGGCCGCCGAAATCGAAAGCCTGCGCGGCGAATAGTTGCGCTAGACGAACGGAGAAACCGCAATGAACAGCGAAATGCTCCTCACCTCGGCCAGCTTGCTGCTGATGGTGACAATCGTTGCCATTGCCGCGCTGCGCGGCTGGCAGGGCTGGCTGAGGCTCAAGACCCGCGAGCTTGACCTGCACCGGCCCGAAATCGAGGGCGGCTCTGGTTCGGGCATGGCCCGGATCGAGATCGCCGACCTCAAGGAACGGATCCGTAAGCTCGAAGCCATCGCTGCGGGAGTGGACCTGTGAGGGACCAGGCCTCGCACGCCGCGCGGGCCGGGATCGGCCTGGGCAGCGCGATCGCGGTGGCGATCAGCTGGAGCCTCAACAAGTCGATCGTCTGGGCACTGATCCACGGCGTGTTCAGCTGGTTCTATGTGATCTACTACGCTTTCACCCGCCCGGGCGGGCTTTCCGGATAAATCAGTCAAAAGGTTTCCGACCGAAAAGCCCTTCCCCATTGGGGAAGGGTTGGGATGGGGGTTCCACGCTGGCTTTGAACCCCC
>JAGXTB010000176.1 GCA_018334165.1 Sphingomonadales bacterium | reverse complement strand
AAGGACGCCTGCTCCGAGACCCCTCCGTCTCGTCCTGCGGACGATCCACCTCCCCATTTGCCGCATTCGCGGAAAATGGAGAGGAACTTCTAGGTCAGGAAATAGAGCGCTACGATCCCCGCCGCGATCCGGTACCAGGCGAACGGTGCAAAGCCCGCGCGGCTGACATAGGCGACGAACAGCTTGATCACCGCCAGCGCGACCACGAAACTGACCACGAAGCCGACTGCGATCTCGCTCCAGCCGACCGGGCCGGTGCCGGCCATCAGTTCGGCGTGATTGTCCCACAGTTCCAGCGTGGTCGCCCCCATCATCGTCGGGATTGCCAGGAAGAAGCTGAATTCGGCTGCGGTGCGGCGTTCGATCCCCATCGCCAGGGCGCCCATGATCGTTGCGCCAGAGCGGCTGACCCCGGGAATCATCGAAATACACTGGAACAGCCCAACCCCCAGCGCCTGCCGCGCAGGCAGCTGGGCCACACCGCTGGCCGGTCCTGGCTTGGCGGTGCGCTCAATCGCCAGAATCGCGATCCCGCCCGCGATCAGTGCCCAGGCAACGATCTGCGGACTGCCCAGCATGATGTCGATATAGTCCTTGAGCAGCAGCCCCAGCACTGCCGAAGGGAGAAAGCCCAGCAAGATGTTGCGCACGAAAGCCAGGCTTTCCTTACGCCACTTGAGCAGTCCCATGCCGACTGCCCAGAAGGTTCGCCAATAGACCACCACCACCGCCAGGATCGCGCCCAGCTGGATAATCACGTTGAAGGCTGCCCAGGCCTTTGCATCGTACCCGAAGATCTCGGTCGCGAGGATCAGGTGCCCGGTTGAGGAAACCGGGATGAATTCGGTTACCCCTTCGACAATGCCGAGCAGGATTGCGGTGAGAATAGTGTCCATCAGCGCCCTTCCTGCGCAGCGAATGCGGCATCATCAAATTGCAAGGCGGCAAGGCGGGCATAGAGCCCCTTGGCCTTGGTCAAAGTCTCGTGGGTGCCGCTCTCGACGATCCGGCCCCGGTCCATCACCACGATCTTGTCGGCCCCGCGCACTGTGGCCAGACGGTGAGCGATCACCAGCGTGGTGCGGCTTTGCATCAGCCGGTCGAGCGCGTCCTGGACCAGCTTCTCGCTCTCGGCGTCGAGCGCCGAGGTTGCCTCGTCGAGCAGCAGGATCGGCGCATCGCGCAGCACCGCGCGGGCAATCGCGATCCGCTGGCGCTGGCCGCCCGAAAGCCGCGCGCCGCCTTCACCCAGATAAGTATCGAGCCCTTCGGGCAGCTCCTTCAGGAACTCCTCGGCATTGGCGGCGCGCGCGGCTTCCCAAATCTGCTCATCGGTGGCTTGCCAGTTGCCATAGCGCAGGTTGTCGCGGGCATTGGCGGCGAACAGCACGCCTTCCTGCGGGACCAAGGCCATGCGGCGGCGCACTTCGGCCGGATCGACTGCGGTCAGCGGCACGCCGTCAAGCTTGATGGTCCCGGCCTGCGGATCGTAGAACCGCTCGGCCAGCTGGAACAGCGTACTCTTGCCCGCACCCGAGGGGCCGACAATCGCCACGGTCTCGCCCGGTTCGATCGTCAGCGAAAAATCGGCCAGCGCGGCCATTTCAAGCCGGGTCGGATAGCGGAAGCTGACATTCTCGAAACTCAGCTTGCCGCGTGCCGGGCTGGGCAGCGCCAGCGGGCGTTCGGGCATGGCGATTTGCGGCTTCTCGGCTAGCAGTTCGTTGAGGCGGCTGGCCGCCCCGGCGCCGCGCAGCAGGTCGCCATAGACCTCGGTCAGCGCGCCGAACGACCCGGCGACGAGTCCTGCGACAAGGACGATCTGAACAATCGTGCCGCCGGTGATGGAACCGTTGGCCACCCCGATTGCGCCTTGCCAGACCAGCAGGACAACAGCGCCGAACACTGCGATAATCCCGAACATCGAGATCAGTGAGCGCAGCACGATCCGGCGCTTGGCCACGGCGAAGCTGAGCTCGACCGATTTGGCGAAGCGCTCCTGCTCGCGGAGTTCCTGGTTGAAGGCCTGGACCACTTTCATCGCCCCCAGCACTTCGGCCACCATCGCGCCGATATCGGCGACCCGGTCCTGGCTGGTGCGCGAAATTGTGCGGATCCGGCGTCCGAAAGCCATCAAGGGAAAGACTACCGCGACGATCCCCAGCACCAGCCCGGCAGTCAGCTTGGGAGCAAGCGAGAACAGGATCGCCACCCCGCCCACGCCCATGATGAAATTGCGCAGGGCAACCGAAACCGTGGTGCCGACAACCTGTTCGATCAGCGCCGTATCCGAAGTCATCCGCGAAGAGATTTCGTTGGGGCTGTTCTGCTCAAAGAAGGCTGGCGAAAGGCGCAGCAGGTTCTCCTGCACCTTGAGGCGAATATCGGCGATCACCCGCTCGCCCAGCCACGATACGAAATAGAATCGCACTGCGGTCCCCAAGCCCAGCACCAGCACGATCAGCAAGAGATAGCGGAACCAGCGCCCGATCGATTCAATATCGCCGCCCGCACCGAACCCGCGATCGACCACCAGGCGAAAGCCTGCCGGGATTGCCAGCGTGGCCGAGGCGGTGACCAGCAGCGCGAGCAAGGCAAAGATCACCTGATGCGGATACTTGGCAGTCTCGCGCCAGATCATCCGCAACGGGCCCAGCGTGCGCGCGGGCTTGGGTTCTTCGGTCGAGGCGGTCGGGAGCGGGGCTGCGGGCGCGCTGCCGTCGGGGGCGGAACTCATGGGCCGCGCCCTAGCACAGCCCCCAAAGGCGCGGTAGCGGTTAAGTAGCACCGCGCAGACCCATTGTGCACTGCAAGGCAATTTGTGCATTGCACAATAGAGCGATTGGCGTCACCATGGCGTGCAAAGTCCGGGTCCACCGGGCAGCAGGGGGTCCAAGACACGTGCTTTACACCGCATATGAAATGCAGCGTTCCTGGCTCAATATGGCCAGCACCTGGGCCTCGGTTGGTTCGCAGATGCTCAGCAATCCGGCGCTGCCGTTCGGCTATACCGGAGCTGGTCCGGTCATGGCTTCGGCGCTGGAGGTCTTTGCCCACGCCAGCGCCAACTATGGCAAACCGGCCTTCGATATCGAGGAAGTGAACGCCGATGGTATCACCCAGCCGGTGACCGAGGCGATCGTTCTGCACCGTCCCTGGGGCAATCTGCTGCATTTCAGCCATCCGGGCCTCGCCGCCGACGCACCGAGGCTGTTGATCGTGGCGCCAATGAGCGGGCACTTCGCCACCCTGCTGCGCGGCACCGTGGAGCGCATGGTTGAAAATGCTCACGTTTTCATCACCGACTGGGCCGACGCACGGATGGTCCCGCTAAGCGAGGGTGAGTTCGACCTTGATGACTACATCGATTACCTGATCGCATTTCTGGAGCATGTCGGACCCGGCGCGCACATGCTGGCGGTGTGCCAGCCTTCGGTCCCGGCCTTGGCCGCAACCGCGATCATGGCTGATACCCGGCATCCCTGCCGCCCGCTGACCCTGACCATGATGGGCGGCCCGATCGACACCCGCGAGGCACCGACCAGCGTCAACGACCTCGCCATGCAGCGTCCGCTCGAATGGTTCCGCCACACCGTGATCGCCACGGTGCCGCTGCAATATCCCGGTGCGGGACGGCAGGTCTATCCGGGCTTCATGCAGCTGGCCGGGTTCATGAGCATGAACCTGGGCAATCACATGCTGAGCCACTACCACATGTTCAAGCACCTGGTTGCCGGCGCCGATGAAGACGCCGATGCGACCAAGGACTTCTACGAGGAATACCGCGCGGTCTGCGATCTTAACGCGGCCTATTACCTCCAGACGGTCGAGCACGTGTTCCAGAAGCATTCGCTGCCCAACGGCACTTTCGTCCACCGCGGCAAAGTGGTGGACCTGGGCAAAATCAAGGACACCGCGC
>JAGXTB010000175.1 GCA_018334165.1 Sphingomonadales bacterium | reverse complement strand
CGAGGGGTCGCCCCGCAACGCGACCCCTCGACTTCGCTCGGGGCGAACGGTGAGGGGTTTTGGCTTCGGATTTGACTGCCCCCAAAACAATACAAGCCAAACGCCCCTATATCCTCTAGGGCGCAGCGCATCATGTCCTTTCCCGATGTAACCCCGCTTCTGTCCGAAGCGCTCGCCGCGCATGGCTATACTGCGCTGACCCCTGTCCAGGCCCAGGTGCTCGAACTAGAAGCGCGGGGCCGCGATCTGGTGGTTTCGGCGCAGACCGGATCGGGCAAGACCGTGGCTTTCGGGCTCGCCATCGCCGACGAGCTGCTGGCCGAAGGCAAGCTGCCCCAGCCCGGCGCTCCGCTCGCCCTGGTCATCGCGCCGACCCGCGAACTGGCCCTGCAGGTCAGCCGCGAGCTGATCTGGCTCTACGCCAAGGCCGGAGCGCGGATCGCCAGCTGCGTCGGCGGCATGGACCCCAGCAAGGAACGCCGCGCGCTCAGCCACGGCGCGCATATCGTGGTCGGCACCCCGGGGCGCCTGCGCGATCACCTCGAACGCGGCGCGCTCGACCTGTCGGCAATGCGCGCGGTGGTGCTCGATGAAGCCGACGAAATGCTCGACATGGGCTTTCGCGAAGACCTCGAGGAAATCCTCGACGCCACCCCCTCAGGCCGCCGCACGCTGCTGTTTTCGGCCACCATGCCCAAGCCGATCGTTGCCTTGGCGCGGCGCTACCAGCGCGAGGCGCTGCGGATCTCGACCGTGGGCGAGGATCGCGGCCACGGCGATATCGCCTACCAGGCGGTCACCGTCGCCCCGGCCCAGATCGAGCACGCGGTGATCAACCTGCTGCGCTTTCACGAGGCCGAAACGGCGATGCTGTTCTGCGCCACGCGCGACAATGTCCGGCACTTGCACGCGGCGCTGATCGAGCGCGGTTTTGCCGCCGTGGCGCTTTCGGGCGAGCACAGCCAGGCCGAGCGCAACAATGCGCTGCAGGCCCTGCGCGATCGCCGCGCGCGAGTTTGCGTCGCGACCGACGTTGCCGCCCGCGGGATCGACTTGCCGACGCTCAGCCTGGTGGTCCACGTCGAAATCCCGCGCGACGCCGAAGCGCTCCAGCACCGCTCGGGGCGGACGGGCCGCGCGGGCAAAAAGGGCACCGCGGTGATCGTGGTCCCCTATCCGCGGCGCAAGCGGGTCGAATCGATGCTGCGCGGCGCGCGAATCGAGGCCGAATGGCGCGAGGTGCCCACGCCCGAGGATATCCGCAAGAACGACCGCGAACGCCTGATCGCCGCTTTGCTCGAACCGGCCGAGTTCGACGAGGAGGACCGCGAACTGGCCGCGCGCCTGCTCAGCGAACGCAGCGCCGAAGACATCGCCGCCGCGCTGGTCCGTGCTCACCGCGCGAAGATGCCCGCGCCCGAAGAGCTAATCCCCGGAACCCATGAAGCCCAGCGCGCCGCCCAGGCCGAGCGCCATCGCCCCGGTTTCGACGACGTGGTCTGGTTCCGCATGGACGTCGGCCGCCGCCAGAACGCCGACGCGCGCTGGATCCTGCCGTTGCTGTGCCGGCGCGGGCACATCACTCGCAACGAGGTTGGCGCGATCCGGATTGGCCAGCACGAAACGCACTTCCAGGTGCCGACCGCCGTTGCCCGCAAGTTCGCTGACGCAGTCAAACGCACTGCAAGCGTTGAGGGCGACGATGAAAGCGGGATCACCATCGAACACAGCCCGGCCCCGCCCTCCCACGGCGCTCCGCACAAGCCGCGCGGCGGCCCTCCCCCCAAGCCGCATCGCGGTCAGGGCGGGCCCGGAGGCAAAGGCGGCCATGGGCCAAGGGTATTCCACAAAGGCAAGCCCAAGGGGCCGCGACCCTAACTCCAGATCCTCCCCCACCGGGGGAGGGGAACCGCAAAGCGGTGGAGGGGGGCGAACAAGAATGCGCGCAGCAGCGCACAGCCGCTACCGCGGCTTTCCTGTTTCAACCCCCTTCCGTCTCGCTACGCGATCCACCTCCCCCAGCGGGGGAGTATCCAAACCACACACCTCAACCGTCACCCCGTGTCAAGCACGGGGCGACGTGATAGTGTGCTTGTGGAACGAAGGATCGTGCGGGCGACAAATCCATGAAACATCATTTTGGAGATATGCTGGACCGTAGTGGAGGGCACTGGAGCTTCCTTCCAAACGCTCAGCGATACGCTTTCCATATGCCGGAATGGACCAGCGGGCAGAAGCTGGTGTCGATTGCAACGATCAGTAGCGAAGACAAGAATTGGGAGCTTATAAGTACGTTTCCAAATCTCGAGGAACTGACACTTCACTCGCCCAGCCACGAGCAGATGGCTTACGTATCAAACCTTTGGCGTCTCAAGCGATTGCGGATTACCCATGCGAGACCAAAGAGCCTGGCATTCATTTCACGCCTCCAGAATCTGGAGGAGATTATCCTAGAATATGTTTCGGGCTTCGATGACATCTCGCCTCTTGGGCAACTCTCAAACTTGAGGGCGTTGCATATTGAGAATGTCAGACGGGTGAGCGATTTTTCCGGAATCAAGAATGCGCAAAATCTTAGATATCTTAGCATCGATGGTACGTTTGATTGGGCCCAGCCGGTCGAATCGTTCGATTTTCTTGGCGATCTAGCTCAGCTTGAATTCCTGCGATTGATGCAGATACGTGCGCCAAAGGTCCCCAATCCGCTCGGCAGTCTCCTTCGGCTAAAAAACTTGTCGAAATTGAAAATCTCCATGAGTGCTTTTCCCATCGAGGTGTTTGCCTGGATACAGGCGCGATTGCCTCAGGTCGAAGGTGCAATAAGGCCACCTTACATCAAGATTGGAGGGGAGAACCAAGAAATACGCGCAAGCGACTATCGCTCCAGACTTCCTATTGATGAGTTCTTGAGTGGGCCCGGGCGATCGATTGGGGCGGATGGAAAGCGATACCAATGGATTGGACATTCAGCAGCGCTTCTTGGGAAGGGCCAACGAGGACCGACCGCTTCAAAGGAAACGGTCGATCGCATCTGTGATGCTCATGCCGAAAAGTATCAGCGCCTGGTTGAGCAATTTAGCGTGTGAAGGGCCTAACCAACCCCCACCACCTCAACCGCCCCCTCTTTCCCGCCAAAATCGAGCAAATCCCCCACCTCAGCCCCCATCACCGCGCGGGCCAGCGGGGCGGTGAACGCGAGCTTGCCCGCAGCTGGATCGGCCTCGTCGTGACCGACCAGTTCGATCACGCGGCGCTTGCCGTTCAGCAGCAGCTCGACCCGGCTGCCGAAGCCGACCACCCCGTCGCCCCGCGCCTCTTTCAGCTCCGCCGTGGCCAGCCGCGTGCGCCAATAGCGCAAGTCGCGCAGGTGTTTCTTGCGCGACTCTTCTTCGGTGATCGCGGGGAGTGCGGCTTCGAGCTCGGCGACTTTCGCCTCGAGCAGCTCCAGCCCCCGCGCGGTGACCAGGTTCGCCCCGGGCGGGATCGGCAGTTCGAACTTGGGCTCGAGGTGCTCCTCGTCGCTTTCACGGCGGAAGGCGACGCTCATTGCAGCGCGGCCGCCACAAACTCGCCCGCGCGTTCGCCGATCATGATGCTGGGGGCGTTGGTGTTGCCCGAGACAAGACGCGGCATGATCGAGGCATCGGCGACCCACAGGCCCTCGATCCCGCGCGCCTTAAGTGTGGGATCGACCACGCTGGCCTCATCGCCGCCCATCCGGCAGGTGCCGACCGGGTGGTAGATCGTGTCGGAGACTTCGCGGATTCGTGCTTCGAGCGTGGCATCGTCGTGCCAGTCGAAGGGACCCCGCTCTTTCGCGCCAAGCTCAGACAGGGGCGGGGTCTCGGCGATGCGGTGCATCAGCCGGCTGGCATCGCGCAGCAAGTGGAGATCGCGCTCGTCGGCAAGGAAGTTGGGATTGATCGCCGGGGCCTGGGTGGGATCACTCGACTTCAGCTTCACCCAGCCGCGGCTTTCGGGGCGCAGCACGCAGGCGTGGAGCGAGAAGCCGTGTTCCTTCAGCTTGTCGCGCCCGTGGTTCTGCACGATCGCGCGGATGAAATGGTACTGGATATCGGGCGCGGGGGCATCGGGGCGGATCGTCACAAAGCCGCCGCTCTCGGCGAAATTGGTGGTCAGCATGCCGGTGCGCTTAAGGCGGTGTTCGACGAAAGCCGCGGCGACTTTCATCAGCCCGCGCAAGGAACCGCCGAACAGGCTGAGGTCATCGAGCTCATAGCCGACCAGGTAGTCGCAGTGGTCCTGCAGGTCCGCGCCGACCGCCGACTTGTCGAGTTGCACCTCGATCCCGTGTTCCTGCAAATGCGCTCCGGGGCCGATCCCGGAGAGCATCAGGATCTGCGGACTCCCGAAAGCCCCGGCCGAGAGCACCACACCGCCCCTGGCCTTGATCACTTCGCGCCTGCCCCCAAAGCGCACCGCGACGCCGGTGGCGCGACCCTGTTCGATCACGATCCTTTCGACCAGCGCCCCGGTGCGCACCGACAGGTTCGGTTTGCCCGCCAAGGGATCGATGAAGGCCCGCGCGGCGCTCCAGCGTTCGCCGTTGTGCTGGGTGACTTGATAGAGCCCGAAGCCCTCTTGCCTGGCGCCGTTGAAATCGTCGTTGAGCGGCAATTGCAGGCGGCTGGCGGCATCGACGAAAGCCTGGCCGACCGGGCTGGGGGCGATCTGGTCCGAGACGTGGAGCGGACCGCCCGCGCCGTGGAAGGCATCCGCGCCGCGCTGGTTGTCTTCCTGGCGGCGGAACACCGGCAGCACCTCGTCCCAGCCCCAGCCAGTGCAGCCCAGCGCCGCCCAGTTATCGTAATCCCACGCATTGCCGCGGATATAGACCATGCCGTTGATCGCACTCGACCCGCCCATCCCGCGTCCGCGCGGCTGGTAGCCGGTCCGGCCGTTCAGCCCCTCCATCGGTTCGGTGTCATAGGCCCAGTTGCTCGATTCGGGGGCGAAGCTGAGCAGCCCAGGCGTGCGGATCGGCAGGCCGGTGTTGGCTCCGCCGGCCTCGAGCAGGCAGACGCGCAGCTTGCCATCGGCCGCCAGCCGCGCAGCCGCCGCGCTGCCTGCACTACCGCCGCCAATCACCACCACATCGAACTGATCCATCTACCCGACTCCGTAACTTATCGGGCGGGATTAAGCGCGCGCTTAAACCGGCGCAATCCTATTCCGCAGGCGATTGGAATCCTGCCAGCGATCCCTGAATAGCCCTTCCCCATTGGGGAAGGGTTGGGATGGGGGTTCGGCGCTGGCGTGGAGCCCCCACCCCAACCCCTCCCCGCCGGGGAGGGGCTTGCTGGTTATTCCGCAGGAGCCTCGCGCTGCATGGCCAGCCAGCGTTCGCGGATCGCATCGCTGGTGTCGCGGCTGCCGTCGTGGCTCCAGCCGGGCGGGCGCCAGACATAGCCGAATTTGGAACCCCACGGCGCGTTCCAGACGTCCCTGGCGATCCCGATCCATTCGTGGAAGGCGACCCACAGCAGGTTGAAGCTGCCGAGCTGTTTGACGATCCCGTAGTGGATCCGCTGGTCATCGAGCTCGGGCTGGAAGGTGCCGAACAGCTTGTCCCAGACGATGAACACCCCGGCATAATTCTTGTCGAGGTAGAGCGGGTTGGTGGCGTGGTGGACGCGGTGGTGGCTGGGGGTGTTCATCACCGCCTCGAACCAGCGCGGGCACTTGCCTATCGCCTCGGTGTGGAACCAGAACTGGTAGATCAGGTTGAGGCCGGCGCAGAACGCGATCATCGCCGGATGGAAACCGATCAGCAGCAAGGGCATCCGGAACAGAAAGCCCAGCGCAATCGTGCCGGTCCAGGTCTGGCGCAGCGCGGTCGACAGGTTGTAGTGCTGGCTGGAGTGGTGGTTGACGTGGCTCGCCCACATCCAGCGCACGCGGTGGGCAAAGCGGTGGAACCAGTAGTAAGCCATGTCGTCGAGCACGAAGCACAGGATCCAGGCCCACCATTGCCAGCCGATGTCGAGCAGGCGGAACGGATAGACCGCCAGATAGAGTGCGGCGATCAGTCCGCCGGTGAGCAGCCCGGCCACGTTGCTGCCCAAGCCCATGCCGAGCGAGATCAGGGTATCGCGCGGCTCGTACTTTTCGGGGGCCTTGCGGCGCGCCCAGATCATCTCGACCAGCACCAGCAGGACAAAGCCGGGGATCGCATAGGTGACCGGGTTGAAATCAGGCATGGGTGGCTCCCCCCAGATGGCGCAGACTGCTCGCCCAGACCTGGGCCTTGTCGCCCAGGTCCAGCGTGACTTTGCCGAAAGTCTCCTCGCCGGTGCCGATGGTCAGGAAATTGCGGTCAAGCCGGGCAAAGGCGTGGCTGTCGAGCAAGCGCGAGGCGAACATTGCGCCGTGACGGCGCAGCAGCATGACCCGGCCTTCCTTGTCGCGCAGCAAGGCCCCGATCCCGGCGCGGTCAAGCGCGAGCTCGGTCGCCTCAAACCCGCAGAGCGCCTCGGCGGCCAGCCGCTTGGCCTCGTCCTCCGAGCCGATCCGCACGTCCGCGCCCAGGCCCAGCTTGGCACAGATCCAGGCGAGCAGCAGAACTGCCACTGCTGAGCCACCAAGCTGGAGCAACTGTTCGAGCATCGCCCCTCAGCCCTCCTTCGCTGCCAGCATGTCCATCAGCGCGCGGACCGGGGTCAGGTCATAGCCGGCCTGCGCGGCGGCGGCGGCCAGCGCGTGCGGGCTCTGCCCCCGGCTCGCCTCAGCCAGGGCCCATAGCAGGGTCGAGCGCGTGCCCGAGCGGCAATAGGCCAGGACTTTCTTGTCGGTGGAGGCCAGTGCAGCGGCCATTGCCTTGACCTGGCTTTCGGAGAAACCGGCATGGGTTACGGGGATTGCGACATAGTCCATCCCAGCCGCGCGGGCTGCCGCCTCGATTTCGGTCCCGGGGGTCTGGTCGTCGCTCTCACCCTCGGGGCGGTTGTTGATCACCAGCCCCACACCGCCCGCTGCAGCTTCGGCTACTTCGGCGAGCGTGATCTGCGGGCTGGCCATGACCCGGTCGGTAAGCTGGCGGAACATCGCGTGCATTCTCCCTGCGTTGCCGCGCTGTGCCAAGGCGGCGCGCGGCTTGCAAGCTTGCTGCCCGTCTGCGCAGCAAAGATTCGCGGATAGAGGCGAATGCGAAGCAATGTTTCGTGCAGAAATGTCACAGTTGCGGGGCCTTGGCTGCGCACCGCTGATTCCGTTCGCCAATGGCAAATGATTCGGTTATGTGGAAAAGTGCAGAGGAGGAGGCTTTACGGCCGCCTGTCCTGTCGCCCGGTGCGATTCGTCCGCGCCCCCGGGGGTCTGATATGGGGCGAAACAAGGTAAGTAGCGAATTTATGGGTTTTGACAGAGGGCGTCGCGGGCGTGGCCGCGACAAGCGGGACGGTTTCGGCGAAGACAATTTCGATCCGTTCATGGGCGGCGGTGGCGGCGGTGACCGTTTCAGCGGTGGCGGCGGCGGCGGTGGTCGCGGCGGTTTTGGCGGCGGTGATCGCGGCGGCTTCGGCGGCGGCGATCGT
>JAGXTB010000174.1 GCA_018334165.1 Sphingomonadales bacterium | reverse complement strand
GGCGGGGCGGCCCGCCATCCGCAAGCCGGACGGGCGCGCTCATCCCCGGCGTCTTAGGCGAAGATTAACCACACTGCGTCCACAAGAGCGCGAGCCAGGCCGGACCAGGGGGCAGTGTTGTTCAAACCGCGCGAATTGCCGCAATTCGGGACAGCTGGCGCAGCCGCGCCTGCTGCCGCCGCGGCTTTGCCGGAGGCTGCGCTACCGCAAGGACTGGGCCGCCGCCTGGCGGGACACGGCAAGGCGCTGTTCGATCATTTGGGCAGCCCCTCCTGGGCCCCCGATCTGGCCGAGGATATCGGCTCGGCCGAGTGGTTTCGGGGCCTCGCGACCATGCTGGGGCTGATGGTTCTGGCTGTGTCGCTGGGGCCGGACAGCAGCGCGATTGCGGCCAGCCCGACCATGCCGCTCGATTCGAACGCGCGGGAGGAATTTCGCAGCCAGATGATCCAGCCCCTGGCGCTGGGTGGGGACACCGGACGGCGGATGGGGGCAACCATGGCCGCGATTCCGGCGGCCGGGGTGCCCGAACGCACTTCGCTCAAGTTCACTGCAACGCTGGGTCAGGGCGACAGCTTCGAACGGATGCTGGCCCGCGCCGGGGTTAGCATCGAGGATGCCGCCGCAGTCAGCAGGCTGGTGGGCGGCGTTATCGCGACCGATCAGATCGCACCTGGAACCCAGTTCGACATTGCGCTCGGCAGCCGCGACGGCGGCCCGCGCCAGCTTGACCATCTGGCCTTCCGCGCCCGCTTCGATCTTGACCTTAAAGTCAGCCGGGCCGGTGGTCAGCTCCAGCTGGAAAGCCATGCGATCACGGTCGATACCACGCCCTTGCGGATTCGCGGGACGGTCGGGACCAGCCTCTACATGTCGGCCCGCGCGGCAGGGGCACCGATTGAGGCGATCCAGGAATACCTCTCGGTGCTTGACCAGCACATGAGCCTCGATTCGGCGATCGAGCCGGGCGATACCTTCGACATCATCGTCTCCTACCGCCGCGCTTCGAGCGGTGAAACGCAAGTGGGCGAACTGCTGCTTGCCGGGCTTGAACAGGGCGGGCGGCTCAAGGCGCAGCTGCTGCGCTGGGGCAAGGACGGCCAGTTCTTCGAAGCCTCAGGCATGGGCCAGCGCCGCACCGGGCTGATCATGCCGGTGGTTGGCGGGCGGATCACCTCGAACTTCGGGGCGCGGCGTCATCCGGTGCTGGGCTACACCCGGATGCATTCGGGTGTGGATTTTGGCGCTGGCTATGGCGCGCCGATCTATGCCGTGGGCGATGCCCGGGTGATCTTTTCGGGCTGGCACGGCGGGCATGGCAACTATGTCAAGCTTGATCACGGCGGCGGCTATGCCACGGCCTATGCCCATATGAGCCGGACCGCGGTGGGCGTCGGCGGCGCGGTCCGTGCCGGACAAGTGATCGGCTATGTCGGCTCGACCGGGCTCTCGACCGGCCCGCACTTGCACTACGAACTTTATCGCAATGGCACCGCAGTCAATCCGATGTCGGTGAAGTTTACCGTCTCGAACCAGGTCGATCCGGGCGAGCTGGCAGCTTACAAGGCGCGGATGGCGCAGCTCAAGACGGTCAAGCCCGGCGCGGCGATGCAAAGCCTCGCCCCGCGTCAGGCCAGTGTCGGGCAGGCGAGCAACGGCCGCGAGATCGACAAGCTTTCATGAGGGGCGCTATCGACATCCGTCGATAGCTTGCAGCACCGGCCCGCTCCCCCTGCCCGACCACCCCAAGGGTACCATGTCACGGGTGGTCGGGCAGGGGGAGCGGGCCGGTGTTGCGCCGCCGTCAGGCGGGCACTAAGACAACTCGCATGACCGGCCAATTCCCCGCCACCCGCCTGCGCCGCACCCGCGCCACCGCCTGGAGCCGCGCGCTGTTTCGCGAAACGGTGCTGACCCCGGCCGATCTGATCTGGCCACTGTTCGTGACCGAAGGCTCGGGCGTGGAAGATCCGATCGGATCGCTGCCCGGCGTCTCGCGCTGGTCGGTCGATCTGATTGCCGCGCGGGCCAAGGAAGCAGTGGCGCTGGGCATTCCCTGCCTCGCCCTGTTCCCCAATACGCAGGCCGACCGCCGCAGCGATGACGGCAGGGAAGCGCTCAACCCGGACAACCTGATGTGCCGCGCGATTCGGGCAATCAAGGATGCGTGCGGTGACCAGATTGGCGTGCTGACCGATGTCGCGCTCGATCCCTATACCAGCCACGGACAGGACGGACTGGTCGATGGCGCGGGCTATGTGCTGAACGATCCGACCGTTGAGGTGCTGATCGGCCAGAGCCTTAATCAAGCCGCAGCCGGGGCCGACGTGATCGCCCCTTCGGACATGATGGACGGCCGGATCGGCGCGATCCGCGATGCGCTGGAAGAGGCCGGCCATGCGAATGTCCAGATCATGAGCTACGCCGCCAAGTATGCCAGCGCCTTCTATGGCCCGTTCCGCGACGCGGTGGGTTCGCGCGGGCTCTTGAAGGGCGACAAGAAGACTTACCAGATGGACCCCGCCAATAGCGAAGAGGCGCTGCGCGAGGTCGAGATGGACTTGGCCGAAGGGGCTGACAGCGTGATGGTCAAGCCGGGCCTGCCCTATCTCGACATTGTCCGGCGGGTGAAAGAGACCTTCGAGGTTCCGGTCTTCGCCTACCAGGTCAGCGGGGAATACGCGATGATCGAGCATGCCGCCGCAGCTGGCGCGGGGGACCGCGACGCGCTGGTGCTCGAAACCCTGCTGGCCTTCAAACGCGCGGGTTGTTCGGGTGTGCTGACCTACCACGCGGCGCATGCGGCGCGGCTGATTGGCTGACAAAGGTTTCACGCGAAGCGCACGAAGAAGCGAAGGGCGCGAGGGGTGATGGGGGTGGTCAACAAGCACCGCGACACTGGTGGTTCCCAATTGGAGCGACCATCGGAGAATCTAAATCACTTCACCCCAAACCCGACTATCCTGAGCTTGTCGAAGGATCGCTCTTTTCTTCGTGCGGCTGTGGGCGAGGCACAAAGAACAGGACAGTGCTTCGACAAGCTCAGCATAGACGGATTTTGGGCCGGGTTTTGCGCGAGTTGTTCTAAGGCTGCACCAATGACCATCGCGCCCTTCGCTCCTTCGCGTGCTTCGCGTGAAACCAATTCGCGCATCCAATGAGCGAATTCCGCCTCGAAACCGAACGGCTTGCGCTACGCTCGTGGCGCGCGGAGGACCTCGATCCCTTTCATGCGATCTGCAGCGATCCGCTGGTCATGGCGACGCTCGGCCCTTGCATGAGCCGCGCTGAGACTGCAGCGCTGATCGGGCGGGTCGAGGCCCAGGAACAGGAGCATGGCCATACCTTCTGGGCACTCGAACGCCGCGAAGATGCGCAGTTGATCGGCTGGTGCGGGGTGATCCGCGGCAATGCCGGGCCGGTCGATGGCAAGGCCGAGATCGGCTGGCGGCTGGCGAGCGACTGCTGGGGGCAGGGCTATGCCAGCGAAGCTGCACGGGCCACGACCGATTGGCTGTTTGCCAATCTGCCCGACGATACCGCATGGGCCATTACCCACACCGGCAACCACCGCAGCCGCGCGGTGATGGAGCGGATGGGGATGACCTACCGGCCCGAACTTGATTTCGACCATCCCCGGCTCGCGGCGAATGACCCGCTGCTGCGCCACGTTGCCTATTCGCTCGATCGTTCCGTCTGGCGCGCCCGGTGAGGGGCAGTCGGCGCGCCCTGTTCGTCGCAACCATCCTGACCGGCTCGTTCCTGCTGTTCCTGATCCAGCCGATGGTTGCGCGGATGGCCTTGCCGCGGCTGGGCGGGGCGCCGAACGTCTGGAACAGCGCAATGCTGGTTTACCAGGCGCTGCTCTTGGGGGGCTATGCCTATGCCCACTGGCTGTCGCGCTGGCCGATCCGGCGGCAGGCGCGGATCCATATTACCCTGTTCGCGCTGGCCGCGCTGACCCTGCCGATTGGCCTCGCCAAGCTGGCACCGGCCGCACCTGGCATGGAAGTGTTCTGGGTGCCTTTGCTGTTCGCTTCCAGCATCGGGGCGGTGTTCTTCATGGTTTCGGCGCAGGCCCCGCTGATGCAGCGCTGGTATGCCCATCACCCCGACGCAGGAGAGCCCTGGGCGCTTTACGCTGCCTCGAACTTGGGTAGCTTCGGCGGGCTGATCGCCTATCCGCTGCTGGTCGAGCCGTACCTGCCGTTGCATCTGCAGTCGTGGGGCTGGAGCGCGGGCTATCTGCTGTTGTTGGGTCTGATCGTGCTGGCGGCGCGGTCCCGGGCCACGGCTCCCACACAAGGTATCATGATACCGCAAGGCCCAAAACCATCTGAACTTGCAGGAAAAACTGTTGCGCTTTGGGTCGTTCTGGCGGCGGTTCCTTCGGGACTGATGCTCTCCACAACGACCCACATCACCACCGATATCTTCGCCATGCCGCTGATCTGGGTGGTGCCGCTGGGACTTTATTTGCTGAGCTTCTCGATCGCCTTTGCCGACCGGAGGGGTCCAGCGCGCTGGATTTCGGCCCTGGCCTGGGCGGGGATCTTTGCGATCGGCGGAATGGCCGCAGTCTCTTATGGCTGGACCGGGGTTGTGCCGCTGGTCAGCAGCGTGGTCCTGCTGTTTCTGCTCTGCACCGCACTGCATGCCCGGCTTTATGACTTGCGCCCTGACGCCAGCCAGCTGACCGTGTTCTATCTGGCGATGTCGGTCGGCGGAGTGCTGGGCGGGATGTTCACCGCCTTGGCCGCGCCGCTGATTTTCGACTGGGTCTGGGAGTATCCGCTGCTGGTGCTGGCGGCCGCGATGCTGCTGCCGCGCGGAGCCTTGCCCGACTGGCGAAATGCCGCTTCGCTCGATCCGGCGATGCGGCGCCTGCTGCTGGGCGGACTGGTCATCGCAGTGCTGGTGCTGACCTGGATGATCTTCGATGCGGGCAAATTTCTGGATACGCTTTGGCAGCGGTTGCCGCTAACCGCGCTGCTGGTTCCGCTGGCACTGGGACTGGTGCCCTGGCGCTGGCTGGCGAGCGGAGTACTGGCCGTGCTGATGCTGGCCCAGGGCGGGCTCGACACTATCGAGGACAGCCGCGCAGGGATCCGCACCCGCAGCTATTTCGGAATCTACACCGTGCGCGACTATCCCGAAACGCGCATCCGCACCTTGCTCCACGGCACCACGCTCCACGGCGAGCAATCAACCGATCCGGCCCGCCGCCGGGTTCCGCTGGCCTATTACGGCGCGGGTTCGGGGGTGGCGATCGTGATGGACCTGGCGCCAGAGCTGCTGGGCGAAAGGGCGCGGATCGGCGTGTTGGGGCTGGGCACCGGAACACTTGCCTGTCTCGCCAGTCCGGGGCAGGACTGGACTTTCTTCGAGATCGACCAGGCCGTGCTGCGGCTCTCGCAGGACGGCAGTTTCACCTACCTTGACGAGTGCACACCCAAGGCCAGGGTGCGGTTGGGCGATGCCCGGCTTGAACTGGAGCGTTTGCCCAAGGCCAGCTTCGATTTCCTGGCGATCGATGCCTTTTCGTCCGATTCGGTGCCGCTTCACTTGTTCACCCATGAAGCTTTCGGGGTCTATCTCGATGCCTTGTCGCCCAAGGGGGTGATGATGGTCCACATCTCGAACAACTACATCAACCTTGAACCGGCGCTGGCAGCCCAGCTGGCGGCGCGGGGCCTTTTCGCGGCCAAGCGGTTCGACAATCCGCAGCCCGGGCAAGAGCTGTTTGCTTCCGAATGGGTTGCAGTCAGCCGCGATCCGGCGCAGATCGCAAAAATCCGCAGCCTGGCGCCCCAGTATCAATGGACCGCGCTGGGCAAACCGGCACCCAGGGTCTGGCGCGACGACCATGCCTCGGTGCTGCCCTATGTCACCTGGACCAGCTTCTTGGGAATCGAACTGCCGTGAACCGACCTGACACCACTATCGTCGCCATCAATGGCAAGGCCCCGCGCATCCACGACAGCGCTTTCATCGCGCCGGGCTGCCGCATAATCGGCGATGTCGAGATCGGCCCCGATGCCAGCATCTGGTACAATTGCGTGCTGCGCGGCGATGTCACCCGGATTGTGATCGGGGCGCGGACCAACGTCCAGGACGGCAGCGTGATCCACTGCGACGCGGCGATGCCCGGCGCGCCCGATGGCTATCCGACGCTGATCGGCGAGGACGTGCTGATCGGCCACATGGCAATGCTCCACGGCACCGTGATCGAGGACAAGGGCTTCGTCGGCTTTGCCGCGCAGACCATGAACGGCTGCGTGATTGAGCGCGAGGGCATGCTCGCGGCGGGCGCGCTGCTCGCTCCCGGCAAGCGCATCCCCGCGCGCCAGCTCTGGGCCGGCCGCCCCGCTGCTTTCATGCGCGAGCTCGACGACCGGGCGATCGCCGGACTGCAAATGGGCGTGGCGCACTATGTTGAAAACGCCAAGGTCCACGCCGCGCTCTACGATGGCACGACCGAAAGCTGATTTTCCTCCGCCCGCAGCGATCCGTGCGCTGGCCGACGCCGACGGCCGGCTGGCGCTGCGCGTCACGCCCGGTGCGCGGATCGAAACGATCGAACTGGGCGAGGGCGTGGTTCTGATCAAAGTCCGCAGCAAACCGCAGGATGGCAAGGCCAATGAAGCAGTGCTCGCATTGCTGGCCGAAGCGCTGGGCGTGGCGACGTCACGACTGCAACTGTTGCGCGGCGCAACCGGGCGCGACAAGCTGGTGCGTTTGGTCGATTAGCGTTCGGGCGTGTGCCATTCCTCGGCTTGCTGCCGGCTATCGCGCAGCCGCAGCGCCAGTCCCAGGCCCACGCCCACGCCAATCGCCACCGTCAGATCGGACAGCACCGTCAGCGTCAACGTGAGCAACAACAGGCCCCGGTCGCTGGCGGGCGAAGCCCAATAGCCGCGCCATTTGTGCGGCTCGCTCATGTTCCAGGCAGTCGTCAGCAGCAGCGCGGCCAACGCCGGCATGGCGAGGTAACCCGCCAGCGGCGCGGCGAGCAGCAGCACCACGAGGATCGTCAGCGCATGAACCAGCCCGGCAACCGGCGTTGTCGCTCCGGCGCGCACGTTGGTGGCGGTCCGGGCGATCGCGCCAGTCGCCGGCAGTCCGCCGAACAGCGCCGAGCCGATATTGGCCCAGCCCTGGGCCAGCACTTCGGCGTTGGGGCGATGGCGGCCCTCGATCAGCCGGTCGGCGACCATCGCCGAAAGCAGCGATTCGATCGCGGCAAGGAAAGCGATCACCAGCGCCGAGGGGAGGAGCTCACTCAGCCGGGCCAGCGAGATGTCCGGCAGCGCCGGGCTCGGCAGCGCGGCGGGCAGCTGGCCATAGCGCGAGGCGATCGTATCGACCGGCAGTTTCAGCCAAGCGACCAGGCCGGAAACTGCGGCCATAGCCAGGATCAGTCCGGGAAAGCGCGGAAAGCGGCGGCGCAGGAACACGATCAGCAGTAGCGCCGCGAGGCCCATTCCCAGCGCCGGCCAGTTGACGCTGGCGCGCGCGGCCCACAAGGCCTCCAACTTGCCCACGAACTCGGCCGGCAAGGCGGGTGCGGTCAGCCCGAAGAAGTCCTTGAGCTGACTGCCAGCAATGATCACCGCGATGCCGATCGTGAAGCCGTTGACCACCGCTTCGGGGACGAAAGCGATCAGGTTGCCGGCCCGCAGCAGCCCCGCCAGCACCAGGATCATCCCGGCCATCAGTGTCGCCAGCACCAGCCCGTCATAGCCGTGCTGGGCAATCACGCCATAGACCACGACGATGAACGCTCCGGTCGGCCCGCCGATCTGCACTCTGCTGCCACCCAGCGCCGAGATCAGGAAGCCGCCGACGATCGCGGTGACCAGCCCGGTCGCTGGCGGCGCGCCCGAAGCAATCGCAATCGCGATGCTCAGCGGCAGCGCCACCATTGCGACGGTCACTCCGGCAAGGGCATCGGCTGCGAATGCCGCGCGGGTGTAGCCTGGGAGCGTGGTGAGCAGCTTGGGCTTCATGCCGCCGAGGGATAGGTGGCGCAGGTCAACCGCGCAATCGCATCCTCGCTGCTCAGGCCTGTTGCGTGCCGGCTGATCATTCAGCCTTCTTCGCTGCCGGGCTCGCTGGCCGCCTTGCCCTTGCGCTTCGGCTTGGGCTTGGCGGCAGCTTCGGCTTCGGCGGCCTTTTTGGCCTTGCGGTCAAGCTTGGGCGGGGCCGGGGTCAGCTCGAATGCGAGGACCTCGTCCTTGACCGAAACGTGGACTTCGCCGCCGTGACGCAGTTTGCCGAACAGCAATTCCTCGGCCAGCGGCTGCTTGACCTTCTCCTGGATCAGCCGGGCCATCGGGCGCGCGCCATAGAGTTTGTCATAGCCGCGCTTGCCCAGCCATTCGCGGGCATCGCTGTCGAACTGGATGTGGACGTTCTGGTCGGCCAGCTGCAGTTCGAGCTGGAGCACGAACTTTTCAACCACCCGCGCGATCACTTCGGTGCCGAGGTATGCAAAGGGCACGATCGCATCGAGCCGGTTGCGGAATTCGGGGCTGAACATCCGCTTGACCGCTTCGTCGCCGGCGTCGGCCTTGGATACGTCGCCGAACCCGATCCCCTGCTTGGCCATGTCGCTGGCCCCGGCATTGGTGGTCATGATCAAGACGACATTGCGGAAATCGACCGTTTTGCCGTGGTGATCGGTGAGCCGCCCATTGTCCATCACTTGCAGCAGGATGTTGAACAGGTCGGGGTGGGCCTTTTCGATCTCGTCGAGCAGCAGCACGCAGTGCGGTTGCTGGTCGATCGCATCGGTGAGCAGCCCGCCCTGATCATAGCCGACATAGCCCGGAGGCGCACCAATGAGCCGGCTGACCGAGTGGCGTTCCATATATTCGGACATGTCGAAGCGCTGGATCGGAATGCCCAGGATCGAGGCAAGCTGCTTGGCCACTTCGGTCTTGCCGACCCCGGTAGGCCCGGAGAACAGGAACGAGCCGATCGGCTTTTCGAGATCGCGCAGGCCAGCGCGGCTGAGCTTCATCGCGCTGGAGAGCACTTCGATCGCCTGGTCCTGCCCGAAGACGACGCGCTTCAAATCCTTCTCAAGGTGCTCGAGCGCCTGCCGGTCATCGCTCGAGACCGACTTGGGCGGGATCCGCGCCATGGTCGCGATCACGGCTTCGATCTCGCGCGCGGTGATGGTCTTCTTGCGGCGGCTGGGCGGAACCAGCATCTGCATCGCGCCAACCTCGTCGATCACGTCGATCGCCTTGTCGGGCAGCTTGCGGTCGTTGATGTAGCGCGCTGACAGTTCCACCGCGGTCTTGATCGCCTCGGGGGTGTACTTGACCTTGTGGTGTTCCTCGAAAGCGCTGCGCAGGCCCTTGAGGATCTTGATCGTGTCCTCGACCGTGGGTTCGTTGACATCGATCTTCTGGAACCGGCGCAGCAGCGCGCGGTCCTTTTCGAAGTGGTTGCGGAATTCCTTGTAAGTGGTCGAGCCGATGCAGCGGATCGCGCCTGAGGACAGCGCGGGCTTGAGCAGGTTTGAGGCATCCATTGCCCCGCCGCTGGTTGCCCCGGCGCCGATCACCGTATGGATTTCGTCAATGAACAGCACCGCTTCGGGCATCTTCTCAAGCTCGTTCACAACCTGCTTGAGCCGCTCCTCGAAATCGCCGCGATAGCGCGTGCCCGCAAGCAGCGCGCCCATGTCGAGCGAATAGATCACCGCATCCAGCAGCACTTCGGGCACTTCGCCTTCGACGATCTTGCGGGCCAGGCCTTCGGCGATGGCGGTCTTGCCGACGCCGGGGTCGCCGACATAAAGCGGGTTGTTCTTGGAGCGTCGGCACAGGATCTGGATCGTGCGGTCCACTTCGGGCCCGCGCCCGATCAGCGGATCGATCTTGCCGACCATCGCGCGCTCGTTGAGGTTGACGCAGAACTGGTCGAGCGCTGAATCCTTCTTGCCGTCCTTGCTGGCGTTCTTGTCTTCCTGCTGCGGCATTTCAGGGCTTTCGCTGCCCTTGGGGGTGCGATCCTCGATCCGCTTGCCGCCCTTGCCGATCCCGTGACTGATGAAGCTGACCGCATCGAGCCGGGTCATGTCCTGCTGCTGGAGGAAATAGACCGCATAAGAGTCACGCTCGGAAAACAGCGCGACCAGCACATTGGCACCGGTGACGGTGTCCTTGCCCGAGCTCTGGACGTGCAGGATCGCGCGCTGGATCACGCGCTGGAACCCTGCGGTGGGCGAGGGATCGCCCTTTTCCTGGGTTTTGAGCGACTGGTATTCCTGATCAAGGTACTGCTTCACCACTTCGCCCAGCTCGCCCAGCTCGACCCCGCAGGCCTGCATCACTTGCTGGGCATCAGCGTCGTCGATCAGCGCCAGCAGCAAGTGCTCCAGCGTCGCATATTCGTGGGCGCGCTCCGACGCGCTGGCGAGCGCGGCGTGCAGCGTCTTTTCGAGGCTCTGGGCAAAGCTGGGCATTTAGTCTGGTCTCCGAGAGGGAGTAGAGGCTCCGGACGGTGAATTTGGCACTGCCCAGGAGTATGAACTGACGTGGTTAACCAAACCTATATGGGAGGCCCTGCCGGACAAGAAAAGGGCAGGCCTTTCCACTAGCTCGATCGCGGCTTGAACAGGGCGTCGGCGGCCATCCGGTGAGCGGCCACTTTGCCCTGGTGGGCCTTGATTCGCGCGATCTCAGCCTCGAGCAGCGCGATCCGCTCGGCCAGCTCATCCTGTGAATAGGGATCGAGCAATTCCTTCGCCAGCGAGCTCGCCGCATCACCTTTGGGCCGGGGCAGGTCTTCATCCATCGTGGAGGCAGAATCGGGCCATGCGGCCTTGCTGTCAACACGGGCAAAGTCTAGAGCTGTTGGAACGTGGCGGGCGTGCAACAGGGATGGGGTAAATGACTGATTCACTTCCCGAAACCATGAAGGCTGCGCATTTCGAGGCAGTCGGTGGACCCGAAGTGCTGCGGCTGGAGTCGCTGCCAGTGCCGCGCCCGGGTCCGGGCGAAGTACTGATCAAGGTCGCCTTTGCCGGGGTCAATCGCCCCGATGTGATCCAGCGCATGGGCTTCTACCCGCCCCCGCCGGGCGCTTCGCCGCTGCTGGGGCTGGAGGTTTCAGGCACCGTCGCGGCGCTGGGCGAAGGCGTGACGTCGTGGCTTCCGGGGCAGAAAGTCTGCGCGCTGACACCGGGCGGCGGCTATGCCGAATATTGCCTGGTTCCCGCCGATCACTGCCTGCCCGTGCCGCAGGACCTGCCGATGGATCAGGCTGCGGCCTTGCCCGAAACGCTGTTTACCGTCTGGCACAATGTGTTCGAACGCGGCTGGGCCTGCGAGGGTGAGACGCTGCTGGTCCACGGCGGCACTAGCGGGATCGGTTCGATGGCGATCATGCTGGGCAAGCTGTTCGGCCTGACCGTGATCGTTACCTGCGGCGGGGCCGACAAGTGCGCCGCGGCGCTCAGGATCGGCGCGGACCATGCGATCGACTACAAGGCGCAGGACTTTGTCGAGGAAGTCGCGCGGATTACCGGCGGCAAAGGCGTGGAACTGGTGCTCGATATGGTCGCGGGCGACTATGTGGCGCGCAACCTCAAGTGTCTGGCCGAGGATGGCCGCCATGTCACAATCGCGGTCCAGGGGGGCTTGCAGGCCACCATCCCCATGGCCGAAGTGATGCGCCGCCGCCTGACCCTGACCGGATCGACCCTGCGCCCGCGCACCAACCAGTTCAAGGCGCTGCTCGCGCAGGAAATCCGCCAGCTCGCCTGGCCGCTGGTTGAGGATGGACAGCTGCGCCCGATCATGGACCAGACCTTTCCGCTCGCCGATGCAGCCAAGGCCCACGCCCGGATGGAAGCGGGCAGCCATATTGGCAAGATCGTGCTCAAGGTGGGATGATCCTTGCCCTCGGGCGAGAATCAGCCTAGATGCAACCGCGAACGGCCGCTCCGCAAGGGGCGGCCCTATCTATTTTTACGGAGAAAAACCCGTGTCCCAGCCGACCCCGCTGATGCCGCATGCGACCGCCTCTTGGCTGGTCGATAACACCGCGCTGAGCTTTGAACAGATCGCCGAATTCTGCGGCCTGCACATCCTCGAAGTCCAGGCCATGGCCGACGATCTCGCCTCCTCGAAGTACACCGGCCGCGATCCGGTGCGTTCGGGCGAGCTGACCATGGCCGAGATCGAAAAGGGCCAGGATGACGCCGCCTATTCGCTCAAGATGCAGAAGGCGCCGGTTACCGTCAATCGCACCAAGGGCCCGCGCTATACGCCGGTGTCGAAGCGCCAGGACAAGCCCGATGGCATCGCCTGGATCCTCAAGAGCCACCCCGAAATCTCCGACGCGCAGATCGGCAAGCTGATCGGCACCACCCGCAACACCATCGCCGCGATCCGCGATCGCAGCCACTGGAACATCGCCAACATCCAGCCCAAGGACCCGGTGACTCTGGGCCTGTGCAGCCAGCGCGAGCTTGACGCGATTGTCGCCAAGGCCGCCAAGAAGGCCGGCTTGATCGACCAGGCCGGCGACGATGCGCGGCTGGGTGATGACCGTGTGGCGCTGATCGAGGAACTGCGGGCTGAGCGTGATGCCCAGAACAAGCTGGCCGGTGAAGCGGCGCAGGAAGCCGAAGCGGCGGCCTGGCTTGAGGCGAAGCGTGCTGCGGAAGCGGCAGGCGAAGAATAGCCCGCACAAATCCCGCTACCTTTTCCGCATGGACAAGGTAAGCCGTTGACATGAGTGTCAATAACATCAACGCCGAGCCTTGGCTCGCTCACTACGTGCACGCCTGCGACTGGGCTCTTGCGCTGCCGCCATTGTCGCTGCCCGATTTCTTTGCCCGGGCGGCGACGCGCAATGGTGCCAAGCCGCTGGTCGATTTCCTCGGGCGGCGCTTCAGCTATGCCGAGCTTCATGCCGAAGCGCGCGCTTTTGCGGCGGGATTGCAGCAGCTTGGGGTGGTCAAGGGTGACCGGATCGGGCTCTACCTGCCCAATGTCCCGATCTATGTTTCGGCCTATTACGGGGCGATGATTGCCGGGGCGACGGTGGTCAATTTCAGCCCGCTCTACACTGCCGATGAGCTCTCGACACAGGTTGCGGATTCGGGCACCCGGCTGCTGGTGACACTGAATTCGTCGGCGCTCCTGCCGACCGCGCTGAAAGTGCTGGAAGAAACCGCGCTCGAGCGGCTGGTGGTCGGCTCGCTGGGCCAGATGCTGCCCTGGACCAAGCGGGTGCTGCTGGCGATCCTGGGACGCAAGGCGATCACCGCGATTCCGGTCAGGCCGGATGTCCTCAAGTGGCATCAAACGTGCACACAAGCGCCACTCAAACCAGTGACCATTGACCCCGAAGCGGACCTGGCGCTGCTGCAATACACCGGCGGCACCACCGGCACGCCCAAGGGCGCGATGCTGACTCACCAGAACATGTCGGCCAACGCCCGTCAGGTCGAAGCGATCGACCCGCACCAGGGCGACCGTGACATGATCCTGGGGGTACTGCCGCTGTTCCACGTCTTCGCCAACACTTGCGTGCTCAACCGGACGGTGGCCAACGGCGGATGCATCGCGATGCTGCCGCGCTTTGAAGCCGGGCAGGCGCTCAAGACCCTGCAGCGGGTCAGGGCGACCGCGATGCCGGGGGTGCCGACGATGTTCCAGGCACTGCTCGACCATCCCAATATAGCCAAGACCGACTTCTCGTCCTTGAGGATCTGTATCTCGGGTGGGGCGCCTTTGCCTTTACCGCTGAAAGCTCGGTTCGAAGCGGCATCGGGCGCGCGGGTGGTCGAAGGCTATGGCCTCACCGAAAGCGCCGGGGTGGTCTCGGCCAATCCCTATGAGGGCGAAGAACGGGTCGGGACGATCGGCCAGGTCTTGCCCGCAACCCGGATCCGCCTGCTCGACCGCGAGGACCCCACGAAGGACGCTCCCGCGGGCGAACCCGGCGAATTGGCGATCCAGGGTCCGCAGGTTATGCAGGGCTATTGGCAGCGCCCCGAAGCGGCTGCCGATGCCTTTGCCGAACGGCCCGATGGCCGCTGGCTGCGCACCGGCGATGTGGCGGCGATCGATGAAGCGGGCTACGCGCGGATCGTTGACCGGATCAAGGACATGATCGCGGTCGGCGGCTTCAAGGTCTTCCCCAGCCAGGTCGAGGCGGTGCTGCTGCAGCACGAAGCGATCAAGGAAGCTTTGGTGATCGGCGTTCCCGAAGCGCGGCTGGGCGAAATGCCAAGGGCCTATGTCACCTTGGCCGAGGGCGCATCCGCCAGCGGCGAGGAACTGCGGGATTGGCTCAACGCCAGGATTGGCAAGCACGAACGGGTTGATGCTGTGGTGCTGCGCGATGAGCTGCCCAAGACGATGGTCGGCAAGCTTGATCGCAAGGCGTTAAGGGCCGAACTGGGGCTCTAGGACTGCTCACTTACATCCGTTCGCATCGAGCGAAGTCGAGATGCCGCGCACTGGTGTCTCGACTTCGCTCGACACGAACGGGCGTGGAGTTATGTTTCGTGGTTTGACGCGATCCTAGCTGGCCGCCAGCGCTACCACTTCAGCGCCGCCTTCGCTGACCGCAGCACGCGGGGCGAAACGGCCGTCGACCTGGGCGCCCTGCTCGATGGTCAGCGCGTCATAGTGGACGTCGCCGTGGATTCGGGCTGATTTCAGCACCACCAGTTCACGCACACTGATTGTGCCGCGCACCGTTCCAGCCAGTCGCGCCGATTCGGCTTTGACCCCGCCGACAATCTCGCCGCTCTCGCCCTGCACGAGCGAGGTGCACGAAACGTCGCCTTCGACCCGCCCGTCGATATGCAGATCGGCCGAGGCCACGACATCGCCCTTGATCTTGATGTCTGCGCCGAAAACCGAAAATGTCGAATTGGCCATGGATCTACCCTGCGGTACCTGCGCCGACACCCGGGCCGGCTTTTTGCTGAACATTGGAAGCTGCCTCCAGGAAAGGACGCGGATTGACCGCCCGGTCGCCCACCCGGACTTCGAAGTGGAGGTGCGGCCCGGTCGAGCGGCCGGTGCTGCCGATCTTGCCGATCTGCTCGCCCGGCTGGACCCGCTTGCCGACTGTGGTGGTGAAACCCGACATGTGGGCATAGCGGGTGACCAGGCCATTGCCGTGGTCGATCTCAACCACATTGCCATAGCCCGAACGCTGGCCGACAAAGCTGACCGTGCCCAGCGCTGCGGCATAGATCGGGGCGCCATGCGGACCCTTGAAATCGAGCCCGGGGTGGAATTCGCCGCCGCCGCCGGTGAACGGGTTGGGGCGGTACCCGAAGCCCGAGGAAATGTACTGAAATTCCGCGGGCAGGGCCTGCGGCAAGCCGGCAACGCTGCGCTCCAGCGCGTCCATCCGTGCCATCGACAGCGCAAAGCGCTGGAAGCGCGGGTCGATCGAGCCATCGGCGGACGTCGCCAGCATATCGAGCGGACCACCCTGGGCGCTGCGATCGTTGAGCGAAACCAGCATCGCTTGCGGGTTGAGCCCCAGGCGGGCGAGCTTGGCCTCGGCCACCGCCGAGCGGCGATCTGCAAGGCGAGTAAGCCCTTCGATGTAAGCCAGCTGGCGGGCCTCGATCCGGGCAAGCTCAGCGGCCTGCGGCACAGCCATCGAGACCTTCTTGATCGTCTGCGCGGCTTCGCCGGTGCTGTCCGAAACGGTTTCGCCGGCCTTGGCGTCCTTGGGCAGATCGCCCAGGATCGGCTGGGTCGTTTTCTCGATGAATTCCTGCCGCCGCTTGAGGTCGTCGGCGACTTTGCCGATATCCTCGCCATAGGCGTTGAGGCGACCTTCAGAGCTGGCCACTTTGGCTTCGCGTTCCAGCAGCGAGGCCCGGTCACGGTGCGAGAGGTAGCTCGAAATGGCCATCGCAGTCATGGTCAGGGCCCAGGCCAGCAGCAGCGACACGACTACCCCGGCAGCGATCATCTGCGTACGCGACGAAATCTTGATGAAACGGACCTGGCCTTCGGATCGCATGAAAAATTCGCGATCCGGAAACCAGCTCCGCAGGCGGGCGGAAGCACCGCTAACGGAATGATTTTTCAAGACGACCCCGAGTCCCTTATTAACCCTCGTGGGGGCCGCTAGCAGGTCGCAGAGGGCAGCGCGAATCCGCATTGGCATGGACTCGCCGAATCGAAGGACTCATGGGATGAGTCGTTGTGCAACGACACGGCCGCTTGTCGGTGACAAGCAGACGCGGCGGTGATAGGCGCTGGCGCGATGAATGCCGAACACTCTTCGATCGAAAGCGCCGAGGCCTTGGTCGAGCGCCTGGCCCGCGCCGGGCGTGCCGCGCAGCGGGTGCTCGCGCGGCTGAATTCCGCCGAAAAGAGCGCCGCGCTCCATGCCGCCGCGGCGTCATTGCGCGCTGCCGAAGCCGAAGTTCTGGCAGCCAATGCCCGCGATATGGCGGCAGGCGAAGCGGCCGGCCTGACCCTG
>JAGXTB010000173.1 GCA_018334165.1 Sphingomonadales bacterium | reverse complement strand
TCGACCCTTGCGCCATTACCCCTCCGTCAGCCGCTTGTCGCGGCTGCCACCTCCCCAAATGTGCTTCGCAAATTTGGGAAGGATCGTTAGGCTGATCTCAAATGGGAGGATCAGTTCAATGAAAAAATGGGTACTGGCTTTGGGCGCAGGCGCAGTCGCGCTGGTTGGAACCGTTGCGGCGCGCACGGCGATGTTCAAGCCCGATGCCGTGGGTGACGGCAGCGGGATTACTGTGGCCCAGGCCCCGGCCGTTGATGTTCAGGCCGCTGGCCAGCACCTCAGTCAGGCGGTCCAGATCCAGACCATCAGCCACCAGAACCCGGCCGAGAACCAGGTGGGCGAATGGGACAAGCTCCATTCGTGGTTGGCCAGCACCTATCCCAAGGCCCACGCGGCGATGCAGAAGGAACTGCTGGGCAAGACGCTGGTCTATACCTGGCCCGGCAGCGATCCGGCCGCGCAGCCGATCATCGTCATGGCCCACCAGGACGTGGTGCCGGTGACGCCGGGAACCGAGAAAGACTGGAAGCACGCACCCTTTGCCGGAACGATTGTCGATGGCGAAGTCTGGGGCCGGGGCACGATCGACGACAAGGGCTCGCTGGTCGCCTTGTTCGAAGCCATGGAAGCGCTCGCCGGACAGGGCTTCAAGCCCAAGCGGACGGTGATCCTGGTCTCGGGCCATGACGAGGAAGCGGGCGGCAGCGGGGCCATGGCGGCCGCCAAGCTGCTGGCATCACGCAAGGTCAAGGCGCTGTTCACGATCGATGAGGGCGGGATCATCAGCACCGACACGCCGATGATAAATGGCCCGGCGGCACTGATCGGGATTGCCGAAAAGGGTTACATGACGCTGCGGGTAACCGCCAATGCCCCGGGCGGGCACAGCTCTGCCCCGCCGCTGCCGAACGAGATCGGCACGGTCAATCTGGCCAAGGCGGTGCTGGCGATCAACGCCAAGCAGTTCCCGATGGAACTGCGCGGACCCGCCGAAGGGATGGTCTCGGTCCTGGCCGCCAAGGCTGGCGGGGCGAGCAAGGTGGCGGTGGCCAATCGCTGGCTGCTGGGCGGTGTGGTGATGTCGAAGATGGCCGAAAGCCCGGCTTCGGCAGCGATGCTCCACACCACCATTGCGCCGACCATGCTGACCGGCAGCCCCAAGGAAAACGTCCTGCCGCAAAGCGCCGAGGCGCTGGTCAACTACCGGATCGCGCCGTGGAACACCTCCAAGGAAGTGCTCGAGCGCGCCCGCGAGGCGACCAAGGCACTGCCGGTGACGGTCGAATTCACCGAACGCGCGCCGCGCGAACCCAGCCCGGTTTCCTCCACCAGCTCGCCCGGCTGGAACCTGATCGCGGCCAGCGCCAGGGCCGGTCAGCCCAATCTGGTGATCGCGCCCTATCTGGTGGTCGGCGGCACCGACAGCCGCTCGATGGCGCCGGTATCGGACGACGTCTATCGCTTCATGCCGATCAGTCTGGCGGGCGGCGACATCAAGATGCTGCACGGGACCAACGAACATGTGTCGCTGGTGAACCTCGAAAGCATGATCAAGTTCTACGCCAGGCTGATCGCGACTGCGGCGGGGTGATCTGGCGAGCCAGGCCACTCACCAAAAAGACCCGTCATGCTGAACTTGTTTCAGCATCCATTTCGCCTTCGGCTCGAAGGTCGCGTCAATGGAATTGCGATGCAGTCAGCTCGCTCGACAGAGCACCGGTTTAAACCGAGAAATGGACCCTGAAACAAGTTCAGGGTGACGAATTGGGAAGAGGTGGTGCGCTGGGCCGTCAATAGCCCTTGCCTCGCTTAATCGCCCGGTTAAGCTGCGCGGCGGGAGACGCCAATGACCGAAGCCGAAATGCAGCACCTGCTCGCACGGGTCCTCGAAACCCGCGAGCTGTTCACCTTTGACCAGTTCATCCGCCACTGGGCCGACACTACGCCAGGCCGGGCGGCAATCGATTCGGACGATCTGCAGCTGACCTATGCCGGGCTGGAAGAGGCCAGCGCGCGGGTTGCCTCGGCCTTCGCTGCGCTGGGGCTGAACAAGGGCGACCGGGTGGCCTGGTTCGGCAAGAACGCCGGCACTTACTTTACGCTGTTCTATGGCGCGGCGCGTGCGGGCATCGTGATGGTCCCGGTCGGCTGGCGGCTGGCCGAGGTTGAGGCCGCCTATATTATCGACAATGCCGAGGCGAAGCTGCTGCTGCTGGGCGACGGGTTCGAGGCCTGCAAGGACACGCTGGGCCAGCGCCCCGGCCTGCTGGGCTGCTACACCGCCGCCGAAGCCCGCGCCGAATTGCTGGGCGCGCCGCGCGGCAGCTTTGAACCGTCGGGTCAGGACGATGCCGTGCTGCAACTCTACACCAGCGGCACCACCGGCAATCCCAAAGGCGCAGTGCTGTCCAACCGCAACCTGTTCGGCCTGCGCAAGGCCGCCTTCGACAATCCCCAGCCCTACAGCCTGTGGGCCGAGGACGAGGCGGTGCTGGTGGCCATGCCCTGTGCGCATATCGGCGGCACCGGGCTTGGCATCATGGCGCTGAGCGCGGGCCTGCCGGCGGTGATCCTGGGCGAATTCGATCCACCACGCGTGTTCGACGCGGTGGTCAATCGCGGGGTGACGCGGTTCTTCATCGTGCCCGCCGCCTTGCAGATGTTGCTCAACCATCCCGACTGCGCCGGCACCGATTTCAGCCGCCTCAAATACATCCTTTACGGCGCCGCGCCGATCCCGCTGGAACTGCTGCGCCAATGCATCGCGATGTTCGGCGCGAGCTTCATCCAGGCTTACGGCATGACCGAGACCACCGGGACGGTCTGCATGCTGCCGCCCGAGGACCATTCGGTCGAGGGCAACGAGCGGATGCGCTCGGCCGGAAAGCCGCTGCCGGGCGTCGAAATGGAAGCCCGCAGCAAAGACGGAACCGCCCTGCCCCCGCGCGAGATTGGCGAGCTTTACTCCCGCTCCTCCAACAACATGCTGGGCTATTGGAAACTGCCCGAAGCCACCGCCTCGACCATGAGTTCCGATGGCTGGATCGCCACCGGCGATGTCGGCTATCTCGACGAAGACGGCTATGTCTTCATCTACGACCGGGCCAAGGACATGATCATTTCGGGCGGGGAGAATGTCTATCCGGCCGAGGTTGAAAGCGGGATCTATGGTCATCCGCAGGTGCTCGAAGTGGCGGTGATCGGGGTACCCGATGACAAATGGGGCGAAGCGGTGAAGGCGGTCTGCGTGCCCAAACCGGGGCAGGACATCGACGCGGAATCCGTGATAGCCTGGGCGCGCGAACGGCTGGCCAGCTACAAGGTACCCAAGACGATCGACGTGATCCCCGCCCTGCCCCGCAATGCCAGCGGCAAGATCCTGCGCCGCGAACTGCGCGAGCCTTACTGGGCCGGGCGCGAGCGGCAGGTGAATTAGGTTCTCATGACTCACCCGAAGGACCAAAGAACCAAAGATGTTGTTCCTGGACCGAAGGTCCTTCATCTGCGGCAATGACGCGTCATCCGATACCGCCGCGCGTCGAGCGCGGCTTCGCCGCAGGCGCGGCATCTTTGGTGCTTCGGGTGAATCTGCACTTGGAAACGAATGGAGACAGAAACCATGTCCGAACCCCTTCCCGGCGCGCAGGCGCATATCGAAGCCGCGCTCAAGCTGTGCAGCACAATCGACGACTTGCCCGCCGACACGCCGCTGATCCCGATCGCCAAGGTCGGCGTGATCGGTGCCGGCACGATGGGCGGGGGGATCACGATGAACTTCCTCTCGGCCGGGATCCCGGTCACCATTGTCGAGCAGGAACAGGCCGCGCTGGATCGCGGGGTTGGGGTTATGGGCAAGAATTACGAAGCCAGCGTCAAGCGCGGGCGGATCGAGGCGGCCGATGCCGAAGCAGCGATGGCGCGGCTGACCCCCAGCCTCAGCTTCGATGACCTGGCCGACTGCGACCTGGTGATCGAAGCCGTATATGAATCGATGGAGGTGAAGAAGGACGTCTTCGGCCGGCTCGATCGCATAGTGAAGCCCGGCGCAATCCTGGCCAGCAACACCAGCTACCTCGACGTCGATGAGATTGCAGCCGCGACAAAGCGCCCCGAGGCGGTGCTGGGCATGCACTTCTTCTCGCCCGCCAACATCATGAAATTGCTGGAAGTTGTGCGCGGTGCCAAGACCGGGGCAAGCCAGCTGGCGACGGTGATGCAGCTCGCCGGAATGATCCGCAAGGTTCCGGTGGTTTCGGGCGTATGCCACGGCTTCATCGGCAACCGGATGCTGTCCAAGCGCCAGGAGCAGGCCAATGCCCTCTTGATGGAAGGCGCGGCCTATTACGATATCGACCAGGTGCTGCTCGATTTCGGCTTCCCGATGGGTCCGTTTCAGATGGGCGACCTGGCCGGCCTCGACATCGGCTGGCACCGCGATCCTTCGAAGGTCACCACCATCCGCGAGGCTCTGTGCGCCAAGGGTCGCTGGGGCCAGAAGACCGGCAAGGGCTTTTACGACTACGATGCCGAACGCAAGCGCACGCCCTCGGACGAGGTCAAGGCGATCATCGCCGAGTTTGCTGCCAAGAGCGGCGTCACCCAGCGCGTGGTGGACAAGCAGGAGATCTTCGAACGCCTGCTCTATCCGATGGTGTCGGAAGGGGCGCTGATCCTGGAGGAAGGCATCGCCCAGCGCGCCAGTGACATCGATCTGGTCTGGCTCAACGGCTATGGCTGGCCGGCCTGGACCGGCGGGATCATGTACTGGGCCGACCACGAAGGGCTGGGCAAGATCGCCGACGGCCTCAAGCGCCACAACCTGCCGGTCGCCCCCCTGCTCGCGAAACTGGCCGGCGAGGGCGGGAAGTTCAGCGCATGACTTCGGCCGCAGCGCTGCTGGCCTTCACCGCCACCGCCGCGCTGCTGACTGTCACGCCGGGACTCGATACCGCGCTGGTGCTGCGCACCGCCGCTGCCGAAGGGCCGCGCCGGGCAATGCTGGCGGCCTTGGGGATCGCACTGGGCTGCCTGGGCTGGGGGCTGCTGGTGGGTGCAGGCTTGGGCGCATTGCTGGCCGCATCGCAGCTGGCCTATGAGGTCTTGCGCTGGGCGGGCGCGCTTTACCTGTTCTACCTCGGCCTCAAGCTGATCCGCGCCCCGCGCCAGGCGCTCGACCTGCCGGAGAGTGAAGCCGGAATCCCGGCCCAGCCCAACTGGCTGCTGCGCGGGTTCCTGACCAACATGCTCAACCCCAAGGTTGGCGTGTTCTACGTCTCGTTCCTGCCGCAGTTCATCCCCTCAGGCGCAAGCGTGCTCGGCTGGTCTGTGCTGCTGGCGAGCGTGCACAACGTGCTGGGCCTGATCTGGTTCGCCGCGCTGGTCGCCGCGACGCAGCCCCTGCTGGGGGCACTGCGCCGTCCGGGGGTGATGCGCTGGCTCGACCGGCTGACTGGTGGCCTGTTCGTGGCCTTCGGATTGAAACTGGCGCTGGAGACGCGCGGTTAGCGACCGCGCGGGATGCACTGTTCGCGCGGCAGGCCGGGGAAAGTATCGCAGTTGTAGAGCACGATCTCGGCGCCCGCAGGATCGCGCGAATAGCTGAACTGCAATGTGTCGCGCGCGCCGCGCGGCAGCGGGAAGCTGGCGGGGACCTGGTCGCGGCTGAGCCAGCCCATGACCCGGCAAGTGCCTTGCCCAGTGCACAGGCTTTTGGCCGTGGTCAGCGCAGCCTGCGGGCCGGCACCGGTCGCCAGAACGATGAAATTGGCTTTGCCCGAAGGCAGCCGCATCACCACTTCGCCGCTGGAAACCTTGGGCGTGTCGAGCGGCAGCGGGGCGATCGCCACCGAGGCGTCGAGATCGTAGATGTCGGGCAGCCCGCTCATTTCCGGCATCGGCGCGGGGCCTGCGGTGAGCGCTGCGAACGAAGGCTCGCCGCCGCGATAGGCGGTCCAGCTTTTGGCGGTGCCCCAGCGGCCGGGCCAGCGGAAGAACAGATGGGTTTCGACCTGAGTGAGTTTTTCGAGCTTCGGGCTCCACGAGGGATAGACCCAGTCGGTGTGGTAATGCGTGGCCTGTCCGACCTGCGCGAAGACTGACCCTGCCAGCATCTGGTCGGCGCGCGAACGGGCTGCGGCCCAGGCTTCCTCGCCATAACGCCGCGCGAGCGAGCCATCGCATGTGAAGGTGAACTGGCAGCCGGTGGCGCGCTGCGATCCTTCGAACACCACTCCGCAGACAGTCTTGGCAAAGGCGGGATGGCGGGTGCGGTTGAGGATCACCTGGATCACCGATCGCTGGCCAATGTCGCTGGGCCCAGCCTCAGCCATGGCAGCGAGCGCCAGGCATTCGCCGGCATTGGCGAAATCGGCCGCTGATCCGCTGAAACGGAACGGCGGCGCCGGGTCGATCGGGCCGGTGACGAAAGGATTGCGGGCATTGGAGGCGCGCGCGGCGTCCATTGCACCCAGCGAAAGCGAACCCATCGGCGGTTCAAGCCCGACTACCGGCGCTTCGGCGGCATTGCCGGGCAGCGCGGCCAGTTCGGCGGCCTGGGCTGCCTCGGCTGCACCAGGCGGTGCCTGCATGGTCTGGCTGAAGTAAACCATCAGCATGATCGGCAGCAGCGCCATC
>JAGXTB010000172.1 GCA_018334165.1 Sphingomonadales bacterium | reverse complement strand
CCGCCCGCCGGTTCGCCGTCAGTGTCCTGGCGGCTGATCGCCGCGGCCCAGCCGACAAAGGGATCGGCCAGCTCGACCGGGACGTCCGATCCGAAAGCCAGCTTCGCGCCGGTTGCGGCAATCGACTTCCAGGCATAGGCACCCTTCAAGCGGTCTGGCCCCAGCCGCTTTTCAGCCATCAGCCGGTCGCTGGTCTGGTGGACCGGCTGCATCGAGGCGATGATGCCGTGCTTGCCGAACTTCGGGATATCGACCGGATCGACCACCTGCGCATGCTCGATCCGCCAGCGCCGATCGCCCTTGTAAGTGGCCGCCAGTTCGTCAATCGCCGCCAGCATCGCGGCATCGGCCTCGTCGCCGATCGCGTGGACCGCGATCTGGAAATTGTCCATCGCCGCGCGGCTCATCATGTTCTTGAGCGCGGTATCGTCGGTCACCCTCAGGCCCCGGGTAGCAGGCGCATCGCTGTAGGGCGCCTTCAGGCTCGCCCCGCGCGATCCCAGCGCGCCATCGGCATAGAGCTTGACCCCGTTCAGCCGCAACCGGTCCTGATAGAGCCAGGGCGTCGGGCCAGGGCCGCCGATCAGCGTCATATGCTCGACACCCGCAGCATAGCCCATCACCCGCATCCTGAGCGTGCCGTTGTCGCCTGCGCGGCGGAAGGCCTGCCAGTCTTCGATCGTCGTGCCCATGTCGGCGGCGGCGGTGTTGCCGCGGCTGAAGAAGATTTCCTGCGCCAGGGCGAACGCAAAGTCGCGGTCTTCGGGGCGCGGGGCGGGGATGACCTTGTCGACCAGCTCCTGGGCATTATCGACGAAGACCCCGGCGGGCTTGCCGCCCGGTGTCAGGCGTTCGATCTTGCCGCCAGCCGGGTCCTTGGTCGCTGCGGTTACCCCGGCTTGACCAATCGCCTTGCTGTTGGCCCAGGCGGCGTGGCCATCGACCCGGCTCAGCCAGACCGGCCGGTCTGGCACCACCGCGTCAAGATCAGCGGCACTCGGGAAGCGCTTGTCGGGCCACAGTTCCTGGTTCCAGCCGCCCCCCAGGATCCACGGGCGGTCGGGGTGGGCCTTGGCATAGGCGCTGATTTTGGCGAGCGCTTCAGGCAGCGACTTGGTTTCCGACAGGTCGAGCGTCATCGCCGCGAAGCCCACGATCATCACGTGGGCGTGGCTGTCGATCATCCCGGGCATCAGGAACTGGCCCTTGCCGTCGATCGCATAGTCGGTGCGCGGGCGCTTGTCGCCGCGGCGCAGCACTTGCTTGATCCGCCCGTCGTCGGCGATCACCAGCCCGGTAAAGCGGTCGATCGCGTTATTGGCATCGAGCGTGACGCCATCGACATTGTCGAGCAGCGTGTCGGCCAGGGCCGGGCTGGCCAAGGCAATCAGCGCGGCCCCCGCCGCCAGTATCGAACGCAGCATCATTTCCCCTTTCGCGGCAAGCGCCGGACCAGCGCGGAGGTATCCTGCCGCCCGCCGCCCATTGCCTGAACTTCGGCATAGAATTGGTCGATCAGGGCCGCGACCGGCAGCGAGACGCCCAGCGAGCGGCCCTCTTCCAGCGCCAGCCCCATATCCTTGCGCATCCAGTCGATCGCGAAGCCGAAGTCGAACTTGTCTTCGCACATCGTCTGCCAGCGGTTGTCCATCTGCCATGACTGCGAGGCCCCGCCCGAAATCGCCTGATAGACCTTGTCGAGATCGAGGTGCGCAGCCTCGGCAAAGCGCAAGGCTTCGGAGAGCGTCGCGAGGATCCCGCTGAAGGCGATCTGGTTGACCATCTTGGTGGTCTGCCCCGCGCCGGCCTTGCCGACATGGACGATCCGCTTGGTATAGGCTTCCATCACCGGGCGCGCGGCCTCGATCGCCTCGTCGCGGCCGCCGCACATCACCGTCAGCGTGCCGTTCTCCGCGCCGGCCTGTCCGCCGGTTACGGGCGCATCGACGCAGTTGACCTGCAAATCGCGCGCCTCGACCTGGATCTGCCGCGCGATCCGCGCCGATACGGTGGTGTGGTCGATAAAGGTCGCACCCTTGCGGATCGCGGAGAATATGCCGGTCGGGCCCAGCACCACGTCGGCCAGGTCATCGTCGTTGCCCACGCAAGTCAGCACCACGTCAGCGCCCTCAGCCGCCTCGGCCGGGCTTTTGGCGACCCGCGCGGCGAGGCCCGGATTGGCCTCCTGCCACTTCTGGGCGCGCGCCGGGGTGCGGTTGAAAATGGTCAGGCTATGCCCGGCCTGGCCGATATGCCGCGCAATCGCGCCGCCCATCACGCCCAGGCCCAGAAACGATACGTTGAGAGGAGTGGTCATAGGCCTTGCTGTTTAGCTGCTTTCGCCGCCGGTGCCAGATGCATATTGCCTGCACCGCATAACCATTTGCCTTGGCCCGCGCAGTGTCTATCGGTTTCGCCATGATTGCGCTGACCCAACGCCTGTTCTCGCCCCAATTGCTGCGCCCGCTGTTCTGGTTGCTGTTCGCTTTCGCGCTGGTGATGGCGGTGCTGCCCAAGCCGCCGCAAACGCCGCTCTATGATCTGGGCGACAAGTTTGCGCATATGCTGGCCTTTGCCGTGCTGACCGGGGTGGCCGCGCTGGCCTGGCGGCAGGCTTCGCGCTGGGCGATCATGCTGCGCCTCGCGCTGTTCGGCGCGGGAATAGAAGTGGTGCAGGCGCTGCCCAAATTGCACCGCACTGCCGACTTGCGTGATTGGGTGGCTGACTGCGTGGCAATTGCGTTGGCGATGCTGATTGCGCAACTTTTGATCCGAATTCTCCCGCTGCGCGAAACAACTTAGGGTTTGCGGCACTTGGCGCTTTGCCCTAGGGCGGCCCGGCCATGAACATCCAGACCGACCCCAACTCGCTTTTGACGATCGAAGATGTACGCGCGGCCGCCGCGCGGATCGAAGGGGCTGTGATCCGCACCGCGATGGACCACAGCCGCACGCTGTCGGCGATTACCGGCGCGGAAGTCTGGCTGAAATTCGAAAACCTGCAGTTCACTGCGGCTTACAAGGAGCGCGGCGCGCTCAATGCGATGCTGCTGATGGATCCGGACAAGGCCAGCCGCGGCGTGATTGCGGCCTCGGCCGGAAATCATGCGCAAGGGCTGTCGTACCACGGCAAGCGGCTCGGCATCCCGGTCACCATCGTGATGCCGCGCAACACGCCGACGGTGAAGATCCAGCAGACCGAGGCGGTCGGCGGCACGGTGGTCCTGTATGGCGAGACTTTCGACGATGCCTATGCGCATTCGCGCGAGTTGGAGAGCGAGCTGGGCCTGACCTTTGTCCACCCGTTCGATGATCCGCATGTCGCGGCCGGACAGGGCACCGTGGCGCTTGAAATGCTCGAGCAAGTGCCTGATCTGGATATGCTGGTCATCCCGATCGGCGGGGGCGGGCTGGCCAGCGGGATGAGCGTGGCCGCGCGCGCAATCAAGCCCGATATCGCGCTGATCGGGGTCGAGGCGGAACTGTTCCCCTCGATGTACAACAAGCTCAAGCACAACGATTTGCCCTGCGGCGGCGATACCCTGGCCGAAGGCATTGCAGTGAAGGAGCCGGGCGCGTTCACGGCGCAGGTGCTGCGCCGCTTGCTCGACGATGTCGTGCTGGTCAGCGAAGCCGCGCTCGAACGCGCAGTGTCCTTGCTGCTGCAGATCGAAAAGACCGTGGCCGAAGGAGCCGGGGCAGCGGGCCTCGCTGCCGTGCTGGCGCATCCGGCCCGGTTCAAGGGCCGCAAGATCGGCATCCCGATTTGCGGTGGCAATATCGACACGCGGCTGCTCGCCAATGTGCTGCTGCGCGATCTCGCCCGCTCGGGCCGCCTCGCGCGCCTGCGCCTGACCCTGCAGGACCGCCCCGGCGCGCTGTTCAAGGTGATGCGCGAATTTGACGAGCACAACGTCAACATCATCGAGATCTACCACCAGCGGATCTTCACCCATCTGCCCGCCAAGGGGCTGATTACCGACATCGAATGCGAAGCCCGCGACCGCGAGCAGCTCGATGCGCTGGTGGAGAGCCTGCGCGAGAAGGGGTACTCGGTGGATACGGTGGAGCTGGCTTAGGCCTCTTCGGTCGCCGCCCACAGCGCGCGCAGGTGGGTGAGCATTGCATCTAGCGCCGGGCCAGCGGGGAGCCATTGCGGAAAGCGACGCTCCCATAGTTCTAGAGTATCGGTCGATTGGCGGCGTCGGGCCTCGCGCATCAACTCCCGCGCCTCGCTGGTTCGGCCAAGTTGGCTTACGACAAGGGCCTTGTGAACGTAGAAAACGACATTCTCGGGAACGAGCGTGATGCTGCGTTCCACAGCGGCTTCGGCCGCTACAAGGTCATGCGTCAGCAGACGCGCGTAGCTCGTAAACGCCCATGCAAAATGTTGGTTTGGTGAATTGGGTTCGAGCCTATGATAGTCGGCGAAGTGCTCAAGCGCAGCTTCGGGCTGGCCGAGCATCACACTGGAAATGCCAGCAGTATAGTGCGGATATCCGTAAGCAGGGTTAATCTCGATCGCACGCTTGGCGCGACGAAGTGCTTCCGGAGCATGGCCGATGCAGTACAATGCAATTGCTACATAGCCGAGGACGGCTGC
>JAGXTB010000171.1 GCA_018334165.1 Sphingomonadales bacterium | reverse complement strand
AGGACGCTAGCGTAGAGGCCCCTCCGTCAGCGACCTACAGCCGCTGCCACCTCCCCATTTGTCGCCTTCGCGAAAAATGGAGAGGAACTAAGTGAGGACTATAGCGCTGAAACCCCAAGGAAGCCGGGGACCGGGCCGTTCCAGGCGCCCGCTTCGTCGCCTTCGTCCACGTCGCGGCGCGGGGCAGCCTTTGGCGGCTTGGTGCCGTCGCGCTTGGGGCGTTCGGCGCGCGGGGCGCGTTCTTCGCGGGGTTCGCGCGCGGGCTTGTCCTCGCGCGGAGCCTTGTCCTCGCGCGGAGCCTTGTCCTCGCGGGGTTCCTTGGCGCCCTTGCCCACTTCGAACACTGCCAGCTTGCCGCCGGTCAGCTTTTCGACGTTCTCGATTGCTTCCTGGTCCTCGGGCGCGATCAGGGTGAAGGCTCGGCCGGTGGCGCCGGCGCGGCCGGTGCGGCCGACGCGGTGGACGTAGTCGTCCGGATGCCAGGGCGTGTCGAAGTTGAAGACGTGGCTGACGCCCTTCACATCGAGGCCGCGGGCGGCAACGTCGCTACAGCACAGGATATTGATGGTGCCGTTCTTGAACCGCTCGAGCTCGGCGATGCGGGCCGGCTGTTCCATGTCGCCGTGGATTTCGCCGACCGAAAAGCCGTTCTGCTTGAGGCTCTTGGCCAGATCCCGCACCGTGGTCTTGCGGTTGCAGAAGATCATCGCGGTCTTGACGTCGTCGGTGCGCAGCAGCTCGCGCAGCACTTCGCGCTTGCCGCGGCTGGACGCGACCGGAACCTTGAACTGGACGATCTGGGTGTTGGTCGAGGCTGGGCGGGCAACCTCGATGTATTTGGGATTGGTCAGGAACTTGTCCGCCAGCTTCTTGATCGGCGGCGGCATGGTGGCGCTGAACAGCAAGGTCTGGCGATTGGCCGGAAGCTTCGAACAGATCGTTTCGATATCCGGGATGAAGCCCATGTCGAGCATCCGGTCGGCCTCGTCGATCACCAGCAAGTCGCAGCCGGTCAGCAGGATCTTGCCGCGTTCGAACAGGTCCATCAGCCGGCCCGGAGTGGCGATCAGCACATCGACGCCTTCGTTGAGCGCTTTGACCTGATCGCCCATCTGCACGCCGCCGATCAGCAGCGCCATCTTGAGGTCGTGGTTGACGCCGTAGAGCGCGAATTCATCGGCGACCTGAGCGGCCAGTTCGCGGGTCGGCTCAAGGATCAGGCTGCGCGGCATCATCGCGCGGCGGCGGCCGTGGGCCAGGATGTCGATCATCGGCAGCACGAAGCTGGCGGTCTTGCCGGTGCCGGTCTGGGCGACGCCGATGATGTCCTTCATCATCAGCACGCTGGGGATCGCCTGGGCCTGAATCGCGGTGGGCGTGTCGTATCCCTTCGCGGTGACCGCGCTGAGCAATTCGTCGGAAAGGCCGATATCGGCGAACTTCATATGGCTTCTTCAATGACCGGAGGAACGTGAGGCTCTGCGCGGTCGAAACACCGGCCAGCCACGCGCGCCCCTAGGCGCAAGAGGGCTTCAGAGTCAAGGAAACGCGCGCATTGTGCGCAGCTATCAATCGCCGATCTGGATGATCTGGCGAAAGCCGGTGACCTGGCAGCTGGCCCCGCTGCGCGATTGCAGCGCATCGCGGCTGATGCAGACCTGCCCGTCGGCATTGCGCTTGACCATCATTCCCGAATAGAACTGGCGCGCCTGGCAGCCCTTTTCCAGATGCGCAGTGACCATTCGCCGGTCGTTGAGGATCAGCAGCAGCTTGTCATCGGCAACCGGCTGAACGCCGAAAATCGAATTGATTGACAGGCACTTGCCGAACTTCCGCTCGATAAAGCGGGGCTCGCGATCCTGCTCGAAGCCTTGCGAGAACATCGCGGGCTGCATGGATGCGGGCGCAGGTCGCGGGTTGATCCGGATCGTCACGCTCTGTTGGATCGAAACCTGCTCGGCCACCATGGGGTCGGCCGGACTGGCCGACTGGAACGCGCCGGGCGCGACGTCGCTCCCTCCCAGGGCGGGAAGCACCATCACCAGTGGTGCCAGCAGTTGCACAAGCGGATTCATTGCCCCGTAGATAACCCCGATGCTTGAACCACCGCTTAACCTGCTGCCCCACGGATTCAAGCCCCTCTGGCGCAGCGGCGATGCATTGTGCCATAGCGCGGACGATGAGCGGGCCCGACCAGACCTTTCTTGACGCAGCCCAGGCGCTGCTCGGTCCGCGCGGTTTCACCCGCGATCCTGGGCTTATGGAACCCTGGCTGACCGACTGGCGTGGTCGTTACTTCGGACAGGCCTGCGGCATGGGGTCGCCGGCGAGCGCGCAGGAAGTAGCCCAACTGGTCAAGCTTTGCGCGGCCCACGGGGTGGCCATCGTTCCGCAAGGCGGCAACAGCGGGATGTCTGGCGGGGCAACCCCCGATGCCAGCGGGGCACAGTTGCTGCTCTCACTCAGGCGGCTCGATACGATTGACCCGGTGGATGCCCAGGCGCGGCAGGTAACCTGCGGCGCGGGGGTGATACTTCAGAATTTACACCAAGCCGCTGAGGCTGCAGACTTGCGCTTTCCGCTGACGCTGGGCGGCAAAGGCTCTGCCACTATCGGCGGGCTGGTTTCGACCAATGCGGGGGGTACGCAAGTGCTGCGCCATGGTTCGATGCGGGCGTTTGTGCTGGGGATCGAGGCGGTACTGGCCGATGGCTCGGTCTGGTCCGCGCTGACCCCGCTCAAGAAAGACAACCGCGGGTTCGATCTCAAGCAGCTGTTCATCGGTGCAGAGGGGACGCTAGGGGTGGTTACGGCTGCCACCTTGCGGCTGGTTCCGGCATTGGCGGGGCGGCGGGTGATCTGGGCCGGGCTGGGCAGCATCGAAGCAGCGCGCGATCTGCTGCTGCTGGCCGAGCGGATCGCTGGCGCCGAACTTGAAGGCTTTGAGGTCATTCCCCAAAACTGCCTTGCCGCAGTACTGGAGCACTTGCCCCACGCCCGCGCGCCCTTGGCTGGGCAGCATGCCTGGCACGCGCTGATCGAACTGGGAGCCGAGGATGCAGCACTGGACCTCGATGCGCTGGCCATGGCCTTGCTCGAACAGGCCCAAGGCATCATCGCCGACGCCACTCTGGCCGCGTCCGAGAGCCAAGCCGAAGCCTTTTGGGCTTTGCGCGAATCGATCTCGGGCGCGCTCAGGGCCAAAGGCGCGGCGGTGCAGCACGATATCGCCGTGCCGGTAGCCCAAATGGCCGCTTTCATTGCCATGGCGATCCCGACGGTTGAGGCGGAATTTCCCGGCTGCAAGGCCTTCGCTTTCGGCCACCTGGGCGATGGCAATGTCCATTTCCATGTCACCGCTCCGCCGGGCGCTGTGCGCGGCGAATGGGAGCTGGATCAGGGCAAAACGGCCAGCTGCCGCGTCCATGACCTGGTCACCCAGTGGTACGGCACGATCTCGGCCGAGCACGGGATCGGCCAGATGAAGCGCGATGAACTGGCCCGGCTGGGCGATCCGGTGGCCTTGAAAATGATGGCCCAGATCAAGGCCGCGCTCGATCCGCAGGGGCTGATGAACCCCGGCAAGCTGCTGCCGCTTGCGCCCGGCGAGATCAGCGACTAAACGCGCGGTTTCGCGCCGGGCCAGACCGGCTCAACTGTCGCTTTCTGCCGGAGATTACCCATGGCCAGCGCGCCCCAAGCCGCCAACCTGCCGATGTTCTACCAGGACCTCATGCCGCTCAACAGCCGCGACCATGCGAACTGGAAGAGCCGCACCACCGAAAACGCCAAGTGGATGGTCAACCAGCACGCGGTTCCGCTGACCGCCGAGGAATTCGTCCACGCCGCGCGCCACTATCCGGTGATCTTTTCGACCAGCGACCAGCCGGTGCCGCTGGCGCTGATGGGACTTAACGAGAACGTCAACGTGTTCTTCGATGACGAGGGCAAGCTGACTTCCCCGGTCTATGTTCCGGCCTATGCCCGCCGCTATCCCTTCATGCTGGCCAAGCTGTCCCCCGAAACCGAAGAGCTTTCGCTGTGCTTCGATCCCACCAGCGACCTGGTTGGCGAATTCGACGAAGGCATGATCCTGTTCGAAGACGGCGAGCCCAGCGAAGCCTGCAAATCGACGCTCGATTTCTGCCGCAACTTCGAAGAAGCCGGTTTCCGCACCACTTCGTTCGTCGAAGAGCTGGAAAAGCATGGCCTGCTGATGGACGGCGAAGTTTCGATCCAGCAGCCGGGCAACGACCAGCCCTTCATCTATCGCGGTTTCAAGATGATCGATCAGGAAAAGCTGCGCGACCTGCGCGGCGATGTGCTGCGCACGATGAACCAGAACGGCATGCTGGCGCTGATCTATGCCCACCTGTTCAGCCTTGATCACATGAGCGAAATCTTCGGCCGTCAGGTCCAACTGGGCAAGGGTCCGGTTCCCGCACTGCCCGCCTGATCGAGTCGTTTTGCTGACCTGAAAGGCGCGGTTCCGGCAACATGCCGGAATCGCGCCTTTTCATTGGCCTGCGAAAGTCTTCCTTGCACACGACTTGCAACAGGCCTATTTTAGCACCTGTCTGGCTGGCGCTTCCCTCATGGCCCGGTCGGGCATTGGTGTACTTCGGTGCACCTCCTCCCTGAACCTTGGCCACCTCGTGCAATGCACGAGGTGGTTTTTTCATGCGAATCACTCGGCGGCGTTGGCCAGATTGCCTAGCCGACCCAAGCCCGCCACTTCGCCAGCAAGGCGGCGCACCAATCCTGCCAGCAAGGCCACCATCGCCGCAAAGCCCGGCCCGGGCTCAACCAGCCGAGTATCGAGATAGCTTGAGCGGTCCACTTCAAGCTGGAGGGCGTGCAGTCCTTCGTCCGGATGGGCGTGCCGTTCGAGCACATAGCCCCCGGCATAGGGCCGGTTGTGCGCTGCGCCGCGCCGGGCTTCGGCGAAATAGCTGAAACAGCTGCCCACCAGCGATCCGTGGCAAGAGACGCCAAACCGGTCGCCCAGCACGAATTCCGGCGCAGGCTGTCCGCCGCGAAAGCCCAGCGGCGGCATTGAATGCAGGTCGATCAGCAAGGCCGCACCCCACCGATCCCGCAACGCGGCCAATGTCTCGGCCAGGCAGGCATGGTAAGGCGCATGGATCAGGTCGATCCGCGCAGCGAGGTCTTCCTCCTCGTGGCGGCGCTTCCACAGCTCACCCAGCCCCGGCAACCGCCGCGGGATCAGCCCCAGCCCGCTTCGCACCCGCATGCCGGGGGTATAGCTGCCCAGATTGTCAGGCCGCCCGCGCGCGAACATGTCCCAATCGACATCCTCGGTCGCGCGGTTGAGGTCGATCATCGCTCGCGGCGCATGGGCCACCAGCAGCGCCGCGCCGGTCTCTTTCACGACCGCTTCGGCCAGCCGATCGACATAGCGGTCTTCCAGCTTGAGCGCGGCAAAGCCGGGGTTGCGCATCCGCTCCAGCAAGGTGCCGGGATAGGCCCGCCCGGCATGCGGCACCGCGATCAGCACCGGCAGCGCCGAAGGTTCGGGAGCGCTGACGACAAAGGCCGGCATGCCGCCGGACCCGGGGATCGAGCCCCCCTCGCGGCGCGGCGAATCGCCTGTCCCTGTGCTTACCGAATCCATTATCCCTTGCTGGCGCGCGCACGGCACTGTGTCAAAGCAAGTCAGTCTGCAAATGGGGCGAGATTGTTAACCCGAAGGGTGTATACACTGCCCCTGACGCGTGCTTTTGTGCGCTGGATACAACAACGAACAACCGGGAAGACGCGCCGCGATGATCCGCATCCTGCTTGCCGAAGATGAAGAAGCCATGCGCACTTACCTGGCGCGGGCGCTGGAAAACGCCGGCTATGACGTGACCGCGGTAGATCGCGGTACGCTCGCCGTGCCGCTGCTCGAAGATGGTGAATACGATCTGCTGCTGTCGGACATCGTCATGCCCGAAATGGACGGGATCGAACTGGCCCAGCGCTGCGCCGAAATCAGCCCCAAGACCAAAGTGATGTTCATCACCGGCTTTGCCGCGGTGACGCTCAAGGCCAGCCGCGAGGCTCCGCAGGCCAAGGTGCTTTCGAAGCCTTTCCACCTCAAGGACCTGGTCCTCGAAGTCGAGCGGATTTTCGGCCAGCAGGCGCAAGCTTCGATTTAGCACCACGCTTCGTCATTGCGAGCGTAGCGACGCAATCCAGTGGCGGCACTGCGCGACTCCTGGATTGCTTCGCTACGCTCGCAATGACGACGTAGTTGGGGGTTGCGTATCCGAGAGAGCCCGGCTAATGGCGCTCCCCTGCCCGGGGCGACGGCCTCGGGCAGAACCTGAATGGTGCGGGCGTATAGCTCAGTGGTAGAGCACTATGTTGACATCGTAGGGGTCGCAAGTTCAATCCTTGCTACGCCCACCATTCACGAAAAAGGCCCCGGTTTCCCGGGGCCTTTTTCGTTTCAGAGGCAAGTTCCTTCCCATTTTCACGAAGTGCAAATGGGGAGGTGGCAGACGCCGAAGGCGGCTGACGGAGGGGTAATGACGAGAGGGCAGAAGGCCCCTCCGTCTCGGCCTGACGGCCGATCCACCTCCCCATTTGCCGCCTTCGCGGAAAATGGAGAGGATCCAAGGTGCTTACTTGCCCTGCCAGTTCGGCTTGCGCTTTTCGGCAAAGGCGGCCGCGCCTTCGCGGGCATCCTGGCTGACAAAGACCGGCATGGTGATTGCGCCCTGCTTGGTCCACATCTCTTCGTCACTCCAGGTGTGCGACTGGCGAATCACCGCCTTCGAGGCAATCAGCGCCAGCGGACCGTTGGCGGCGATCGCCTTGGCCAGTTCCTTGGCGCCTTCGATCGAGGGGCCATCGACCACCCGGTTGACCAGGCCCAGGTCATAGGCCCGCGCGGCATCGATAAAGTCGCCGGTCAGGGCCAGCTCCATCGCGATCCGCGGCGGGATCTGGCGGGGCAGCTTGATCAGGCCGCCGGCCGCAGCAGCCAGGCCGCGCTTGGCTTCGGGAATGCCGAACTTCGATCCCGCATTGGCCACGATCAGATCGCAGCTGATCGCCAGTTCCAGCCCGCCGGCCAGGGCATAGCCATCGACTGCCGCGATCACTGGCTTGCTGGGGGTCCATTCGGTCAGCCCGCCAAACCCGCGTCCTTCGATCGAGGGACGTTCGCCGCGCAGGAAGCCCTTGAGGTCCATGCCCGAACAGAAAGTCCCCCCTGCCCCGGTCAGGATCGCGCAGCGCAGATTGCCATCGGCTTCCAGCCGGTCCATTGCCGCGGCGATCCCTTCGGCCTGGGCCTTGTTCATCGCGTTCTTGGCCTCAGGCCGGTTCATCGTGACGATCAGCACACCGTCTTCGACTTCGGTCAGGACTGCATTTTCCTCGCTCATGGCCATCATCCTCTCAGCTGGCGTTTAACCGTTCGATTAAAGCGCCACGCAGCATGCGTCCAGCCCTTACTTGCACGGTGTGCAAGCCGTGCTAAGGGAACCGGGAAAGACCTTCCCCGGGAAAGAGAACAGGCATGGCCAAGATCAAGGTGAAAAACCCCGTTGTCGAGCTCGACGGCGATGAAATGACCCGCATCATCTGGCAGTGGATCCGTGAACGGCTGATCCTGCCCTACCTTGATATCGACCTGAAGTATTATGACCTGAGCGTCGAAAAGCGCGACGAAACCAACGACAAGATCACCGTCGATTCTGCCAATGCGATTCGGCAGTACGGCGTTGGCGTGAAGTGCGCGACGATCACCCCCGACGAAGCCCGGGTGGAAGAATTCAAGCTCAAGAAAATGTGGAAGAGCCCGAACGGCACGATCCGCAACATTCTGGGCGGGGTGGTGTTCCGCGAACCGATCGTGATGCAGAACGTGCCAAAGCTGATCCCGGGCTGGACCGATCCGATCGTGGTTGGCCGCCACGCCTTTGGTGATCAGTACAAGGCGACCGACTTCGTGGTCCCCGGCCCCGGCAAGCTGCGGTTGATCTGGGAAGGCGACGATGGCAGCAAGATCGACGAGGAAGTGTTCCACTACCCCTCGCCCGGCGTGGCGCTGGCGATGTACAACCTTGACGATTCGATCCGCGATTTCGCCCGCGCCAGCTTCAACTATGGGCTGGGACTGGGCTGGCCGGTGTACCTGTCGACCAAGAACACCATCCTCAAGGCCTATGACGGGCGCTTCAAGGACCTGTTCCAGGAAGTGTTCGACACCGAAGGCTTCAAGGAAAAGTTCGCCGCGGCCGGGATCGTTTACGAACACCGCCTGATCGACGACATGGTCGCTTCGGCGCTCAAGTGGTCGGGCAAGTTCGTGTGGGCCTGCAAGAACTATGACGGCGACGTCCAGTCGGACCAGGTTGCGCAAGGCTTCGGCTCGCTGGGTCTGATGACCTCGGTGCTGATGACGCCGGACGGCAAGACCGTGGAGGCCGAAGCCGCTCACGGCACCGTCACCCGCCACTACCGCCAGCACCAGCAGGGCAAGCAGACCAGCACCAACCCGATCGCCAGCATCTTCGCCTGGACCCGGGGCCTGATCTATCGCGGCAAGTTCGACAATACCCCCGATGTGGTGCGCTTTGCCGAAACGCTGGAAAAGGTCTGCGTCGATACCGTCGAAGGCGGCAAGATGACCAAGGACCTGGCGATCCTGATCGGCCCGGACCAGCCCTGGCTGACCACCGAAGGGTTCTTCGAAGCGATCGTCCAGAACCTCGAGGTCGAGATGAAGAACTGGAAGTAAGCATCCTTAGAAATGCGCAATCAAGGGGCGGCTGGAGCGATCCGGCCGCCCTTTTCGCATGTGCAGCACGTGACAAATGGCGGGGGCCTCTGCATAAGAGGCCATGGCCAATCCGATCGACCTGGTTTCCACTTCGCCGCTGTCTGACGCGCTGGTGATTCTGGGCGCGGCGGGGATTGTGATCCCGCTGTTTGCGCGGTTCCGGATCACGCCGGTGATCGGGTTCATCCTGGTCGGGATTCTGATCGGGCCTTTCGCGCTGGGCGGACTGTCGGGCGCAAATCCCTGGCTGTCATGGGTGACCATTAGCGATCCCGCGCGGCTGGCGCCGTTTGCCGAATTCGGGATCGTGCTGCTGCTGTTTTCAATTGGACTGGAGCTGTCGTTTGCGCGGCTCTGGGCGATGCGGCGCGATGTCTTTGGCCTGGGCGCGAAAGAGCTTGCCGCCTCGGCGCTGCTGATTGCGGTGGTGCTGGTCACTCTGGGCAACTCGCTGGCAACCGCGCTGGCGCTGGGCCTGGCGCTGGCACTCTCCTCCACCGCGCTGGTGCTGCGGATAGCGGACCCGCGCACACCGGTGGGCCGCTCGGCGCTGGGGATGTTGCTGTTCGAAGATATCGCGCTGGTGCCGATCATCTTCCTGCTGGGCGCGCTGGGCCGGGGGGACAGCGCGCAGGACATGGGCGACCTGCTGCGTACGCTGGTCATGGGCACGCTGGTGCTGGTCGCGCTGCTGGGCAGCGGGCGCTATCTGCTGCCCCGGCTGTTCGAACAGGCCGCCCGCACCAAAAGCCCCGAACTGTTCCTGGCGATCAGTCTGCTGGTGGTGATCCTCTCCTCGCTGGCGACTGGCGCGGTCGGCCTCTCGCCAATATTCGGTGCGCTGACCGCGGGGCTGCTGATCGCCGAAACCGAATACCACAGCGAAGTCGAAGCCATGCTCGCGCCCTTCAAGGGGCTGGCGCTGGGCGTGTTCCTGATCACCATCGGCATGGGGCTCGATCTGGGGTTCCTGTGGGAAAACCTGAGCGAAATCCTGATCGCGGCGGCGCTGGTGCTGGGGGCCAAGGCGCTGGTCACCGGCGTGCTGCTGCGCCTGTCAGGCGCGCGCGCCGGGACCGCGACCGAAGCCGGGATCCTGCTCGCCAGCCCGTCCGAGACCACCTTGATCGTACTGGGCGCGGCGCAGGCCGGGAACCTGATCCTGCCCGAGGCCGCGCAGTTCTGGCAGATCGTCACCGCGCTGGGGCTGACAGTGACCCCGATCCTGGCAGTGGTGGGCCGCTGGGCCGCGCGGCGCGTGGATTCGGCTGCCGATCCGCTTGGCGACCAGGCGCTCGACCCGCGCCATTCGATCGTGGTGGGCTGCGGGCGCGTCGGCCGGCTGGTGGCCGAAATGCTGACCGAGCACGGCCAGCCCTATGTCGCGATCGACGTTGATCCCGAACTGGTCAAGGAAGCGCGAACGGCGGGGATTTCCGCCCGCTTCGCCGATGCCGCCCGCCCCGATGCGCTCGAACGGCTGGGACTGGACGAGGCCACTGCGGTGATCTTCACGATGGACGATCCGGTCGGTGTGCAGCGCCTGGTCCGCCGCCTGCGCGCCGCGCACCCTTCGTTGCCCTTGATCGCCCGCGCCCGCGATGCCAGCCACGCCGCCGCGCTTTACCGCGCCGGGGCCAGCCACGCAGTGCCCGAAACGCTGGAAAGCTCGCTCCAATTATCGGAGGCGGTGCTGGTTGACCTTGGCGTGGCAATGGGTCCAGTAATCGCCTCGATCCACGGCAAGCGCGACCAGATGCGCGCGCAGATCATGGAAGAAGGCGAACTGGACGAGAAGCCAAGGTTGAAGAGTGCCAGCTTGCGCGAGCGACAGAATTAACCCGCCAGCACGGCCTTAACCGCAGCAATCGCCTCGGCGGCCTTGTCGCCGTCGGGGCCGCCACCCTGGGCCATGTCGGGCCGGCCGCCGCCGCCCTTGCCGCCCAGCGCCTCGACGCCTGCGCGGACCAGATCGACGGCGCTGACTTTGCCGGTCAGATCATCAGTCACCGCTGCGGCGATGCTGGCCTTACCCTCGTTCACCGCGACGATCGCCGCAACGCCCGAGCCCATCCGCTGCTTGGCCGCATCGAGCAGTCCGCGCAGTTCCTTGGGGTCCAGACCACCGAGCACCTGGCCGGAGAACTTTACCCCGCCAACGTCCTCATCGGCCGCCTCGGCCTTGCCGCCACCGCCGCCCAGCGCCAGCGCCTTCCTGGCTTCGGCCAGTTCGCGTTCCAGCTTCTTGCGCTCGTCAAGCAGCGCGGCAACGCGGGCCTCGACATCATCGGGCGTCGTCTTGAGCAGGCTTGCCGCGCTTTTCAGCGCGTCCTCGCGCGCGACCAGCCACTGGCGCGCGCCTTCGCCGGTCAGCGCCTCGATCCGGCGTACGCCGCTTGAAACCGCGCTTTCCGAGACGATCCGGAACACACCGATATCGCCCAGCGCGCGCACGTGGGTGCCGCCGCACAATTCGACCGAATAGGTCTTGCCGCTATTCGTGCCCATCGAAAGCACGCGCACTTCGTCGCCGTACTTCTCGCCGAACAGCGCCATGGCGCCGGCCTCGATCGCGTCTTCCGGCGTCATCAGCCGCGTGACCACGGCATCGTTGCCGCGCACTTGCGCGTTCACTTCGGCCTCGATCGAGGCCAGGTCCTCTGCACTCAGCGCGGTAGGGTGCGAATAGTCGAACCGCAGCCGGTCGGGCGCGACCAGCGAGCCTTTCTGCGTTACGTGCTCGCCCAGCCGCCGCCGCAGGGCTTCGTGCAGCAAGTGGGTGGCCGAATGGTTGGCGCGGGTAGCATCGCGGCGCGCGACGTCGATGTCGAGCTTGACCGTATCGCCCAGCTTGATCGTCCCACTGGCAATCGTGCCGTTGTGCGCATGCAGCCGGCCGAGCGGCTTGGACGTGTCGCCCACGACAATGCTCAGCCCGTCGGCCCCGGTGATGGTCCCGGCATCGCCCATCTGGCCGCCGCTTTCGCCATAGAACGGGGTCTGGTTGACGATCACGGTGACCGCATCGCCAGCCTTGGCGCTGTCCACTTCCTTGCCGTCCTTGACCAGCGCGAGGACCTGCGCCTCGGCGGTATTGGCGGTGTAGCCGGTGAATTCGGTCGCGCCGACGCGTTCGGCGATGTCGAACCACACTTCTTCGTCGGCGGCCTGCCCGCTGCCCTTCCAGGCGGCGCGCGCGGCGGCTTTCTGCTGTTCCATCGCAGCGTCATAGCCTGCCCGATCGATCCCGATACCTCGCGAACGCAGCGCGTCCTCAGTCAGGTCGTAAGGGAAGCCAAACGTATCATAGAGCTTGAAGGCGACATCGCCGGGCAGCTCAGCGCCCTCGCCCATGCTGCCAGTGGCTTCGTCGAGCAGCTTGAGCCCGTTAGCGAGCGTGCGGCGAAACTGCACTTCCTCGCGCTGCAAGGTTTCCTCGATCAGCGGCTGCGCGCGGCCAAGCTCGGGATAGGCCTGGCCCATCTCGGTCACCAAGGCCCCGACCAGCCGATGCATCAAGGGGTCCTTCGCGCCCAGCAAGTGGGCATGGCGCATCGCCCGGCGCATGATCCGGCGCAGCACATAGCCGCGCCCTTCATTGCTGGGCAGCACGCCATCGGCCAGCAGGAAGCTGACCGAGCGCAAATGATCGGCGATCACGCGGTGGCTGGCCTGGTGCTCGCCCGCGGCCTTGACCCCGGTCAGGCTTTGGCTCGCCGCTATCAGCGCCTTGAAGGTGTCGGTATCGTAATTGTCGTGCACGCCCTGCAGCACCGCCGCGACGCGCTCGATCCCCATGCCGGTATCGATGCTGGGCTTGGGCAGTTCGCCGACCTGGACGTCGTTTTCCTGCAGGAACTGCATGAACACCAGGTTCCAGATCTCGACAAAGCGGTCGCCATCTTCGTCCGGGCTGCCCGGGGGACCGCCGAAGATGTGGTCGCCGTGGTCAAAGAAGATTTCGCTGCACGGCCCGCACGGGCCATCGGCGCCCATCGCCCAGAAATTGTCCTTGGTCGGAATGCGAATGATCCGGCTTTCGGGCAGGCCGGCGATTGTCTTCCACAGCTCAAACGCCTGATCGTCGGTGTGATAGACCGTCGCGGTCAGCCGGTCGCCGGGAATGCCCCATTCCTTGGTCAGCAGGGTCCAGGCGTGGATGATCGCCTGTTCCTTGAAATAGTCGCCGAAGCTGAAGTTGCCCAGCATCTCGAAGAAGGTGTGGTGCCGCGCGGTGTAGCCGACATTGTCCAGATCGTTGTGCTTGCCGCCGGCGCGCACGCATTTCTGGCTGGAGACCGCGCGCGGCACGTCCCGGCTTTCCAGGCCCGTGAACACGTTCTTGAACGGCACCATCCCGGCGTTGACGAACATCAGCGTCGGATCGTTGTAAGGCACCAGCGGCGCCGAGGGCACCACATCGTGCCCGTGCGAGCCGAAGTAATCGAGAAAGGAGCGGCGGATTTCGTTCGTCGAGGTCATAGCCCGCCGCCGATAAGGCACGCTTTGCCGTGCGGCAAGCCATTCCTCCCCCTTGGGGGAGGGGGACCATCCGCAGGATGGTGGAGGGGTACGTGCGAGTGGTCACTACCTTGCGGGCAAGCGCCCTGCGCTACCCTTCACCGTTAGGATCACTCGCGCCTACCCCTCCACCACTTCGTGGTCCCCCTCCCCGTGCCGGGGAGGACTATTTGCTGGCAGTCACAATCCACGCCGCAGCCGGAAAGGCCACCAGATTGCCGCTGCGGTAGTCTTCCAGCCAGTCGCGAATCCACAGTTCGGCAGAATCGCGCGCATCGCCCTGCATCGCGCGCAGGACCGGAGCGGCCGGGCCGATCCGCTTGAACAGGTCGAGCGCGTCGCTGATCGGATCGTCGCCCATCCCAGCGATATAAGCGAAATCGACCTCCTCGAACGCGACCTCGCCCCAGCCCGCGTTGTCCAGGATGCCGTGAACGTAACCGGTGTCGGCAAAGGCAAACGGCCCCGGCGCGGTGCTGTTGCCCGGTGCGGGAACCTTGAGAATGCCCGCCAGCTCGCTTGCCCAGGGGTTAAGCCGCGCGTCGCGAAAGCACGAGAAAACCATCCGCGCATCGCCCGCGGCCATGGCACGCAGGTTGGCAAAGGCCATCACCGGCACGTCGAAAAACATCACCCCGTGGCGCGAAACCAGCAAATGCGGGGCGAATTGCTCGGGCTTCCAGGTCGCGGCATCGGCCAGGACGAATTCGACATTGCCCAGCGCCGCGCCGCGCTGCCAGGCGGCTTCGACCAGGTGCGGCGAGACATCGACGCCGACCACCTTGGCGCCGGGATTGCCGCGCGCAATGGCCAGCGCAACTTCACCCGCACCGCAGCCGATGTCGAGCACCTGACGCCCGTCGCAGCCGCCGATCCGGCCCAGCAGCCGCTCGGTCAGCCCGGCAAAGGCCCGGTCAGTCAATCGATAGTTCTCGGCCCAGCTGCGGCCAACCGCCTCGCGCCATTCGTTTCCGGTCGTCATGCCGGTCAGGTTATGCGCTGTGTCCTTGCGGCACAAGCAACAAACGGGGTGAAGATTTCACTTGCGACTCACCGCAGAGAGGCAGAGCATCGCCCAATTACCAGTGCGCGTCTGACGCACCCATAGCGCCCGGCGCGCCTCTGCAAGCAAAGGAGGCGGACGATGGGCAGCACCCAAAATGGTCAAGCAAACGGCAGTGCAGCAACCCGTGCGGTCGCTCTGGTGGGGCCGGCCGGCACGGGCAAGACCAGCCTCGCCGAAGCACTGCTTTTCGCCAGCGGTGCAATCAACCGCCAGGGCAGCGTCGAGCAGGGCAATACCGTGGGCGATGCCTCGCCCGAAGCCCGCAGCCGCGGCGGATCGACCGAAATCAATCTCACCCATTTTGACTACATGGGCGACCGGTTCGCACTGATCGACGTGCCGGGCGGCGCGGGCTTTGCCGCCGATGGCCTGGCCGCGCTGCAATCGGCCGACATGGCCTTGGTGGTGATCGATCCCGCGCCCGAACGCGCTGGCCTGGCCGAACCGATGCTGCGCCAGCTCGACGAGCTGGGCGTGCCGCACGCGATTTTCGTCAACAAGATCGAACACGCCCGCGCTGGCGCGATCCGGGAACTGATCGGCGAGCTCCAGCCGATGAGCCGCGAGCCGCTGGCGCTGCGTCAGATCCCGATCCGCGAGGGCGACAATGTGACCGGCTATGTCGATCTCGCGCTCGAACGCGCCTACCGCTATCGCCCCGGCAAGGAGAGCGAACGGGTGGAAATCCCCGGTGAACTGCTCGAGCGCGAGAAGGAAGAGCGCACGCATTTGCTCGAAACTTTGGCCGATTTTGACGACCAGCTGCTCGAAGCACTGCTGATGGACGAACAACCGGACCAGCAACTGGTGATGGCCGATCTTGCCGCCGACACCCAGGAGAACAAGGTGGTCCCGGTGGTGCTGGGTTCGGCGCTGAGCGATGGCGGAGTGCACCGCCTGCTCAAGCTGCTGCGGCATGAGGCCCCTGCCCCCGGCGCGGCGGCAGCCCGGCTGGGAGTGAACGGCGGCGGCGCGCTGCATGTGTTCAAGATTGCCAATGGCGGCGCGATGGGGCGGCTCGCCTTGGGCCGCGTGCTGGGTGATGGCCTGACCGAAGGCGATGAGCTGGTACTGGGCGACACAGCCGAACGGACCGGTTCGCTATTCTTCGTTCAGGGTGACAAGACCGCCAAGCAGCACGCCGCGCAGCCGGGCGATATTGTTGCGGTGGCCAAAGTCGATAGCGCGCGGGCCGGCATGGTGCTGGGCCGCAAGGGTGCTGCTTTGGCCGAGAGCGGGTTGGTAGCCTATCCCGCGCGCAACGCCGCGGTGGCGATCACCACGCGCGACCGCAAGGACGACGTCAAGCTCTCAACCGCGCTGCATCGCCTCTGCGAAGAAGACCCGGCGCTGGAATGGGAACAGGACGATGCCAGCCACGAAACGATCCTGCGCGGGATCAACGATGAGCATCTTGCGGTTGTGCTGGGGCGGCTGCAACGGCGCTACGGCGTGGCGGTCGATACCCGGCCGCCGCGGATCGCCTATCGCGAATCGATCCGCAAAGGCGCCCATGTGCGCGGGCGGCACAAGAAGCAGTCTGGCGGGCACGGCCAGTACGGCGACTGCGTGATCGAGATCCGCCCCTTGCCGCGCGGTGAGGGTTTCAGGTTCGAGGACAAGATCACCGGCGGGGTGATTCCCAAGCAATATATCCCAGCAGTCGAAGCCGGGGTGAAAGAGGCAATGGCGCGCGGCCCGCTGGGTTTTCCGGTGGTCGATGTCGCGGTGACGCTGCTCGACGGGTCGTTCCACAGCGTGGACAGCTCGGAACTGGCGTTCAAGATCGCCGGGCGCATGGCGATGGGCGATGCGCTGGCTCAGTCCGCGCCCTACCTGCTCGAGCCGGTGGCGAAGGTGACTGTCGATACACCGGGCGGGACCGGATCGAAGGCCGGGTCGGTGCTGTCGGCGCGGCGCGGACAAATCCTGGGGCTATCGCCGCATCCCGAATGGGCGCGGTGGGAGCGGGTCGAGGCGCTGCTGCCCGAAAGCGCGATCCACGGGCTCGACGCCGAACTGCGCTCGCTGAGCCAGGGGCTGGCGAGCTTTGTGGCGGCGTTCGATCACCTGGCCGAGCTGGGCGGCAAACACGCCGACGATGTGGTCAAGGCCCGCGCGGCGGAGCCGCACTGAGCGGGGCGGCGGATCCGGGTCAGGGAATGACCCGGACCTCGCGTTTCCAAGGGGCTGAGGCGGCAAGCTCGCACCCGGGCGCGTCGATCCGCACCGCGACCGTGCTGGCGCTGGTCGCGTTGCGCAGTGTGCCATCGCCCTCTCCCCACAGCAGCGGCAAGTAGGCGGTAGACCACGAGCCCGAGGAATCCGCCAGCACGTTCCAGGCAATCGGCTTCATCCGCGCGTTGCTGAGCGCGAAGCTGGCGCGGGTGCCGGGGATCAGGCCGCTGGCTTCGATCCACATGAATTTGCCGTTGCTGTTGATGGTCAGCTCGCAAGAGCCCTGCCGATCGAAAGCCAGCAGCGGCCACTTGGCGGCGATCGGTGGGCGGGCCTCAGCGGAGCCAGCCGCGAGCATCGCGGCGGCAAGGACAGCAAGGATCGGGCGGTACATCATGAGGCCTCCGGTCTTTCGACCGGAGGCCTAGCCTGGTGAACGGTGGCTCGTCGCCAGGCAATTTTCGAGTGATCCAGGCCGGGACACCCGGCCCGCAATCAGTTGCCGGCCGGTGCCGGAGCGGGCGGCGGCGGAGCCGGTTCGGCAGCAGCTGCCGCGGCCGGGCCAGTTGCCGGTACGCCGGCAGCTTCGTTGCCGATGGTCTTGGCGACATCGACCCGCACCTTGTCGTTGTGCGCGGCAAGCGTGCCCATTTCCTTGCCCTTCTTGTCGAGCAGCATCTCTTCGCCCGAGGCGCCTTCGGCGACCAGTTTGACCGAGACCGGGTTCGGCGAAAGCTTTTTGGAGGAGCCGTTCGAGCTATCGACGAGCCCGCCCACGATCCCGCCAGCGATAAGGTTGCCGAAGGTTGCCCCACCCAGCTTCGACTGGACCAGCACATAGGTCGGCTTGTAGCCGTCCTTCTTGATATCCACCCGCATGTCGTTGCGGCGCGGCACTTCGACCTTGCACGGCGTTGTGCAGGTATAGCCGTTGGTCAGCTTGGCGGTCGCGCCATCAGGCTCGGATTTGACTTCCAGGTCCTGATTGGGACCGTTCATTACTGTTGCACAGCCTGAAAGTGCCATCGCTCCCAAAGTTACGACCAATACATTCTGGATTTTCGCCATGATTCCCCTCCGTTTTAGCGATGTACATGATTGCGGGGCATTTGTTCTTCGGTCAAGTGCGGGATTACACGGTCTGCGCGAATTTGCATTTGACGCGGCCCAACAGAAACCGGCGCGGCATTCGCATGGAATGCCGCGCCGGTCCTGTCAGTCGGAGGACGTCCCCGAAGGGGTACGGGGGACTCGGGAACGCCCTCCATTCAACCCCGGCGCGGCGAACGGGCGTCGCCGGGCCGGAAGCTCTCGAAGATCAGATGTCGTCCTCAGCTTCAGGACCGGCCATCATCTCCCCGGACAGACCTTCGGTTTGGCCGCGGATCGCAGCCTCCAGCCGGTCGCAAAGCTCGGGATTTTCCTTCAGATAGGTCTTGGCGTTTTCGCGCCCCTGACCGATCCGGATGCTGTCGTATGAGAACCAGGCACCGCTCTTCTCGACAATTCCGGCCTTGACGCCGAGGTCGAGAATTTCGCCGATCTTGGAAATGCCTTCGCCATACATGATGTCGAATTCGACCTGCTTGAACGGCGGGGCAACCTTGTTCTTGACCACTTTGACGCGGGTGGTGTTGCCGACGATATCGTCGCGGTCCTTGATCTGCCCGGTGCGGCGGATGTCGAGCCGGACCGAGGCGTAGAACTTGAGCGCATTGCCGCCGGTGGTGGTTTCCGGATTGCCGTACATCACCCCGATCTTCATGCGCAGCTGGTTGATGAAGATCACCATGCAGCGCGAGCGGCTGATCGAACCGGTCAGCTTGCGCAAGCTCTGGCTCATCAAACGGGCCTGGAGGCCAACATGGCTGTCGCCCATTTCGCCTTCGATTTCGGCGCGCGGCACAAGTGCTGCGACCGAGTCCACCACCAGCACATCAATCGCATTCGAACGCACCAGCGTATCGACGATTTCGAGCGCCTGTTCGCCGGTATCGGGCTGCGAGACGATCAGTTCGTCAATATCGACGCCCAGCTTCTTGGCATAGGCCGGATCGAGCGCGTGTTCGGCATCGACGAAAGCCGCGGTCCCGCCACTCTTCTGCGCCTCAGCGATGACGTGCAGCGCCAGTGTGGTCTTGCCTGAACTTTCCGGCCCGTAGATTTCGATCACCCGCCCACGCGGCAAACCGCCGACGCCTAGTGCGATATCAAGCCCGAGCGAACCGGTGGGGATCGATTCGACCTCCATCGCTTCCTTCGAGCCCAGCTTCATCGCGCTACCCTTGCCAAATGCGCGATCAATCTGCGCCAGCGCCGCTTCGAGCGCCTTCTGCCGGTCCATTGTTTCCTTGCCTTCCTGAATCAGTTTAAGCTGAGCACCCATTGCCTGTCCCCTTGCGTAAGCCACTGACCGGTGAGGTCAACGTGCCAATGATGTATCGCATTTGTTCTCATGGAACAAGTGGGGAACAGGAACATTTTTGGAACGCCCGCAAAGCCGCAGATTTCTGCGGGAGTGGACACTATGGACATTGTTCGATCGAAAGTGTCACCCCCTGGCAGCCAGCATCACCTTGCACGTGATTCGAAGCCGATTCGGATGCGCAGGTGGGCAGGATCGGAAGCACCATAGCTCGCCATGAGCGCTCAGGCGGGTCATGCAGGAAAGGGTAGA